>DATLIA010000221.1:0-15434 GCA_035540215.1 Actinokineospora sp. | reverse complement strand
CGGTTGCCTTCGTTGCCACACATCCTGCCGTTGCCGGGCGACGCGTTGATGTCGGCCGTGCGCGCGGGCCTGGACCCCAAAGTGCTGAACCGGGTGCGCGGACTGCTCGCGAAGGCGGAGTCGACATCGTTCCCCGAGGAGGCCGAGGCGCTGTCGGCCAAGGCGCAGGAACTGATGACCCGCTACGCCTTCGAACAGGCCGCCGTCGACCAACTGCCCGCGGAGGCCGGGGCGGTACGGCTGTGGATGGTCGCGCCCTACCAGGGGGCGAAGGCGCAGTTGGTCGACGCGGTGGCCGGGGCGAACCGCTGCCGCGCGGTGTTCTACCCCAAGCTCGGCTGCGTCGTGGTCGTCGGTCACGAGACCGACCTGGAGATCACCACCCTGCTGTCGCGCTCGCTGCACGTCCAGGCCGCGCACGCGCTGTCGGGCGGCGGTTCCAAGGCCTACCGGCACGCGTTCCTGGTCGCCTACGCGCAGCGCATCCGCGAGCGGCTCACGGTGGTCAACCAGGTCTCGGGCGACACCCGCCTCGTCCCGGTGTTCGCCCGCCGCGAGGCGGCCGTCCGCGCCCGGTTCGAGGCGATGTTCCCCGGCGTCCGGGTCCGCCGCGCCTCCGTCAGCGACGCCGCGGGCTGGGGCGCGGGCCGGGCCGCGGCCGACCGCGCGGACCTGCTTCCGCAGCGGGCCAAGGTCGCCGGGTAGCGCGAAACGAACAGGCCCCGCCGGAAAAAAATTCCGACGGGGCCTGTCCAAAGTAGAGCGTCACGCCGGGATGGTGAGCACCTGTCCGGGGTGGATCATGTCCGGGTTGGCGATCCCACTGGCCTGCGCGATCCGCATGTACTGGTTGCCGTCACCGTAGAAGCGCTTGGCGATCGCCGACAGCGTGTCACCGGGAACGACCGTGTAGGTCTGCGCGGCCGGGGGAGCGGGCGCGGCCTGCGGAGCGGGCTCCGGCACCGGCACCGGAGCGGGCGCCGCGGCGGCCTCGGCCGTCCCGTTGGTCCACAGCGACGCGCCGTCCGAGCCGACGACGCTCACACCGCGGTCGTCGCCGACGACCAGGCTCGCGCCCCCGGTACCGCCGGTCTGCGTCGCCCAGACCGCGTCGCCGCCGTCCTTGTACAGCACGAAGTTCCCGTCCGCCTGCATGTCGGCGCGCACGGCGCCGGAGCCGTCGGTGCCCGACGCCCACACAGCGGCGCCGTCGCTCGAGAGAACCAGGTTGCCGTCGGACTGCAGCTTCAGCGCGTGCTTCCCGTTCGGCGAGGTCAGCTGCTGCCCCACGGTGAGGCTCAGTCCGGAGTCGAGTGCGTCAGCCACGTCTTTGTCCTTGTCATTTGAAGACCGATGAGCGTCCCGAGGCTAAGACGACCCCACCGATCCCGCGCGCCCACAGGACAGGGTTTCACCCGGCAGAGGGGTTTCCGGTGAACTTTGTGTACGTACCCGTATCCCCGCCGGGGTCTATTCGCTGGATATCCACCGGTCGAGTGATTGACGGTCCGCGAGCGAATGCACCAGCGTCGAGAGGTCACCGAGGAGAGGACAACCAGCCATGGCCGACACCGAACCGGACACCCCGGTCACCCCGACCACCCGCGGACTGCTCGACGGCACTCTGAACAACGCGCAGATCATCGACCACATCGCCGCACTGAACACCAACGTCAACTCCGACCCGGAGACGATCGAGAACGTGAACTCCAACACCAGGGCCAAGGGGGACAAAGACAACTCGTCGTTCCAGTAGTCGCGTTCACGCAGCGAGCGCGAGCCTCGGTTGCGACCGAACCTGGTTCGGCTGGCCGTCGAGCCCCGGTGCCGCAAGCCACGTCACCCATCGGCGAGCGCTGGGCGGACCCGTGTCACAGACCCTCGAATCGTGTTGTCACCGAGCGCTGTGCTTGCTCCCACGACCCCCGTGCGCACCTCCGGCCACCCCGCTGACCACCCGTTTTGGGTGGTCAACAGCCCTGCGGTACCCTCTTCGCGTTGGAGGATTCGCATAGTGGCCTAGTGCGCACGATTGGAAATCGTGTTGGGTGTAAAAGCCCTCAGGGGTTCAAATCCCCTATCCTCCGCCAGTAGCGGCCCGTGTCCCAGGACACGGGCCGTTCGCGTTCTCCGGATTCTTCACGCGAACGGGCAACGGCGACTGGGTGACGGCGAGTGGGGTGACGGCGAGTGGGGTGACAGCGCCGCCGCGCGACCCCGGTACACTGAACTCGGACCCCGTGCGGTGTCCATCCTGCGAACCTCCCCAGGGCCGGAAGGCAGCAAGGATAAGCGGGCTCTGGCAGGTGCACGGGGTCCCCTTTATGCCCTCGTCTTGACCACCAGCTCATAGCTGCGCACCCGGTCGGCGTGGTCGTACACGTTCGTCGTGATCATCAGCTCGTCCGCCGCGGTGGCCGCCAGCAGGTCGGCGATGCCCGCCTCGACGGTCTCCGGCCCGCCGATGACCTGGCTGTCCAGCCGGTCGTCGATCATCAGCCGGTCCAGGTCGGTGTACGGGTACGCGGCGGCCTCGGCCGGGGTCGGCATCCGGCCCGGTGTTCCCTTGCGCAGCTGGAGGAACTGCAGCGCGCCGGGTTTGGCCAGCTCGCGGGCGGTCTGGTCGTCGTCGGCGCAGATCACCGACGCGGCGACCATCGCGTAGGGCTCGGCGAGCACGTCCGACGGGCGGAAGCGGTCGCGGTACAGCGCCAGGGCGGGCAGCGTGTTCTCGGCGCTGAAGTGGTGGGCGAAGGCGAACGGCAGTCCGAGCATGCCCGCCACCTGCGCGCTGTAGCCGCTGGAGCCGAGCAGCCAGATCGCGGGCTTGTTGCCCAGCGCGGGCACGGCCGTCACACCGCGCGCGTCGCGGCTGGTGAAGTAGTCGGTGAGCTCGGCGAGCTGCTCGGGGAAGTCGTCGGCCGACAGTGGGCCGGTCGAGCGGCGCAGTGCCCGCGCGGTCACCTGGTCGGTGCCCGGCGCGCGGCCGATGCCCAGGTCGATCCGGCCGGGGTGCAGGGCCTCCAGCGTGCCGAACTGCTCGGCCACCACCAGCGGCGGGTGATTCGGCAGCATCACCCCGCCCGACCCGACGCGCAGCGTCGAGGTCGCCATGGCCAGGTGCGCGAGCAGGACCGCGGGGGCCGAACTCGCGATGCCGGGCATGTTGTGGTGCTCGGCCACCCAGTAGCGGTGATAGCCGAGGCGCTCGGTCTGGCGCGCGAGGTCGACGCTGTTGCGCAGCGCGATCGTCTCGGTCGAGTCGCTGGCGACCGGCGCGAGGTCGAGTACGGAGAACGGGATGTCGGAGAAGGCCACGTCCGGGTGCAACGCCCGCGGCCCGCCTGAGCTTCCCGACCGACGCGGTGTCGGGCCGCACCGGTATGGTCGCGGCGTGGCGCTCGCCCTTTACCGCAAATACCGCCCGGCTACCTTCGCCGAGGTCGTCGGTCAGGAACACGTCACCGACCCGCTGCGCACGGCGCTGGCCGCGGGCCGGGTCAACCACGCCTACCTGTTCTCCGGACCCCGCGGCTGTGGCAAGACGTCCAGCGCGCGCATCCTCGCGCGGTCGCTCAACTGCGTCGAAGGTCCCACGGACACGCCGTGCGCGGTGTGTGACTCCTGCATCGGCCTCGCGCCGAATGGGCCGGGCACGGTCGACGTCGTCGAACTCGACGCGGCCAGCCACGGTGGCGTCGACGACGCGCGTGAACTGCGTGACCGGGCGTTCTTCGCGCCCGCGCAGTCGCGCTACCGCGTCTTCATCGTCGATGAGGCGCACATGGTCACCACCCAGGGCTTCAACGCGCTGCTCAAGATCGTCGAAGAGCCGCCGGAGCACCTGGTCTTCATCTTCGCCACGACCGAGCCGGAAAAGGTGCTCCCCACCATCCGCTCGCGCACCCATCACTACCCGTTCCGCCTGATCCCCCCCGGCGCGATGCGCGAGCTGCTGGAGCGCAACTGCGCGGACGAGGGCGCGACGGTCGAACCTGCCGTGTTCCCGCTGGTCATCCGCGCGGGCGGCGGCTCGGCGCGTGATACGCAGTCGGTTCTCGACCAGCTGCTGGCGGGCGCGGGCCCCGAAGGCGTCACCTACGAGCGCGCGGTCTCGCTGCTCGGCGTCACCGACGTCGCCCTGATCGACGACATGGTCGACGGTCTCGCCGCAGGCGACGCGGCGGCGGTGTACGGCACGGTCGACCGCCTGGTCGAGGCGGGCCACGACCCGCGCCGCTTCGCCTCCGACCTGCTCGACCGCCTCCGCGACCTGGTTCTCCTGCGCGCCGTCCCCGACGCGGCCACCCGCGGCCTGGTGAGCGCGCCCGGTGACGAGCTCGACCGGATGGTCGGCCAGGCCGAGCGGATCGGCGGCGGCACCCTCACCCGCTACGCCGAGATCGTCCACACAGGACTCGTCGACATGCGCGGCGCCACCGCGCCCCGACTGCTGCTGGAACTGCTGTGCGCGCGGATGCTGCTCCCGGGCGCGGTGCCTACCGACGCCGCGGCGGATTCCGCTGTGCTGCAACGGCTTGAGCAGATGGAGACCCGCATGGCCGCGGGCATCCGGGCGGCCGACCCCGCCCCCCGCGCCGCAGCCGCCGCGCCGAGCAACGCCGCGCCGACCAGTGCGGTGTCGAGCAACGCCGCGCCGACCAGTGCGGTGTCGAACAGCGCCGCGTCGAGCGACGCGGCCTCGAACGCTGTCGCCCCCAACGCGGGCTCCGCGAGTGCTGCCGCGCCGAGCGCGGCTCCCGCCGCGTCGTACGGCGCCGACCCCGCGCCGACCCGCGAGTACCGCCGCCGCTCGACCGCGCCTGCCGATGCGACCCCGGCGGCGCGACCAGCCGACCAGCCCGTCTCACCGCAGGCCCGGCCCGCCGCGCAGGCCAGGCCCACCGAGCCCGCCGCCGCTGAGTCCGCACGGCAGCCCGAGACCGAGCACGCGGCCCCGACCGCCGAGCCCGCCACGGCCGAAGCACCTTCGGCGCCGGGCGCCATGGACGCCGCCGCGATGCGCAACATCTGGCCAGAGGTGCTCCGCGCACTGGGCAAGGTGCGGGCGTCGATGCTCGCGCAGGCCGCGGTGCAGGCCGTCGACGGCGATCTCGTCACCATCGGGCATCCGGCTGAGCCGCTGGCCCGCAGGCTCTCGTCGCCGGACAACATCGAGCCGATCACCGCGGCCATCCGCACGGCGGTCGGCGGTTCGTGGCGGGTGCAGATCGTGCACGCCCCGCCGGGAAGCGGCCCGACCCGCCAGCAGACCAAGACGACCGCGCCGACCCGCACCTACGAGCCGCCGAAGCGCGTGCTCGAAAGCCGCCCGCCCAGCGACGGCCTGCCGCCCGAGCCGCCGGAGCCGGAACTGCCACCGGAGCCGGAGGACGAGGAGGAGCTGATGGCCCAGGCCGCCCGCGCCCCTGAACCCGGCTCCGAAGGCGCGCGCCAGGACCCGGAGGAGTCCATGCTCAAGCTCCTCGCCGACAAACTCGGTGCCCGCCCAGTCGAGTCCTGACCTGCCGTGGCCGACCCGCACCCGGGGTCACCGAGGCGCCGACCGGGACACCCGAGTCAGGTTGAACAGGAACGCGAACGGCTCGAACCGCTGTTCGGAGACCTTCCGTCTAATTCAACAATCCTAATGTTGAACAATCCTACGTTAGGATTGTTCAACAAAGCCCGGCCGTGAACGCGGCCAGCCACATCGGGCAACACCTGACGTGAGGACGATGACCGATCGCGACGACGAGTCGCTGCCCGTCGACCGGGACCGCCCGTATCTGGGTGGCCCGGACGTGGCGGGGGAGTTCGGCCGCCTGTTCGACCGCTACGCCGCCCCACTGCACCGGTACCTGGCCCGCCGGGTCGGCGCGGACGCGGCCAACGACCTGGTGAGCGAGACCTTCCTGGTCGCGCTCAACCAGCGGCACACCTACGACCCCCGCCTCGGCGCGGTGCGGTCTTGGCTCTATGGCATCGCGACCAACCTGCTCAGGCGGTCAGTCCGCCAAGAGCTGCGCGCGCTCCGGGCCGGTGCCCGGTCCCTCGACCGCGAGGACACCCACGACACCCGGGTGGTCGACCGCGTCGATGCCGAGGCGGCCGTTCGCAGGCTCGCCCGGTCGCTGGCCGAGTTGTCCGACGGCGACCGTGACGTCCTGTTGCTGACGTCGTGGGCGGGGTTGGACTCCACCGAGGTCGCGGGCGTGCTGGGCATCCCGGTCGGGACAGTGCGTTCCCGGTTGCACCGGGTGCGCAAGGCGTTGCGGCGTGGTCATCCGACTCGGCCATCCGCACGGGAGGAGGACTGCCATGACTGACGGCGACCCGCGTGAGCTCTGGTCCGACGACGACCTCGACCACGCGCTGGAGCGGTTGAACCCGATCCCGCGGACCGATCCGCGCACACTGGCCGGTTTGCGCGCCGAACTGATGGCCGCCGCTGGGGCGTCGGCCGTCGAAAAGGGGAAATCCATGGGGATGAAGAAGCGCTGGATCGCCTCAGCCGCCGCGGTGGTCGCGGTGGCGGCGGGCGTGTTGGTGGCGCAAACGGTGTCATTCAACGGAAATCCGCCCACCGCGAGCGCGGCGGCGGCCGAACTCAACAGCGTGGCTGACCGGGTGCGCGCGACGGATCCGCCGGTCGGGCCGGGTCAGTACACCTATGTGGGGACGCGGGCGTGGTACACGGCCACCGGATCGGACACAGGCGCGGAGCTGCTCTACGCCTACCTGGAGGAGAACCGGACCGAGCTGTGGGTCCCCCCGGTATTCGAGCAGGAGTGGATGCAGCGCCGCGCCACCGGCGAAAAGAAGTGGATCTTCAGTTCGGAGGCTGAGCTCAAGGAGAAGGGCATCGAGATTCCGGATCGGCCCCACTCCAACGGCGAACGCCGCGCCCCGTGCGGAGACTTCTTCGCCAACAGTGACGAGGAACGATGCAAGGGTGAGGTGGGTTGGCAGAAGCCGTCGCCGCAGTTCATCGCAAGCCTGCCGAAGGACGCCAAGCAGCTCCACGACCGCATCCGCCATGACACCCAGGGACGGGGTAAGGGCCCGGACTTGGAATTCCTGGTCTACGTGGCCGACTTCCTGCGGTCAGGCGTGGTCCCCGCCGACACGAGGGCGAACCTCTACCGCGCGCTGGCGATGGTGCCGACCATGGTGGTCACCGACCGGGCGGCCAATCTGGACGGACGCACCGGGGTCGCCTTCGGGGTCGAGGTCGACGGCGAGCGCCGGGAGATCATCATCGACGTCTCGACCGGCCAGTTCATCGGCGAACGCCAAATCGCGGGCGACGACCGCCCGGGCATTCCGGAAGGCACCGTCACCGCCTATTCGTCGGTGCGGACCGCCGTGGTCGACAAGATCGGCACCACACCGTCCCAATAGGACTAAAAGGTTCGCACGGTTCCCTTGTCGGCGGCCACGACCGCCGCGTCCCCTGCCCGGGTGGACACCGCGACGCTGCGCGACGACGGCGACCAGTGGAACTCGCCCACCGGGCCCGACAGCTCCGCCGCCCGCAGGAAGCGGCCGTTGTCGGCCTGGTGGAAGGAGATCCGCTGACCGTCGACCACCGCGACCCGCCTGCCGTCGGGGGCCACCAGTGCCTCGGCGGCGGGCGTCAGCGCGGGCACGACCGGCTCCCACTCCTCCGACCCGACGGCCCACCGCACGACCGTGGCCGAATCGGCGGTGTACTCGGTGGCGACGAGGCGGGTCGAGTCGGGCAGCCAGCGCAGGTTGCGCCTGCCCAGGGTGGCCGGTTCCGCGGAGATCAGCCGGACGTGGTCGTCCTCGGTCTCGGGCATCGTGTCGACCAGGATCAGCTTGCGCGGCAGCCGGATCGCGATGTAGCGGCTGTTCGGGCTGACCGCGGCCTCCAGAACCGAGCCGCCGCGGTCGTAGACCGCCTGCTCCTCGCCGACCAGTACGTTGCGGATCACCACGGTGAACAGCAGCCGGTGCCGCCGGTTGACCCGGTAGACGACCCGGCCCGGCAGCACGCCGAGCAGTTCGGTCGCGTGGTCGGGCGAGCCGAGCAGCTGGGTCAGCCGACCGCCGATCCGCAGCTGCGACAGCCGCGACGGGCTGCCGTGCTCGACGACGACCTTGCGCTCGCCGGGGAGATACTTCGCCGCCGTCATCTCGGGAACGCGCGCCAACGAGCGGCGTGTGCCCTTGGTGTCCAGTTCGGCCAACTCATCGCCTACCGCGATGAGCAGCCGTTCGCGCTCGTCGACATCGAGCACCCGCATCCCCGACATGATCTCCACCTTGTCACAACGGGGTCAGCCAAGGAATCCGAGGATGCCGTTGGCTATCGCATCGGCGTAGCGCTGCCTGCCGGACGGGCTCGACAGCACGGCGGCCTCCGCCGGGTCGCGCATGTTGCCGCACTCCACCAGCACCGTCGGCTTCTCGGTCAGGTTCAGCCCGGCGAGGTCGTCGCGCGGGGACAGGCCGTCGGCGCCGACGTAGGTCGAGGTCGCCAGGCCGCCGGCCACCATCTTGTCGCGCACCGCGCGGGCCAGCCGCAGCGACGGCTCGCCCTGCGCGGCGTTCAGCGGGGGTGAGGAGTACGCCAGGTGGAAGCCGTGCGCGCCCGCCGCGGTCGAGCCGTCGGCGTGCAGCGACACCACGGCCGCCGCGCCGGACTCGTTGCCGATCGCGGCGCGCTTGTCGACGCACGGACCCACGCCCGCGTTGTCGGACCTGGTCATGACGACCTTCACGCCGCGCGCGGTGAGCAGATCGCGGACCCGGACGGCGAGGTCCCAGGCGAAGGCGTGCTCTGGATAGCCCGCCTGGGTCGCGGTTCCGGTGGTGTTGCACGGCTTGTTCCGGCCCCGGCCCGCTGGCACCTGTTTGTTGATCTGCGCGGCGTGGGTGGCGTTGCCGCCGTTGTGGCCGGGGTCGATCACCACGACCCGCCCGGTCGGCGCGGCTTTCGTCGTGGGCGCGCTAGAACTAACAGGAGCGGAGCTCGACGTGGTGGTGGTCGTCGTAGTGGGTGGCGGGGCGCTGGACGTGGTCGGCGTGGCCGAGCTGGATGACGTCGACGTCGTCAGCACGGGCACCGCTTGTCCTGTCTCCGCCGGACCTCCGCACGCGGTCATGGCCGCGGCCAGCGCGCAGGCCGTCGCGAGGACAATCCTGTGTCGTCTCAGCACGGCGCCCACGATGCCACAGGTGGGTGCCCTCTAAGCTGGACCTGACGTCGACCCGCGGTGGTCGGGTCGTTCCCGGATGAGAGGGGCCACGGTGTTTCCTGGTGGCGGTGCGCCGGACCTGCAGGCGATCATGGCGCAGGCGCAGAAGATGCAGGAACAGCTGCTCAGCGCGCAGCAGGAGCTGGCCGACGCGGAGGTCTCCGGGTCCGCGGGCGGTGGCCTGGTCGTGGCGACCGTGTCCGGCGCCGGTGAGCTCAAGGCTCTGGAAATCGACCCGAAAGTGGTCGACCCGGAGGACACCGAGACCCTGGCCGACCTGATCGTCGCCGCCGTGCGCGACGCGGGTGCCCAGGCGCAGAAGCTGGCTGAGGACAAGATGGGTCCCCTCGCGGGCGGCCTGGGCGGCGGGCTCGGCCTGCCGGGAATGTGATGTACGAGGGCCCGGTCCAAGACCTGATCGACGAACTCGGCAGGCTGCCGGGCGTCGGGCCCAAGAGCGCGCAGCGCATCGCCTTCCACCTGCTCGGCGCCGAACCCGCCGACGTCTCCCGACTGCAGGACGCACTGCAGAAGGTGAAGGAAGGCGTCGTGTTCTGCGACGTCTGCGGCAATGTCTCCGCCGAGGTGACGTGCCGGATCTGCAGTGACCTCCGGCGCGATCCGTCGGCGGTGTGCGTGGTCGAGGAGCCAAAGGACGTCCTCGCCATCGAGCGCACGCGGGAGTTCAAGGGCCGCTACCACGTGCTCGGCGGCGCGCTCGACCCGTTGTCCGGCGTCGGTCCCGAGCAGCTGCGCATTCGCCAGCTCCTCGCGCGCATCGGCGCCGCGGAGATCACCGAGGTGATCCTGGCGATGGACCCGAACACCGAGGGCGAGGCGACCGCCACGTACCTGGTGCGGATGCTGCGCGACTTCCCCGGCCTGACCGTCACGCGGCTCGCGTCCGGTCTGCCGATGGGTGGGGATCTGGAGTTCGCCGACGAGCTGACGCTGGGCCGAGCCCTGTCCGGTCGTCGCACGGTGTGATCGGACGGGTCATGGCGGCCGCGCCCAGGCTGGGCGCGGTCCGCCTGGTGGCCATCGATGGCCCCTCCGGCGCGGGCAAGACCACTTTGGCCGTGAATCTGGCCGCTGACCTGCGGAAACAAGGTATCGAGACGGCCGTCGTGCCGACTGATCACTTCGCCACCTGGACCGACCCAGTGGCGTGGTGGCCGAGGCTCGTCGAGGGTGTGTTGGCCCCTCTGGCGGACAACCGCGAGGGCCGTTATAGGCAAATGATATGGGTAGATCGAATACCCAAACCGGACAAATGGGTCACAGTTCCGGTCTCCGAGGTGCTGATCGTCGAGGGTGTGTCCGCGGGCCGCCGTTCGGTCCAACCCCGACTGTCCCTTCTGGTTTGGGCGGATTGTCCCGATTCTGTTACTCGATTGGCCAGGTCAGTGGGCCGCGACGGAGTGGACAGCCGGGCCGAGTTGACCCGCTGGCAGGCGTTCGAGACCGGGTGGTTCGCCGTCGACGACACTCGGGCGCGCGCCGATGTGCGTATCCGGACCTGACCGTTCAGCTCACCTTGGGTGTCCGCTGAACGGACGAATTCCGACGGAATCTCACTGAACGTGTCAACGCGGTCGCCGACAGCTGATTCGGTTTATGTCAGTTGGCCGGATCGTGACCTCCCGTAGTTAAGCGATGTAGACCGAAGCGGCTATGGTCGGCGACCACACGGTGAGATCCCGTGCACAGTTTTCGGGGACACGAGGAGTGCGTGATGGCTTACCAGCGATCCGCGCGACCGAGTCGGGCAGGAACGCCTCGGCTCATCGCGCAGACGCCTCGGCACGGGCGGTCGGTTCGATGACGCCGCCACTGGAAGTGACCGACGCGACCGCTGCGACACCACCCGAGGCGACGCTCGCCGGTGCGAGCAAGTCCGCGATCCAGGGCCGTTCGCTCGGCCAGATCGCGTGGCGGCGCCTCAAGCGCGACAAGGTCGCGATGGCCGGTGGACTCGTCGTCATCTTCCTGGTCGTGGTGGCGATCCTCGCGCCGTTCATCATCGACCTGCTGGGGACCAACCCCGACTTCCGTGACTACAAGCTCGTCGACGCCGACACCGGCCTGCCGATCGGCGGCGGCGGCGGGGTCAGCGGCGACCACCTGTTCGGCGTTGAGCCGGGCAACGGCCGCGACATCTTCAGCCGGGTCGTCGAGGGCGCCAAGATCTCCCTGTTGATCGCCTTCGTCGCCACCATCCTCTCGGTGGTAATCGGCACGGTCATGGGCATCGTCGCGGGCTACTTCGGTGGCTGGGTCGACACGCTGATCAGCAGGCTGATGGACATCTTCCTGGCCTTCCCGCTGCTGCTGTTCGCCATCGCGCTCGTCGGCGTGATCGGCAGCGCGGGGTTCGGCCTGGACGGTCTGACACTGCGCATCGTAGTGATCATCTTCATCATCGGGTTCTTCAACTGGCCCTACATCGGGCGCATCGTCCGCGGACAGACACTGTCGCTGCGCGAGCGCGAGTTCGTCGACGCGGCGCGCAGCCTGGGCGCCAAGCCCAAGTACGTGCTGTTCAAGGAACTGCTGCCCAACCTTGTCGCACCGATCCTGGTGTACTCCACGCTCCTGATCCCCACCAACATTCTGTTCGAGGCGGCACTGTCATTCCTTGGAGTGGGCGTGCCGCCGCCCACCGCGACGTGGGGCGGCATGCTCTCGGACGCGACCCGGTGGTACCAGGTCGATCCGCAGTTCATGTTCCCGCCCGGACTCGCCATTTTCGTGACCGTTCTGGCGTTCAACCTGTTCGGTGACGGTCTGCGGGACGCGCTCGACCCGCGCTCGCGGTGATCATCCGCGTTCCCTGAGTTCAACTCCTAACCGATTAAGGGGTGCAACTGGAGATGAAGAAAAATCGAGTTGTCTCGGTTGTCGCACTGGGTGCGGTCGCCGCGATGGGCCTTTCGGCCTGTGGCGGGGGCACGTCCAGCAGCAACAACAACGGTGGTGGTGGCACGACCACTCCCGGGTTTGGCGCAGCGGTCGGCAAGGTCTTCAACCCGTCGGACACGAAGGGTGGGACGCTGCGTTTCGCCAACTCGGGCGACTGGGACTCCCTTGACCCGGCCGACACTTACTACGGCTACTCGTGGAACTTCATCCGCAACTACGGCCGTGGTCTAGTCGTCTTCAAGTCCGCTCCGGGCGCCGAGGGCAACAAGCTCGCCCCGGACCTCGCGGAGAAGCTCGGTGAGCCGAGCAACGACGCCAAGACCTGGACGTACAAGCTCCGCAAGGGCATCAAGTACGAAGACGGCACCGAGGTCAAGTCCAAGGACGTCAAGTACGCGGTGCTGCGTTCGCTGGACAAGACCACGTTCCCGAACGGCCCGACGTACCTCGGCGACTTCCTCGCCGTGCCCGACGGCTACAAGGGCCCGTACTCGGACCCGAACGTCGACGCGATCACCGCGATCGAGACGCCGGACGACTACACCATCAAGTTCAACCTGAAGACCTCGTTCTCCGGGTTCGACTACTTCATGGCGCTGCCGTCCACGATCCCGGTGCCGCAGGCCAAGGACACGGGCACGAAGTACAAGGAGCACGTCATCTCGACGGGCCCCTACAAGTTCGAGACCAACGAGCTTGGCAAGAAGTTCGTCCTGACGCGCAACGAGCACTACGACCCCGCGAGTGACCCCGACACCGGCCGCAAGCCGCTGGCGGACAAGCTGCAGGTCGAGCTCAACGTCAACGCCGACGACGTCGACAACCGCCTGCAGTCCGGCGACCTCGACATCTCGATCGAGGGCACCGGCGTGCAGGCAGCGGGCCAGGCCAAGGTCCTCAACGACCAGGCGCTCAAGGCCAAGGCCGACAACCCGGTCAACGCCCGTACGTGGTTCACCGTGCTGAACTCCGATGTCGCGCCGCTGGACAACATCGACTGCCGCAAGGCCGTGCTGTTCGCCGCCGACAAGACCGCCTACCAGCGCTCTTACGGTGGTGCCACCGGTGGTGACATCGCGACCAGCCTCATGCCGCCGGTCATCCCCGGTCAGAAGAAGATCGACCTGTACGAGGCCCTGACCAAGCCTGAGGGCGACGTCGACAAGGCCAAGGAAGCCCTGACCAAGTGTGGCAAGCCGGACGGCTTCAACACCGTGATCTCCTACCGGGCCGAGCGTCCGAAGGAGAAGGCGACCGCCGAGGCCATGCAGCAGGCCCTGGGCCGGGTCGGCATCAAGCTGGAGATCAAGCCCTTCCCGCTGGCCGACTACACCAAGCTGTACGTGGGCAAGCCGGACTACGCCAAGGCCAACGGCATCGGCCTGATCATCTACGGCTGGGGCGCGGACTGGAACGACGGCTTCGGCTTCATGCAGCAGATCGTCGACTCGCGGGTCATCCGTGCGGCCGGTGGCAACACCAACCTCGGTATCCGTCTTCCCGAGGTTGACAGCACCATCGACGAGGCGCTGAAGGAGACCGACACGGCCAAGCGCGAGGCGCTGTGGGCCAAGACCGACGAGCTGGTCATGCAGAACGCCGCGGCGCTGCCGGGTGTCTGGTCGAAGGGCCTGCTGTTCCGCCCGGAGAACCTGACCAACGTCTTCGTCGCCGAGGCGTTCGGCATGTACGACTACACGGCCATCGGTACCTCCCGCAAGTAGTACTCGAGACGCACAGAGGTAGGTGAAGGCACTGGTGGCCTGCGGTGCCGCGGCGGATCGTCGCGGCATCGCAGGCCACCACGCCGAGTACGGTGCTCACATACATTGTCCGTAGGCTGATCGGAGCAGTGATCCTGCTCTTCGTGGTCACTGCCGTCACGTTCTCGATCTTCTTCCTGGTGCCGCGCATCGCGGGCGCCACGTCGGAGGACCTTGCCTCGCGGTACGTGGGCAAGACCGCCGGTGCGGAGCAGATCCACGAGATGGCCCAGAAGCTGGGCTTCACCGACCCGCTCTATGTGCAGTACGGCAGGTTCGCCAAAGGGCTGATCGTCGGGTCGGAGTACAACACCGGCACCGCGATCGAGCAGTGCCCGGCGCCCTGCCTCGGGTATTCGTTCCTCAAGCAGAACCCGGTGCTGCCCGACATCCTCGGCAGGCTCCCGGTCACCATCTCGCTGGCCGCGGGCGCCGCGCTGATCTGGGTGCTGGCCGGTGTCGCCACCGGCGTGCTCTCCGCGCTGCGCCGAGGAACGATCTTCGACAGATCCGCCATGATGATCGCGCTGGCTGGCGTCTCGCTGCCGATCTTCTTCACCGGCATGCTGTCGCTGTCGATCTTCCGCGACGGTCTCGGCTGGTCGATCGGCGGCAGTTTCTACAAACCGCTCACCGAGGATCCACTGCTGTGGTTCAGCAGCCTCTCGCTGCCGTGGATCACGCTGGCCTTCCTCTACGCGGCCCAGTACGCGCGGCTCACCCGCGCGGGCATGCTGGAGACGATGAACGAGGACTTCATCCGCACGGCGAGGGCCAAGGGCCTGCCGGAGCGAACCGTCGTCGTCAAGCACGGCCTGCGATCGGCGCTGACACCGATCCTCACGATCTTCGGTCTCGACATCGGCCTGCTCCTCGGCGGCGCCATCCTGACCGAGACCACGTTCTCCCTGCCCGGCATCGGCCAGTACGCGGTCATCGCGGTCGCCAACAACGACCTGCCGCAGGTGCTCGGCGTGACGCTGACGGGCGCGTTCTTCATCGTCATCGCCAACCTGGTCGTTGACCTCATGTACGCCGTCGTCGACCCGAGGGTGCGCACCGCATGACCACGAATCCCGAAGACAGCCTGGCCGAGGTCGGCGACGTCCCGCCGTCCACGCTGCCCGCCAGTCGCGCCGACAAGATCGGCCACCGCTTTCTGGAAGTACGCGACCTGCGCGTGCACTTCCCGACCGACGACGGCATCGTCAAGTCGGTCGACGACCTGAGCTTCGGCGTCGACCGCGGCCAGACCCTCGGCATCGTCGGCGAGTCCGGCTCCGGCAAGAGCGTCACCAGCCTCTCGGTGATGGGCCTGCACAAGAAGGGCACCGCCCGCATCAGCGGCGAGGTCCTGCTCGACGGCGAGAATCTCGTCGGCGCGAGCGAGGAGCGGGTGCGCGGGCTGCGCGGCAAGCGTATGGCGATGATCTTCCAGGACCCGCTGTCGGCGATGCACCCCTATTACACAGTGGGCTCGCAGATCATCGAGGCCTACCGGATCCACAACAAGGTGACCAAG
>DATLIA010000220.1:0-13203 GCA_035540215.1 Actinokineospora sp. | reverse complement strand
GAGCCGACCCAGCACGAACACGTGCACCAGAAAGCCAAAATCCCGGCACCAAACACGGTGCCGGGATCCTGGGAGAGCAAACTCAGTCGTCGCTCTGCGACGGCGTCGTCTTGGCCACCTGCATCAAGAACTCGATATTCGTCCGCGACTTGCGCAGCCGGTCGAGCAGCAGCTCGATGGCGGCCTGCGAATCCAACGCGTGCAGGACTCGACGCAGCTTCACCGTGACCGCGAGCTCGTCCGGCGGAAGCAGCAGCTCTTCCTTACGCGTACCCGACGGGTCGACGTCGACGGCCGGGAAGATGCGCTTGTCGGCGATCTTCCGGTCGAGCTTGAGCTCGGCGTTGCCCGTGCCCTTGAACTCCTCGAAGATCACCGTGTCACCCGCGGACCCGGTCTCCACCAGCGCGGTGGCGAAGATGGTCAGCGAACCGCCACCCTCGATGTTGCGCGCCGCGCCGAGGAAGCGCTTTGGCGGGAACAGGGCCGTGGAGTCGACACCACCGGACAGGATTCGACCGGACGCCGGGGCCGCGAGGTTGTACGCGCGGCCGAGGCGGGTGATCGAGTCCAGCAGGACGACCACGTCGTGGCCCATCTCGACAAGGCGCTTGGCCCGCTCGATGGAGAGTTCCGCGACGGTGGTGTGGTCTGACGGCGGTCGGTCGAAGGTGGAGGCGATGACCTCACCCTTGACCGAGCGCTGCATGTCGGTGACCTCTTCCGGCCGCTCGTCGACCAGCACGACCATGAGGTAGACCTCAGGGTTGTTCGTGGTGATCGCGTTCGCGATGGCCTGCAGGACCGAGGTCTTGCCTGCCTTCGGCGGCGAGACGATGAGCGCGCGCTGGCCCTTGCCGACGGGCATCACCAGGTCGATGACACGCGTGGTCAGGATGTGCGGCTCGGTCTCCAAACGCAGTCGCTCGTTCGGGTAGAGCGGCGTCAGCTTGGTGAACTCGGGGCGGTTCTTGGCCGCGTCCGGCTCCAGGCCGTTGATCGTCTCCACCCGCACCAGCGGGTTGAACTTCTGCCGCTGGGCCTCACCGTCACGCGGCTGGCGAACCAGGCCGGTGATGGCGTCGCCGCGACGCAGGCCGTACTTGCGGACCAGCGAGAGCGACACGTAGACGTCGTTCGGGCCCGACAGGTAGCCGGAGGTGCGGACGAACGCGTAGTTCTCCAGCACATCCAGGACACCGGCGACGGGCAGCAGGACGTCGTCCTCGCGCACCTCGGTGTCGTTCTGGCCGCCCGTGCCCTCGACCCGGCCGCCACGGCGGCGACGGTCGCGGAAACGGCGGCCGCGACGGCCGTCGCCGTCCTCGTCGTCATCGGGGCCGAGGTTCCGGTTGTCCTGCTGACGATCCTGACGGTTGTCCTGCTGGCGGTCCTGCCGGTCCTGACGGTCCTGCCGGTCCTGACGACCATCGGGACGGCCGTCCTGGCGGTTGCGGTCCCGGTTGCGGTCACCGCGACCCTGCCGGTCGCCACGGTCGCCACGGTCGCCCTGCTGGCGATCCTGACGGTCACCCTGCTGGCGATCCTGGCGATCGCCCTGCTGACGGTCCTGACGGTCGCCCTGCTGGCGGTCGCCCTGGGACCGGTCAGCCGAACGCTCGCCCTGCTGACGGTCAGCCTGCTGACGGTCGACCTGGGGACGCTCGGCCTGCGCCGGACGGTCCTCGCGGACCGGTCGGTCGGCCGGGGCCTGCTCGACGGCCTCGGGGCTGCCCGCGGCGCGGCTGGCGCCACGGCGGCGGCGGTTGTCCCGGCCACCGTCGGTCTTCTCGGCGGGCGCGTCGGCCGGAGCCGCCGCGGGCCGCTCGGCCTCGACGCGAGCCTCGGCACGGGGCTCGGTCTTCGCCTCGACCTTGGCCTCCGCCTTGGGGGCAGCGGCCTCGGTGCCGGTGCGGGGCGCCTTCACGGCGGCGGCCCCGCCCGGGCCACCACCCTGGCGCTCCTTGATGGCAGCGATCAGGTCGCCCTTGCGCATGCCGGTGGTGCCGGAGATTCCCAGCTCACCAGCGAGCGTGCGCAGCTCGGCGAGAACCATGCCGGAAAGCCCGGCGCGCTTCTTCGGCGCGCCGTTCTTGTCCGCGGAAACGGACTCAGCGGCTGTGTCGCTGCTCAACAGATCGGTATTGCTCACACATGTCCTTCCTGACCGGTCCCCGCCTCCTACGTGGACCAGCGGAACGCCGTCCGTCGGTATGCGAGACGGCGTATCTCTCCCGCTGTTGGGCTGCTTGTGTCACCAACCTGGCCGTATTTCAGGCCAGTCGGGCGACTCGGTCGCCAACAAGGGAGCATCTGGTCACCACGGTCGTCGGGTACCTGGCGAGCACCAGCTCGGACCGGTTAGGGACTGAGCCGACTTCTCGGCAGATGATGCGACCCGGAGAATCCCCGGGAACGACACCGGGCGCCCGTGCGCGCGGTGACTGAACACCGCCGAGGGTAGACGGCCGTCACTCAAGGTGCAACAACCGCCCTACAGCGCGTCGCCCCGAGCCGTCGGCATGTCGTCGTGATCTCCGTCACTCGAATGGCTCAACGCGCACACCGGCCCGGTCGACCGGTACCGGCAGCACGGTGAAACCGGCAAGATCAACACTCTCGGGCAACAGGCCATCGGTTGTCAACGCCAGCACCGTCGGCCCGGCACCCGACACCGCGGCGGCCACGCCCGCGGCGCGCAGTTCGCGCACCACCCGGATCGTCGATGGCCACGCGCTCTCCCGGTAGTCCTGGTGCAGCCGGTCGGCCAGCGCGGGAAGCAGCAGGTCAGGGCGCGTGCTGATGGCGTGGACGGCCAGCGCTCCCCGGCCCGCGGCGAACGCGGCGTCGACGTGCGGCACCTTGTCCGGCAGCAGGCCGCGGGTCACGTGCGTCTCCGACCGCTCGGCCGGGATGATCGCGACCGGCTGGAGATCGGCGTGCGGCTCGACCCTGGCCGCCCGGAAGCGGCCGTCGTCGTCCCACGCCACCACGAGCCCGCCGAGCAGGCTCGCGGCGACGTTGTCCGCGTGTCCCTCGAACGCCGCGGCGAGGTGCAGCGCGTCGTCGTCCAGCGAGCGTCCCGCCAGCCCGTAGGCCGCCGCGATCCCGCCGACGATGGCCGCGGCCGACGACCCCAGCCCACGCGCGTGCGGAATGGCGTTGGCGCAGCGCAGGGCGAGCCCGGCGGGCGCGAACCCGACCAGCTCGCAGGCCGCCCGCACAGCGCGCACGACGAGATGCGTCTCGTCAGTGGCCACCGAGTCGGCGCCCTCGCCGGTCACCTCGACCGAGAGCCCGCCGTCGATGGTCCACACCTCGATCTCGTCGTACAGCCCAAGTGCCATGCCGAGCGCGTCGAAGCCGGAACCGAGGTTGGCCGTGGACGCCGGGACCCGCACCCGGACTCGGGTCACCGCAGGTCCAGCGCGGTCGCCACGGCCCCGGCGTCGACCGGGACGGCCTCGACCTCGGGCATGGAGGCCAGCGCGGTGTCCGGATCCTTGAGCCCGTGCCCGGTGACGGTGCAGACGACGACCGAGCCCGCGGGCAGGCGCCCGTCGGCGTGGGTGATCAGCAGGCCCGCGACGGAGGTCGCCGACGACGGCTCGACGAACACGCCCTCCCGCTCGGCCAGAAGCCGGTACGCGGCAAGGATCTGCTCGTCGGCGGCGGCCTCGAACAGCCCGGCGGACTCGGCGACCGCGGTCACCGCGCCCGCCCACGATGCCGGGTTTCCGACGCGGATCGCCGTGGCGATCGTGTCGGGCTTGGCGACCGGTGCGCCGTGCACCAGCGGAGCCGAACCGGCGGCCTGGAAGCCGAACATGCGCGGCAGCGCCTCGATGACGTTGTCGTCGGCGTAGTCGCGGTACCCGCGCCAGTAGGCGGTGATGTTGCCCGCGTTGCCGACGGGCAGGCAGTGGATGTCGGGCGCGCGGCCGAGCACGTCGACGATCTCCCACGCCGCGCTCTTCTGGCCGATCAGCCGGACCGGGTTGACCGAGTTGACCAGGCCGACCGGGAACTCGGCCGCGGTCTTCTCGGCCAGTTCGAGGCAGTCGTCGAAGTTGCCGTCGATCTGCAGGATCTTGGCGCCGTGGATGACCGCCTGGGCCATCTTGCCCATCGCGATCTTGCCGCGCGGGACGAGCACCGCGCAGGTCAGCCCGGCCCGCACGGCGTACGCGGCGGCCGAGGCCGACGTGTTGCCGGTGGAGGCGCAGATGACCGCCTTGAGGCCGTTGGCCAGCGCGTACGTCATGGCCACGGTCATGCCGCGGTCCTTGAACGAGCCGGTCGGGTTCATGCCCTCGACCTTGAGGTAGACCGTGCAGCCGGTCAGCTCGGAGAGGTGCGGGGCGGGCAGCAGGGGCGTGTTGCCCTCGCCCAAGGTGATGATCCGCGCGCCATTCGGCACGGGGATTCTGTTGGCATAGGCCGCGATGATGCCCGGACGACCGGGCAGCACACTCGTGGTCATTGTTCCTCGCCTTCGACCCGCATCACGCTGACCACCTCGTGCACGAACGGCAGTCCCGCGATTTTGTCCACAGTAGAGCGCAACGCGGCGTCGGCGGCAGAGTGCGTGACGATGACCAGGCTCGCGTCGTCGGCGCGGCCTTCCTGGCGCACCACGGCGATGCTCACCTCGTGCTCGGCGAAATTGGCCGCTACGGCCGCGAGCACGCCCGCGCGGTCGGCGACGTCCAGGCTGATGTGGTACCTGGTGGCCGCCTGCGCGATCGGGCGCACCGGCAGGTCGGCGTAGGCCGACTCGCGCGGTCCGCGCCCGCCGACGACCAGGTTGCGGGCTACCGCGACCAGATCGCCGAGCACGGCGCTGGCGGTGGGTGCACCGCCTGCTCCGCGCCCATAGAACATCAGTTGTCCAGCGGCCTCCGCCTCGACGAACACCGCGTTGAACGCGCCGTTGACGCCGGCCAGCGGGTGCGAGCGCGGGATCATCGCCGGGTGCACGCGGACCGCGACGGACTCGCCGTCGGGCCCGTCGACCCGCTCGCAGATGGCCAGCAGCTTGATAACGCGGCCGAGTGAGCGCGCGGCGGAGACGTCGGCGGGCGTCACCGCTGAGATGCCCTCGCGGTAGACGTCGCCCGCGGTGACCCGGGTGTGGAAGGCCAGCGAGGCCAGGATGGCCGCCTTGGACGCGGCGTCGTAGCCGTCGACGTCGGCGGTCGGGTCGGCCTCGGCGTAGCCGAGCCGGGCGGCCTCGTCGAGGGTCTCGGCGTAGCCCGCGCCGGTCTCGTCCATGGCCGAGAGGATGAAGTTGGTGGTGCCGTTGACGATGCCCATGACCCGGGTGATCCGGTCACCGGCCAGCGACTCGCGCAGCGGCCGCAGCAGCGGGATGGCCCCGGCGACGGCGGCCTCGAAGTAGAGGTCGACGCCGGATTCGTCCGCCGCGGCGAACAGCTCGCCCGCGTGGTCGGCCAGCAGCGTCTTGTTGGCGCTGACCACGGACTTGCCCGCCTTGAGCGCCGCCAGCAGCCAGGTGCGGGTCGGCTCGATGCCGCCGATGACCTCGACCACGACGTCGACGTCGTCCCTGGTCACCAACTCGGCGGCGTCGGCGGTCAGCAGCTCGGTGGGCACCCCGGGTCGGGGCTTGCCCAGCCTGCGCACGGCGACCCCGGCCAGCTCGACCCGGGTGCCGACCCGCGACGCGAGTTCGTCGGCCTGCTCGGTCAGCAGCCGGACGATCTCTGTCCCTACCGTGCCGCAGCCCAGCAGCGCGACACGGATGGGCTTAGCGGGGTCAGTCACGGGATCTCCAGTCTGAGCAGGTCGTCCACGGTCTCCCTGCGCAGCAGCGGCCGCGCGGCGCCGTCGAGCACGGCGACCACGGCGGGGCGTGGCAGCCGGTTGTAGTTGCTCGCCATGGAGTAGCAGTAGGCGCCGGTCGCGGCGACCGCAAGCAGGTCGCCGGGAGCAAGGTTCTCCGGTAGCCAGCAGTCTCGCACCACAACGTCACCGGACTCACAGTGTTTGCCCACTACTCGGGACAGCACGGCCTCCGTACCCCGCTCCCCCTCGCCGCTGGAGCGGGAGACGAGCCGCGTGTCGTACACCGCGTCGTAGAGCGCCGTTCGGATGTTGTCGCTCATCCCGCCGTCGACGCTGACGTAGCGGCGCTTGGTGCCGTGGCCCAGCGAGACGTCCTTGGTGGTGCCGACCTCGTAGAGCGTCACCGTGCCCGGCCCGGCGATGGCCCGGCCCGGCTCGACGGCGATGCGCGGCACGGCCAGCCCGGCCTGCTCGCACTCCTTGGTCACGATCATGCGCAGCTGGTCGGCCAGCCACATCGGCGGCGGCGGGTCGTCCTCGGCGGTGTAGGCGATGCCGAGTCCGCCGCCGAGGTCGACGGTGGTGATCGACTCCAGCGCGCCGTGCTCCCGGTGCAGCTCGGCCAGCAGGCCGATCACCCGGTGCGCGGCGACCTCGAAGCCGTCGGCGTCGAAGATCTGCGAGCCGATGTGGCTGTGCAGGCCGACCAGCGAAAGGCCGCCGGACTTGATGACCCGGCGCGCGGCCTCGGCGGCGGCGCCACCGGCCAGCGAGAAGCCGAACTTCTGGTCCTCGTGCGCGGTGGCGATGAACTCGTGGGTGTGCGCCTCGACGCCGACGGTCACCCGGATCAGCACGGGCGCGACCATGCCGCGGTCACGCGCGAGCTTGTCCAGGCGGGCGATCTCGTGGAACGAGTCGACCACGATCGCGCCGACGCCGACGTCGAGCGCTGTGGACAGTTCCTCGACGGACTTGTTGTTGCCGTGCAACGTGATCCGCTCCGGCGGGAAGTCCGCGCGCAGCGCCACGGCGAGTTCGCCGCCGCTGGCCACGTCCAGGCTCAGGCCCTCTTCGGCGACCCAGCGGGCGATCTCGACGGACAGGAACGCCTTGGACGCGTAGTGCACCAGGGCCGGGTCGCCGAAGGCGATCGCGTGGTCCTGGCAGCGGCCGCGGAAGTCGGCCTCGTCCACGACGAACAGCGGCGTGCCGTAGGTCTCGGCCAGGTCGCGCACGTCGACCCCGGCCAGGCGCACCGCGCCGTCCGCGCCGCGCTCGATGTTGCGCGGCCAGACCACTGGGACCAGCTCGTCGAGCGCCTCGGCGCTGGTGGGGCGCTCGCTGGCGGTGTTGCTTGGCGGCAGGACCTCTGCGTGCCGCGGCCCTGCCGGGTGTGCCCTCATCGGTGTTCTACATCCGTTCCGGTGCTTCGATGCCGAGGACGCCCAGCCCATTGGCGAAGACCTGGCGCGCGCCCGCGCACAGGGCCAGCCGCGCGGTCGTCAGCGGCCCGGCCTCCTCGTCGCCCCTGGGCAGGACCCGGCAGCTCTCGTTGAATCGGTGGTACGTCCCGGCCAGCTCCTCCAGGTAGCGGGCGACCCGGTGGGGTTCGCGCAGCTCCGCGGCGGTGGCCAGGATGCGCGGGAACTCACCGATGGTGCGGATGAGGTCGCCTTCGCGCTGGTGGACGAGCAGACCGAGGTCGGCGTCGTCCGAGCCGGGCAGGGTGAGCCCGAGGTCGGCGGCGTTGCGCATGAGGGAGCACAGTCGCGCGTGGGCGTACTGGACGTAGTACACCGGGTTGTCGCTGGACTTCTTGCTCCACAGGTCAAGGTCGATGTCCAAAGTGGAGTCCGCGGACGAGCGGATCATGGCGTAGCGCGCGGCATCCACGCCGACGGCGTCCACCAGGTCCTCCATGGTGATCACCGTCCCGGCGCGCTTGCTCATCCGCACCGGCTTGCCGTCGCTCACCAGGTTGACCATCTGTCCAATAAGGACTTCCACGGTGGACGGGTCGTCGCCGGTCGCCGCGGCGGCGGCCTTGAGGCGGCCGATGTAGCCGTGGTGGTCGGCGCCGAGCATGTAGATGCACAGGTCGAAGCCGCGGGCGCGCTTGTCCTGGAAGTAGGCGATGTCACCGGCGATGTAGGCGGGCTGCCCGTCGCTCTTGATGACCACGCGGTCCTTGTCGTCGCCGTACTCGGTGGACCGCAGCCACCACGCGCCGTCCTTCAGGTACAGGCCGCCGGAGGTCTTGAGCGCCGCGACCGCCTGCTCCACCGCGCCGGACTTGTGCAGCGAGTCCTCGTGGAAGTAGACGTCGAAGTCGACGCCGAACTCGTGCAGGCTCTGCTTGATCTGGGCGAACATGAGCCCGACGCCGATCTCGCGGAACGTCTCGGCCCGCTCGGCCTCCGGCAGGCTCAGCGCGTCCGGTGCCTGCTTGAGCACGTCGGCGGCGATGTCGTTGATGTAGGCGCCCGCGTAGCCGTCCTCGGGAGCGGGTTCGCCCTTCGCCGCGGCGATCATGGACCGGACGAACCGGTCGATCTGCGCGCCCGCGTCGTTGAAGTAGTACTCGCGGGTGATCTCGCCGCCCTGCGCGCTGAGCACCCGGCCGAGCGCGTCGCCGACCGCGGCCCAGCGGGTGCCGCCGAGGTGGATCGGGCCGGTCGGGTTCGCCGAGACGAACTCCAGGTTGATCTTCTTGCCCGCGAGGGTGGCGCCGGTGCCGTACTCGGCGCCCGCGCGCAGCACGCCGCGCACGATCTCGCCCTGGGCGTCGGCGGCCAGCCGCAGGTTGATGAACCCGGGCCCCGCCACCTCGGCGGAGTCGATGCCCGCGGTCTGCCCGAGCGCCTCGGCCAACGCGTCGGCCAGCTCGCGCGGGGCCAGCCCGACCCGCTTGGCGACCTGCAGGGCGAGGTTCGTGGCGTAGTCGCCGTGCTCCGGGTTTCGCGGTCGCTCCACGGTCACCACGGCCGGGACGACGGCGGTGTCGAGACCGCGGGCGTCCAAGATCGTCAGAGCGGCGGTGCGGACCAGGTCAGCGAGTGCGTCGGGAGTCACCGGGCAAGTCTAGGTAGTGGGTCGACCCGGTATTAATCCGGTTACACTTCGGCCCATGATCGCGCCAGCGCGCCGCTTGGCGCTCGCCGCAGCCTGTCTGCTCCTCACGGCCTGCGGTGTCGCCGAGTCGGGTACGCCGGTGGCCGTCGACCAGACCGCCTCGAAGACGCCCGCCAAGACCTCCAAAGCGGCTCCACCGTCGAAGTCGACCCGCGCGTTCACCCCGAGCGAGAGCGAGAAGGACCCGACGGCGAAGATCGACGGCGTCGTGGCCAAGGAGTACCAGGCAGGCCTGCACGCGATCGCACCGCAGCGCGTCGCCTACGACCAGCTGCCCCCGTTCGGCGGCGCCCACGACCAGATCTGGGCACCGTGCAACGGCGAGGTGTACGCCACCGCGATCCGCACGGAGCACGTCGTTCACTCGTTGGAGCACGGCGCGGTCTGGGTGACCTACGACCCGGAGACCGTGCGTGGCGACGACGTCAAGGCGCTGGCCAAGCGGGTGGACGGCAAGCCCTATCTGGTGATGTCGCCGTTCCCCGGTCAGAAGAAGCCGGTCTCGGTGCAGTCGTGGGGCCGACAGCTCCAGGTCGACGACGTCGACGACGAGCGGATCGACCATTTCATCGCCGCGACCCGCACCAACAAGTACCTCGCCCCCGAGCCCGGCGCGAGCTGTGACCCGGTCGACCCGAGGCTGTTCGACCCGGCCGCGCCGCCCCCGTTCGACCCGGCACCGCCCGGCCCGGACGCGATGCCCGTCACCGGGCCCGCGGGTGCGCCCACCACACCCGCCGGGGGCTGACGGGCGCACCCCGGCAGGAGGGCCTGACGGGGACCGAACACGGAGTCCTTAGACTGGCGTCGCACTACCACCCTGTGACGAGGTTCGCTTCCGAGCCTCACCCGTCGATGAGAAGTCCGAGGACGGCATGGCCAGCGGCACGAAGAACAAGAGTGGCAAGGGGAGCGTCAAGGCAGCGCGCTCGTCCGTCGTCGCCAAGAAGGGCACGCCCTGGGGCACCATCGCGGCGATCGTGGCCGTCGTGCTGCTCGCCGGTGGCGTGTTCGGCTATGCCTACGTGCAGATCTCCGCCGCGAAGAAGTTCACGGTGTCCGAGGACAACCAGGACCCGTCGACGAACATCGCGGGTGTCGTCAAGCAGACCTACACGGGCAGCCTGCACGTCAAGGCCGCCCAGCGCGTCAACTACGACCAGAGCCCGCCGTTCGGCGGCCCGCACGACGAGGCGTGGGCCGACTGCGAGGGCGTGGTCTACCCGACCGCCGTGCGCAGCGAGAACATGGTCCACGCCCTTGAGCACGGCTCGGTGTGGATCGCCTACAACCCCGACAAGGTGCAGGGCGCCGACCTCGACAAGCTCAAGGCCAAGGTCGAGGGCCAGCCGTTCATGATGCTGTCGCCGTACCCGGGTCTGGACAAGAACATCTCGCTGCAGTCGTGGGGCCACCAGCTCAAGCTGGACAGCGCCGACGACGAGCGCATCGACCAGTTCGTGAAGTCGCTCAAGCGCAACCGCTACCAGAACCCCGAGCCGAACGCGGCGTGTGGCCCGCTCGGCCCCGGCCAGTTCGACCCGGCCGCGCCGCCGCCGTTCGCCCCGGAGGCCCCCGGCCCCGACGCCGTCGGCATGGACGGCAAGAGCACGGCGACGCCGCCCGCCGCGAGTGGCGCGCCGAGCACCCCCGCCGCCCCGCCCGCCGCGACGACGACGGCGCCCGCGCCCTCCCAGTGACGGCTGTGGCTATCGAGGCCCCGGACACCGAGCGCCGCGACGACGGCACCAAGCGCAGGATCTTGGTGCTCTCCGTCGCGGCGCTCGCCGTTCTGCTGGTGGGCGCGGCGATCGGGATGCTGATCACCCTGTCGGCGGTCCGCCAGTCGAGCTCGCCGTCGGCGGAGTCGGTCGACGTGGGGTTCGCCCAGGACATGCAGGTCCACCACCTGCAGGCGGTCACGATGGCCAACTGGGCCCGCGACCACACCACGGACATGTCGATCAAGCAGCTCGCCTTCGACATCGAGCAGACCCAGCTCAGCCAGGTCGGCGCGATGAGCGGCTGGCTCGATGTCTGGGACCAGCCCGAGCAGAACCCGGACGGCACCTACATGTCGTGGATGGCCGGGGCGACCCACGGCCACACGTCGGACGCGGCGTCGGCCGGGGTGCGCGTCATGCCGGGGATGGCCACGAGCCAGGAGATCGCGAAGCTGCGGTCGCTGACCGGGCGCGAGCTGGACGTGTACTTCCTGCAGCTCATGCTGCGCCACCACCAGGGCGGCCTGGATATGTCGCGCTACGCCAACGAGCACGCGGCGACGGGGCAGGTGCGCAACCTGTCCGACAAGATCGTCAAGGGGCAGACGGCGGAGATCACCATCCTGACGAACATGCTGGCCGAGCGGGCCGCGAAGCCGCTGTAGTGCCCCGGGGCACTAGTGGTCACGACCGGAGGTTCGCCGGGGTAACCACTAGTCACCAAGACAGTTCGTGGCACTTCGCGTCGGGCTGTTCGACCTGCAGGGTGGCGTGTTCCAGGCCGTAGTCGTCGGCGAGCAGCCGCTGCGCGGCCGCCAGCACCTCGGCCTGGTCGCCCTCCTTCTCCAGCGTCAGATGCGCGGAGGCGACCTCCATGCCCGACGTGAGCGTCCAGACGTGCAGGTCGTGCACCTCGGCGACACCGGCGACGGCGGTGAGGCGCGCGGTCAGCTCGTCGACGTCGACCCGTTCCGGCGCGTGCTGGAACAGGATGTGCAGCGCCCGGCGGGCCAGGCTCCACGTGCGCGGGAGCACCCATAGGCCTATGGCGACGCCGACAATCGGGTCAGCCCAGCGCCAGCCGAACAGCAGCGTCACCGCGGCGCTCAGCAGGACGCCGACAGAGCCGATCAGGTCGGCCAGGACCTCCAGGTACGCGCCGCGCACGTTGAGGCTCTCCTTGGCGCCGTCGCGCAGCAGCAGGAACGACACGACGTTGGCCGCCAGACCCGCCAGCGCGGCCAGCAGGACCGGCAGGCCGGGCACAGCGGGCGGGTTGTCGAACCGCTGGACGGCCTCGAACACGACGTAACCCGCGACGCCGAACAGCAGCACCGCGTTGGCCAGCGCGGCCAGCACCTCGGCGCGGTAGAGCCCGAACGTGCGATTGGACTTGGCGGTAGCCCGCCGCGCGGCGATGATCGCCGCCAGGGCGAGCCCGACCCCGACTACGTCGGTGAGCATGTGCGCGGCGTCGGACACCAAGGCCAGTGAAGAGGTCGCGAACCCGACGGCGAACTCGACCACCATGATCACCGCGGCGATCGCGAAGGCGGCCCACAGCCTGCCTGCCAAGCGGCCACCCGTGCTCGCGGGCAGTCCGTGCCCGTGTCCGTGGCCCATCGCCACCCCTCTCGTCGGTGCCGTCATATTGTCACATGCGCATGAGTGCACACGCCACCCGGACGGGCTGCGTTCGCCACACGATCGAGGGAAGACGCCTGACCTGGGCGGATAGACCTGATATCGCTGGTGCACAAGATCCCCATCAGAAAGAGGCTGGCGCGTTGCGCACTGGACTCCGTCCCACCACCGCCCTAGCCCTGGTCGCCCTCACCATGGCCGCCGCGGCTGCCCAGGCGTCCACGCCACCGGTCACCCCGACCGCCCCGGAGGCGACCGACTCATCGGCGTCGTCGGTGTCATCAGCCGACCGTACGGTGGAACGCACCCGGGCGCCGCTGCCCCGCCCGGAGGTGGAGATCGTCCAGGCGCACGCGCCCGCGGTCGTCGTCACCCCGGTCGCGTTCGTCGGCAAAGGCATCCCGGCGAACCTGCTCGACGCCTACCGCTCGGCGGAGGCGCTCCTCGCCCGCACCGAGCCCGGCTGCGGGCTGCGCTGGTACCACCTGGCGGGGATCGGCCGGATCGAGTCCGGCCACGCCCGCGGCGGCCAGGCCGTGGCCAACGGCGACACCGCGCCCCGCATCATGGGCCCGGCTCTGACCGGCGGCCCGTTCGCCGCCATCCCCGACAGCGACAACGGCGCACTAGACGGCGACCCGGTCTGGGACCGAGCCGTTGGCCCGATGCAGTTCATCCCCACCACGTGGGCCGTCTACCGCACCGACGGCAACAACGACGGCGTCTCGACCCCACACAACATCTACGACGCGGCCGCCGCGTCCGGCCGGTACCTGTGCTCGGGCGGGCTCAACCTGGCCAACCCCTCGGACCTCGACGCGGCGATCTTCCGCTACAACCACTCGCGCGAGTACGTGTCGACGGTGATGGGCTGGATGCACCTGTACTCATC
>DATLIA010000219.1:0-11469 GCA_035540215.1 Actinokineospora sp. | reverse complement strand
TGAGCACCCGCGGCCGCGGGGTGCTCAAGTGCGCGGTGTCGCGCAGGATCGACTCGAACTCGGTGACGCTGGCGGGCCAGCCGAATCCCTCGGCCCACGCCCGCCCCGCCGCCCCCATCGCCGCCCGCTCGACGTGGTCGGTCAGCAGCCTGCGGGTGTGCGCGACGAACTCGTCGAAGTCGTTGGCCAGCAATCCGGTCTTAGTGTCCACAATAGACTCAGCGACGCCACCCGCCGCGCGGTAGGCGATCGACGGGACGCCGTGCGCCGCCGCCTCCATGATCACGATGCCCCACCCCTCCTTGACCGAGGGGAGCAGGTGCACCCACGCCGCGGCAAGGAGTTCGTGCTTGCGTCGCTCATCGACCCAGCCATGCATCACCACGCGGTGCCCGACGCCCTTGGCGTTCGCGTACTCACGCAGGTTGTCCGACCAGTAGCCGCAGCCGACCACGTCGAGCACCATGTCCGGCCATTGATCAGCGAGTTCGACCAGGGTGTCGATGGCGTGCTCGATGCGCTTGTGCGGCACCAGCCTGCTCACCGCGACCAGCCTTGGCGTGTCGGCGCGCTCGACGGCGACGACCGGCGCGACGTCGAGCCCGTTCGGCACCACCGCGGTGCGTTCAAGGCCGACGCCAAGCTCGTTGAGTTCGCGTCGGGTGACCTCGGAGACGGCGATGTAGCGACAGCCCCGGAACAGCCGTGGCGCCAGCCAGGACTCGATCCACCAGCCCACCCGGCCCGCGACCGGGCCGACCGCCGTGCGCCACTGTTCCCGGTGCACGTGGTGCACCAGCACGATGACCGGGCAGCGGGCGACGAGCCTGGCGAAGAACGGCATCCCATTCTGCACGTCGACGATGATGTCCGCGTCCGAGCGCAGGACGGCCAGGAACGCCCACAGATAAACGGAAAGCCGATGTCCACGCCTGCGGAACCGCACCCCGGAGACCCATTCCGCACCCGCGGCACCGTCGTGTTCGGCGCACTGGATGGTGACCCGGTAGCCGCGGGCGGCCAGTCCGGTGCCGATGGCCTCGACGTACCGCTCGGAGCCGCCGCCCTCCGGGTGCGACAGGTCGCGCCAGTTCAGCAGCAGCACCCGCGGGCGAACATCGAATTCCTCAGCCATCGTTCTCCAACCGCGACGCCGCGGTGCTAGGTTACCGTTCGGTACATCGTAATACCCGGCCGATCCCGAAAGCGATACCGCCGATGCCAGAAGAAACGACCCGGACCGATTCAGCCTCGGCCCGCCCGTCGCGGTTCGCCACCCTCGACCGCTCCCGGACGCTCTTTTCCGCGTTTTTGCGCGAGCAATCCGACCCGGACCACTTCTATCAGATCCTCGCGGCCGACTCAGTGCGCCAACTGGCCGAATATGTCGATCTCGACGGGCGCGTCCTGCTCGACGTCGGCGGCGGCCCCGGCTACTTCTCCGACGCGTTCCGGGCGGCGGGGGCGCACTATCTCGGGCTCGACCCCGACGTGGGCGAGATGACCGCGCGGGGAGCGCCCGGCGCGGGCATGATCCGCGCGAGCGGCACCGAACTACCTGTTCAGACGGGGTCTGTCGACATCTGCTACTCATCGAACGTGCTCGAACACGTTTCGGAGCCGGAGCGCATGCTCGCGGAGATGGCCAGGGTGACCAAGCCCGGCGGAACGATCTTCGTGTCGTTCACGCCGTGGTTCTCGCCGTGGGGCGGACACGAGACCGCGCCGTGGCATTTCCTCGGCGGACACTACGCGCGCCGACGCTACCAAAAGCGTTTCGGGAAAGAGCCCAAGAACAAATTCGGAGAGAGCCTGTTCGCGCTCACCGTCGGCGCTGCACTTCGCTGGGGCCGAAACAATGATTCGACAGTGCTGATTCAGGCACTGCCCCGCTACCACCCGTGGTGGGCCCAGTGGGTCATTCGGATCCCACTACTGCGCGAAATCGTCTCGTGGAACCTGGTGATGGTCCTGCGGAAACGGTGATCGAATCGGAAACGGCGGTGCCGGATTCACCGGCACCGCCATCCGACGATCAGGTTCCCGCGCCCACCGGCTGTCGCGGCGGGTTGCCCAGGCTGCGCTTGCCCGGGGTACCGCGGCTCACCACGAGGAGCACGACGCCGACCACGGCCAGCACGCCGCCCGCGACGAGCAGGATCCACGGCAGCGTGGTCAGCAGCCACAGCTTGGACTTGTTCTTCTCGGCTTCCTCGACGTTGCCCGTGACCGTGCGGTCATTGAGCTGCAGCGTTCCGTTGAAGACGTACTCGCCCTCGCCCGGACCCTCGCCCGCGACCCTGAGCTCCTGCTTGCCTTCTTCGCGGCCGTTGACAATGGCACCGCTGACCGGCTCGACCCAGAGGGTGCGCTTCGCCTCGTAGTAGAGGTCGGCCTTCACGACCTGCTCGGACTTGCCGATCAGGCTGCCGGGCACCTCTTTCTCGCCGATCCGCGTCGGCGGGATCGTCTGCACGAAGCGGTAGACCGCCAGACCCTTCACCACGTCCTCGCCGTCGAACTTCGCGTCGGCCGTGGCGCGGATCGAGCTGTCGTAGTACTTGTAGGTCTCCGACTTGTCGGTCCCGAACGGGAACTTGAAGCTCAGGCCGGGCTGCTGGATCGCGCTGCGCGGCGCGGTCACCTTGTCGCCCTGGGTCTCGTCCTCGAGGTACTGGTGCTCACAGGGAGCGACAGCCATGTTGGTGTGGCGGTTGACGCAGACGAGTCGCACGCCCGCCGTCACCACAATCCCGGAGGCGTCGTCGGTGACCCTGGACGCCTCGATCCAAGCGGCGACGTCGCCGTCCTTCTTGACCTCCGGCGCGGTCAGGTCGCCGGTTACGTGGGTGGTCGACGTGAGACTGAGGCCGGACTCGATCTTCGGATCGGGTACGCCGTCCTTCTCGTCGATCAGCAGCGCCGTGATGTTGGAGCCCTGCGCTACCGACGTCTTGTCGATGTTGACCGGAACCTTAGCCAGGGCCGGGTAGGCCCAGGTCCGCAGCAGGATCCCGAGCCCGACCGCGAACACCCCCAATGCCAGCAGGATGTGGCCGAGTACGCGTTGCAACGATCCTCCATTTGCCCGGGTGAGACCCGCGTCACAGTCATGTGAAATTACCCAACGGTAACCCAGTGCGAAGATACCGCACAGAGTGACCGGAGTCACAGATCGATGCGAAGATGATTCGGATCAATTTGTTGTCGCCGTTTGGCGGGTCCCATTAGGCCGAAAGTCGTAACCCCACAACCAAGTCTGTTCCCCAGAACAAGGTGCCGGGGTTCACGATGTTCGTCATTCGTCAACGCCCGGAAGGGAATCGGCAACCAGTGCACCGACCCGACAGCGTCACCCTCCGTGTCGGCGCTCAGCGCGCGGCCACCCCGGCAGGCCGGGCGGCCGTGGCTGACACCGCCGCCCTGCTGTCCCTGCACGGGCACCGGGTGATCGACCTGGCCGCCGACTCGCTGCTGGTGCGGGCCGCCCGCGCGCTCACCGGCACCGCGCGCCAGCCGAGCAGGCTCACCGCCTACGACGTGTTGATCGGCGTCGACCCGCACGCGCTGGACCGCGACCACCCCGACTTCGTCTGCCTGGCGCTGCCCAACGGTGTCGAGATCAACTTATCGGCGCGCAAGGGCATGACGGCACGACTCGAAGAACTGGCTCGGCTCGTAGTGGCAGACCAGGCGGTCGCGCCCACGCCGACCGCGCTTACCGCTTAGCGCCCTCGGTCGGCGAGGCCCGGGTCGAGCCGAGCGACCTCGATGGCCACGAACAACTCCGCGATCGCCTTTGGCTTGGTGAGGTCGCGTCCGGTCAGCTCCTGCAGCCTGCGGATGCGGTACCGGACCGTGTTGGGGTGCACGAACAGCTTGCGCCCGGTGTTCTGCGCCGAGCCGTCCTCGGCGTACCAGACCTGCAGCGTGGTCAGCAGCACCTGACGCTCGGCCGCGGGCAGCGCGAACACCCCGGCGAGCAGGTCGGCGGCCACTTCCCTGGCCAGCGCCATCGCCCCGGCGACCAGCGTGGTCACCGGCTCGTCACCGAAGACCGCTACACCTTCCGCGTCCGGCGGCAGCGACCGACGGGCGATCCGCGCCTTGCGCAGGGCCGCGGGAAGCGCGTCGATGCCGTGCACGACCGGGCTCAGCCCGACCCCGAACGACGCGCCCGCGAGCTCGTGGCGCAGTGTGCGCAGGCCTGTCTCGCGGTCGAGCACGACGATTCCGGTCTCACAACCGTTGTCCGGCCGCCACAGCACCCGCCACCTGCGGTGGTCGAGCAGCATCGAGACGCTGACCCGGTGCCCGGCCTCCAGCATCGGCCGGTCGGAGAACACCACGACGAACAGGCCACCCCGCGGCAGGTCGAGCCCGCGCGCGGCGTCCTCGGCCTGCGCCTGGGTGAGCCTGCCGCCGAGCAGGGCGTCCATCGTGGCCATCCTGGCCTGGTCGAGCTGTTCGGTCGCGGTCGACTCGACCTCGGCGTAAGTGGCGGCGATGGCGGTGGACAGGAAGTCGATGACCCGCCACACATTGCCGCTGACCTGCAGCAACTGCTCCGAGGACAGCGATCCCGGCGGCATCGCCTCGACCATCGTCTCGTAGATGTAGGTGCCCGCGATCCGGAACGCGCGCAGCGCCGCCGACAGCGGGATCCCTTGTGTCGCCTGCGCCCGCGCGGTCTTGCGCACGGCGTTCAGGTCGACCTCGCGCCGCTCGATCTGCGCGTCGAAGACCTGCCGCAGGTTTACTTCGCAGACCGTCCGCAGCACATCCGGCGCGGAATCCCGGACAGCGCGGTAGAACGGCTCCGTATCAGCCAGGAGCTGGGCGAGGTCGTCCGCGAGCACCTGAAGCTGCGCCTTGGTGAGCTCGAGCAGCTCGGCGGGTAGCGGCGACACTGTTGTCGGGCCTCCCATGCCGCGACTGTAACCGCCTCCGCTGCCAAGCAACAGCCGCCTGATTGGCCAATAGCCGCCGCCGACGCCGGCAATCCGCCAGCTAGCACTGTCTTTGCGAAAGACCCTCGGATACGCTCCCGAGCCATGTCGAGTGGTCTGTCGTCGCGGATCGTGACCGCGGCCGTGTCGAAGCTCTCGGGTCTGGTCCCGGACCGGGTGTTCACCTCGGTCATCGCGGCGACCTATCCGCGGTTCGAGCTGGAGTTGGCCAGGCTGGCCGACTTCTGCCCGACCCACGGCACCGCCCTGGACATCGGCGCCTGGTACGGCCCGTGGTCGCGCGCGTTCGCCCGCAGGCTCGACCGGGTCGTCGCCGTCGAGCCGAACCCGAAGCTGGCGGCCATGCTCACCAAAACGGTTCCGGCCAACGTCACGGTGATCCGGTCGGCGATCACCGACAAGGTCGGCCATGGCACGCTCTTCGTCCCTGGCCAGGACGCGGGCGCCGAGGCGGTGGCGTCGATGCTGCCCTCGGCCGACACCGACGGCATCACGGTGGCCACCACGACCATTGACGACATCGCCCCCCGGGACGTGTCGATCATCAAGATCGACGTCGAGGGCGCCGAGTTCCTTGCTCTCCGCGGGGCGACCGAGGTGCTGACCGAGCGCAGGCCCACTTTGCTGATCGAGCTGGAATACCGCCGCAGCCCCGTCGACGAGATCGTGGAATACCTGGCCGGGTTCGGCTACACCGGCCGAGTCCTGGTCGAGGGCGCCTGGCGTCCCCTTGCGGGCTATGACCTCGCCGACCACCAGCGACGACTACTGCCCCAAGTGGACAGTCGCGGTTATCTGGACAAAGTGGTCAGAGGCGGCCCGCACTACATCAACAACGTGATCTTCGATCACGAATAGGGCTATCCCAGGCCGAGCGCGTCCAGCAGCGTCTTCAGTTTCGCGGCGGTCTCGGCGAGTTCCGACTCCGGCACCGAGTCCGGCATGATCCCGGCGCCCGCGAACAGCCGCATCCGCCGGTCCTCGACCTCGGCGCAGCGGATCGCCACGATCCACTCGCCGTCGCCCGACGCGTCACACCAGCCGACAACGCCGCTGTAGAACCCGCGGTCGAACGGCTCGTGGTGCGCGATGGCCGCACGCGCGGCGGCGGGCGGCGTCCCGCACACCGCCGGGGTCGGATGCAGCGCGGCGGCCAGGCGCAGCGCCGACACGTCCGGATCGATCAGCTCACCAGTGATCTGAGTGGACAGATGCCACACCGTCGGCGTCTCCACAAGGGAGGGCGCGGCGGGCACGGTCAGGCTTCGGCAGAACGGCCGCAGCACCTCGACCACGGCCTCGACGACCACGCGGTGCTCGCCCTGGTCCTTGGCCGACGCCAGCAGTGCCTCGGCGACCGCGCGGTCCTCGACCGGGTCCGTCCGGCGCGGGACCGACCCGGCCAGCGGGTTGGACAGCACCGTCGCCCCGGTCCGCCGCAGCAGCAACTCCGGGCTGGCGCCGAGCAGCGTCCGGCCGCCGTCGAGGTCGGCGGCGTAGGTGTAGCCGAGCGGGTTGGCCCTGATCAGGCCGGGCAGCAGGGCGGCGATGTCGGCCGGGGCTGCGAAGCCGAGGTCGAGCGCGCGGGCCAGGACGACTTTGCGCAGCTCAGGGTCGGCCCGCAGGTCGGCGACGGTGTCGGCGACCGCCTGGGCGTACACGGCGGGCTCGGGCACGGCCGTCGAACTGAGTGGGGCCGGGTGCGGCTTCGCGGCCGGGACGAGGCCGTGTGCGGGACCGGCCCAGCGGGCCTCGGCGGGGATGACCACCCGCGGCTCGGCGGTGTGGTCGAAGGGCAGCACCCCGACGGCGGCGGGCACGCCGGAATCGAGGAGGAGCTTGCCGACCCGGGTGGCGAGTTCGTCGGGATCCAGCTCGGTGACCACGGCGTGACAGCCGGTGGCGAGCAGCGTCGACGCGGGCCCGGCGAGCAGGAAATCACCCGGTCGATACCGCTCGACCAGGGTTCGCGGTCCTCCGCCGTCACCAGCCACACCGTCGCGTGCCACACCACCATCATGACCCAGCGGCGCGGGGACCCGCGTTATGGCCTTGCTTACCCGGCGGCGGAAAAGAGACGGCCGGGGGCGGGCGACGTCACCGTCGCCTGCCCCCGGCCGGGGTTCACCGGGTCAGTTCAGTGCGTCGATCAGCGCGGAACGCTGCCGGTCGCCCAGGCCCGCGGCCCGACGGTCCGGGTCGATGCCTGCCTGCTCGAGCAGGGCGGCGACCTTGACCGCGCCAAGGCCAGGAACGGCCTTGAGCAGGGCAGCGACCTTGGTCTTGCCGATGGTCTTGTCGTCCTTGGCCTTACCGAGCACCGACGCGATGGTCCGCTCACCGGACTTGATCGACGCCAGCAGCTCGGAGCGCGCCTTGCGCGCCTCTGCGGCCTTGGCGAGCGCGTCAGCGCGCTGCTCGGGAGTCAACGTGGGCAGAGCCAACGTGGTAGTCCTTTCGTTCTTCACCCGCCGCGGCAGCGGAGGGTCAGACAAAGTTGTCTGGCGATCAATTGGCTACCGACGGTCACCAGAGCGCTAGCGGTATCCCGCCCTCGACCCACAGTGCGACCACGGTCGCCAGTTGCCTTTCGCCAGTAAACGACACCTCGACGGGCAACATACCCCCGACACGCGCAAACCTCCTGCTGAGCGTGCACCTTCGAGTGTCGCGACACAGCGTGACAGCATGATCAACAGCGTTTCGTGGCCGATTTCCACCATGTCGCGGAGGCGTTTCGCGCACTATGGTCTTTGGTTACCAACCGGTAGTCGGGGTGACCCCAGGGAGCTTGATCGACGATGTTGAGCACCATGCAGGACGGCCAGCTGTCCATCGCCACGCTGCTGCGCCACGGGTCGACCGTGCACGCCGGGAGCGAAGTCGTGACCTGGACCGGCACGGAAGGCCGGGTGACCACGTTCGCCCAGGTGGGGACCCAGTCCGCGCAGCTGGCCAACGCGCTGCGCGGCCTCGGCGTGACCGGCGACCAGCGGGTCGCGACCTTCATGTGGAACAACGCCGAGCACCTGACCGCCTACCTCGCGGTGCCCGCGATGGGCGCGGTGCTGCACACCCTGAACATCCGCCTGTTCCCCGAGCAGTTGACCTACATCGCCAACCACGCCGAGGACCACGTCGTCATCGTCGACGGGACCCTGGTGCCGCTGCTGACCCAGCACCTGCCGACGTTCAAGACTGTGAAACACGTCATCGTCGCCAACGGCGACGCCGCGGCCCTGCAGGCGCCCGACGGCGTCCAGGTGCACGCCTGGGCCGACCTGCTCGCCGCCCAGTCCGACGAGTTCGACTGGCCCGAGATCGACGAACGCTCGGCCGCCGCGATGTGCTACACCTCCGGCACCACCGGAAACCCCAAGGGCGTGGTCTACTCCCACCGCTCGATCTGGCTGCACTCGATGCAGGTCTGCATGGCCGACGGCATGGGACTGTCCTCGGCGGACAGTTCTCTGGTGATCGTCCCGCAGTTCCACGCCATGTCGTGGGGCATGCCCTACGCGGCGTTCATGTCCGGCGCGTCGCTGATCATGCCCGACCGATTCCTGCAGCCGGAACCGCTCGTCAAGATCATCGAGGCGACGAAGCCGACGCAGTCCGCCGCCGTCCCGACGATCTGGCAGGGCGTCCTCGCCTACCTCGACGCGCACCCGACCGACCTGAGCTCGCTGCGCGAGGTCGTCGTCGGCGGCTCGGCCTGCCCGCCGTCGATGATGCACACCTTCGCCGAGAAGTACGGGATCCACATCATCCACGCGTGGGGCATGACCGAGACCTCGCCGCTGGGCACGCTGTGCCGGGTGCCCGCGGGCCTGTCGGAGAAGGAAAGTTGGGCCTACCGCTACACCCAGGGTCGCCTGCCCGCCGGGGTCACCGCCCGGCTCGTCGGCGACAGCGGCGAGGAACTGCCCTGGGACGGCGACAGCGTCGGCGAGCTTGAGGTTCGTGGTCCGTGGATCACCGGTTCGTACTACCGGCTCGATGAGGATGGGGAAGGCGCCGAGAAGTTCGATGACGGCTGGCTGCGCACCGGCGACGTCGGCACGCTCACCCCGGACGGCTTCCTGACCCTCACCGACCGCTCCAAGGACATCATCAAGTCCGGTGGCGAGTGGATCTCGTCGGTGGAACTGGAGAACGCGGTCATGGCGCACCCGGCGGTCGCCGAGGCCGCCGTCATCGGCATCCCCGACCCCAAGTGGGACGAGCGTCCACTGGTGACGGTCGTGCTGCGTGAGGGCGCCGAGGCCCAGCCGGAGGAACTGCGCGGCTTCCTGACCGACAAGGTCGCCAAGTGGCAGCTGCCGGAGAACTGGGCGTTCATCGCCGAGGTGCCCAAGACCAGCGTCGGCAAGTTCGACAAGAAGGTCCTGCGGGCCCAGCACGCGGAGGGCAAACTCGACGTTCGGCACCTGGACTGACACGGACAGTGGGGGCAGCCGCCGGTTGCCCCCACTGGTACCGCTGAACGGGGGCGGTCGGTCAACCGACTAGGTAGGGTCATACAGTCCCGCTCTGCCAGGAGGTGACCCGCCCTGCCCGCATCGACCCCGCGCGACCGCAAGCTGAACGCGACGTCGTACGTCGTGCTCGGCATGCTCTCCCATGGCCCGGCCACCAGCTACGACCTCAAGCAGCGGGTCGGCTACACGATCGGCAACTTCTGGGCCTTCGCCCACTCGCAGCTCTACGACGAGCCCGCGCGGCTGGCCGAGGACGGGCTGGTGACCGCCGCGGTCGAGGAGAGCGGCAGGCGCCGCCGCACGTACTCGATCACCGACGAGGGTCGGACGGTGTTGTCGGAGTGGCTGTCGGCGCCCACCCCCGAACAGACCGAGGTCCGTGACCTCGGCCTCCTCAAGCTCTTCTTCACCACCTTCGGCGACGAGGCCAACCTGCTCGACCTGGCCCGCGCCCGCCACGCCTCCCACAAGGCCCGCGGCGACGGGTATCTCGCCCAGCGCGACCAGATCATCGACTTCGCCGACCGCTGGCAGGTCAAGTCGCTGGAACTGGGCATCCGCTTCGAGCGCTGCGTCGAGGAGTTCTGGGCCGACTTCGTCACCGAACTCGAGGCGGGCGAGCCCAAGTAACCTCCGTCGGGTGTTCACCGACGCCGACTACCCCGCGCTGCCCTACCCCGGCACCTGCCCGGCGTTCTCCTACGTCCACGACGACGGGACCGGTTGGCCCCTGGTCCACGGCTTGGTCGACGGCGTCCCCTTGGACAGCTGGCTCAGCGACCGGGGAGCGCCGGTCGCGACCGAGCGGGTGCCGGTGCTGGCTTACGGATCTAACGCCTGCCCGTCAAAGCTGACATGGCTGCGCACTGAGTTAGGACTATCAGGCCCCGTAGTCGTCCTGCGCGCCCGCAGCGAGGGCCTCGCAGCCGTATGGGCCGCAGGCCTGCGCGTGGTGGACGACGAGCGACCAGTCGTCCTGGCCGCGCTGCCAGGAACCGAGGAACACGCGGTACTGCTGGTGACCCCGCCCCAGGTCAAGGCCCTCGACGCGTGCGAGGGGCGCGGCAGCCGCCACCACCTCGCCCACGTCCGTACCGGCCAGGTCACCCTCGCCGACGGCGGCAGGCTCGACGGTGTCCTGGCCTACGTCGGCGCCACCGAGTCCCGCCGTCCCCTGCTCGTCGACGGGGCGATGGTCCGCCGCACCGACCCGGCCGGCCCGGGCGTGCCGGGCACGACCGACGGGCTGGTCTACGACGTCCTGACGGGTGATCCCGTCCCCGACGCCTACCCGGGCTCCCTGTTCGTCTACGGCACCCTCCAACCGGGCGCGTCGGCGTGGGAGGTGCTGGCGGACGGGACGGTCGGCGCACCCCGCCGGGCGCGGCTCGCGGGCACCATCCACGACACCGGCCGCGGCTACCCAGCCCTCACCATCGACGCAGGTCCAGGCGTCGACGGCTGGTTGGTGGACCTGGCGGGGCCGGAGGTGTTGGCGGCCACCGACGCGTACGAGGGCGGCGAATACAGCCGGGTTCGAGTGACCCTCGAGGACGGCACGCTCTGTTGGACCTATGTGTGGATCGGACCGCGCGCCGGGCTCGTGCCCATGCCCGCGGCCTGGCCATCCGGGTCCCCGATGGGGTGAACCAAGGGTGAGGCCGGGCCGCTCGCGGTTGCGGGTCGAGCCCAGCGGAGTGACCGTGTTCTGCATGAGACCGCAGGACCTGATCGGCCATGACGTGTACGACCCGGACGGCCGCAAGATCGGCCGAGTCGGCACGGTGTACCTCGATGGGGCGACCCGCGAACCCGGATGGGTGACGGTGCGCACCGGGCTGTACGGCCACCGGGAGAGCTTCGTCCCGCTGACCGGCGCCCACCCCGGCGTCGAGGGCCTCCAGGTAGAGGTCGCTCTCGACATCGTCAAGGACGCTCCCCAAGCAGAGGGGGCGTTGTCCGTGGAGACCGCCACAGAGCTCTACCGCTACTACGGCCTCCCAGACGCGCCCCCGCCC
>DATLIA010000218.1:0-5122 GCA_035540215.1 Actinokineospora sp. | reverse complement strand
GATCAAGGCCGAGCCGAAGAAGGTCGTCACGCTCGGCCTGTCCGACCAGGACGCGGTGCTCGCGCTGGGCGTCAAGCCGGTCGGCGCCGTCGCGTGGTTCAAAGAGGAGCCCTTCGGCAAGTGGCCGTGGGTGAAGGACCTGTGGGGGTCCACCCCGCCGCAGATCGTCGGCGAGCGCGACGAGTACAACCTGGAGAAGATCGTCGGCCTCGCGCCCGACCTGATCATCGCCCAGTACTCGGGGATGAAGCAGGAGCAGTACGACACCCTGTCCAAGATCGCCCCGGTCGTGGCCCAGCCCAAGGGCAACGAGGACTACCAGGCGCCGTGGCAGGACATGACCCGCGCGATCGGCAAGGCGCTGGGCAAGTCGGCCAAGGCCGAGGAGCTGATCTCGGGTATCGGCAAGCGGTTCGACGACGTGCGCAAGGCCAACCCGGACTGGGCGGGCAAGACCGTCGCGGTGGGTGAGCCGGTCGAGCCGGGCAAGTTCTCGGCGTTCTCGCCGAAGGACCCGAAGACGGTGTTCCTGACCGAGATGGGCTTCACCACCTCGGAGAAGTTCAAGGCCGCCGTCGGCACCCAGAACGTCGCCGACTTCTCCTTCGAGAAGTTCGACGTCATGGACGGCGACCGGCTCGTGTGGCTGGGCCCGGCCGAGGCCGAGGAACTGCTCAAGGCCGACCCGCTCTACGCCAAGCTCAAGGTCGCGCAGGACAAGCACGACGTGTTCCTGCCGTATGAGAACCCCGACATCGGCGCGGCGCTGTCGTTCAACACCGTCCTGAGCATCCCGTACGCGATCGATCTGGTCGTGCCGAAGCTCCAGGCCGTCAAGTAACTCCAGGAAGGTAAGCCCAGAGATGTCCGGTGGTGCCACCGATCTGCCCCTCACCGGAGCGCAGAAGGGGATCTGGCTCGCGTCGAAGTTCGAGCCGGAGAGCCCGACCTACACCATCGCGGCGTATCTGGAGCTGAATGGTCCCGTCGATCTCGACCGCCTGGCCGCCGCGGTGGCCCAGGCGGTCGGCGCGGCGGAGGCCGTCCACGTTCGGGTCTTCGAGGTCGACGGGGAGCCCCGGCAGCGGGTCGTGCCCGCGCCGGTCGACGTGGAGATCGTGGATCTGCGGTCCGCGCCCGACCCGGAGTCGGCGGCGCTGGACTGGATGCTCGGGGAGCGGTTGTCGGCGGGGGAGGCCGGCGACCTCGCGGGGGGTCCGCTGTTCGGTCAGGCGCTCATCCGCCTGGCCGAACAGCGGGTGTTCTGGTATCAGCGGTACCACCACATCCTCATCGACGGCGCGGGTGTGCTGGCGATCTCGCGTTACGCAGGGCAGCTCTACAACGGCACCGCGGGGGAGGCCCCGGACTGGTCGCTGGCCCGGTTCGTCGCCGCCGACCAGCGCTACCGCGCGGGCGACGACTTCGAACGGGACCGCGAGTTCTGGTCGCGGCGCCTGGCCGACCGCCCCGAGCCCGCACGTCTGGTGGCGCGCGCGGCGAACCAGCCGTCCCGGCGGATCCGGCGCACGATCTGGCTGACACCGGAGCGCGCGGCGAACCTGCGGGCCGCCGCGTCGGAGACGGGGCAGCGGCTCAACCGGTTCCTACTCGCGGCCTCCGGCGCCTACATCCACCGGTTGACCGGTGAGCAGGACCTGGTGCTCGGCCTCCCGGTGTCCGCGCGAACCGACCGCGACACCCGCTCTATTCCTGGCATGGCGTCCAACGTCGTCCCGCTGCGGGTGCGGTTCCGGCCCGATCAGACCACCCGCCAGGCCGTCGCCGCGGTCGCCGCGGAGATCCTCGCGACCGTTCGGCACGGCCGCTACCTCGGTGACGACCTGGCCCGCGACCTCGGACTGCGGGGCGGCGTCGCCGACCTCGTCGGACCGACCGTCAACATCCTGCCCTTCCACCCCGGTCTGGCCGTCGACGGCTGCGAGGTGACCGCCCACTACCTGTGGCAGGGGCACCTCGACAACCTGACGATCACGATGTATGAGTCGCGTGAGGACAGTCGGGTCCGCATCGACTTCGACGCCGACCCGGCGGTGTGCACCGAGGACGACCTGGCCGACCACGAGCGCCGCTTCGGCAGGCTGCTCGACGGCATGGCCGCCGCGGTCGACGCGCCGATCGGCGGCGTCGACCTGCTCGCGCGGGTCGAACTGGACCAGGCGCTGGGCTTCGGTGCCGCGCCCCGGCCGACCGACGACGTGACCTGGCCCGCCGCGTTCCGGCGGCAGGTGTCGCGCACCCCGCACGCGGTCGCGCTCGTGTGCGCGGACCGCGAACTGTCCTATTCGGACCTCAACGCCGCCGCGAACCGGCTCGCCCGCGTCCTGATCGAGCGCGGTGTGCGCGCCGAGGACGTCGTGGCCGTCGCCGTGCCGCGGTCGATCGAGCTGGTCGTGGCGCTGCTCGCGGTGATGAAAGCCGGCGCGGCCTACCTGCCGCTGGACACCGACCACCCGCGCGACCGCGTCGCGTACATGCTCGACGACGCGCGCGCCCACACGGTGATCACCGTGCGCGACCTGGTCGAGCACCTGCCCGAGGCGAACCTGCTCGTCCTGGATGACGAGACCGCCGCTCTGGCCGCCGCCGCGCCGTTCGACGTCGATGTCCAGGTCCGTCTCGACCAGGCCGCCTACGTCATCTACACGTCCGGCTCCACCGGTCTGCCCAAGGGCGTCGTGGTGTCCCACGACGGCATCGGCAGCCTCATCGCCACCGCCACCGACCGCATCGGGATCGACGCCGACAGCCGCGTCGTGCAGTTCGCCTCCGTCGGGTTCGACGTCACGGTGTGGGACCTGGTCATGTCGCTGTGCGTCGGCGGCCGGGCGATCATCGTCCCCAGCGAACGCCGTGTCGCCGGCGCGGAACTGACCGACTACATCGCCGAGCACCGGGCGACGCACATGATCCTTCCGCCGTCGCTGGTGGCCGCGCTGCCGCCGGAGCAGGAACTGCCTGAGGGCGCGGTGCTGATCGTGGGCACCGAGACCGTGCCCGCCGAGCTGATCGCCCGCTGGTCGCGCCGGATGCGAGTCGTCGCCGCCTACGGCCTGACCGAGGCGACGGTCAACTCGACCCTGTGGCTCGCCGAGCCCGGCTTCACCGGTCCCGTGCCGATCGGCAGGCCGGACCCGAACACCCGCTGCTACGTACTCGACTCGGCGCTGCGGCCGATCGGCGTCGGCATGGAGGGCGAGCTGTATGTGGGTGGCCGCGGCCTCGCGCGCGGCTACCTGGGCAAGCCCGGCCTGACCGCGCAGCGGTTTGTGGCGGACCCGTTCGCCGAACCGGGCGCGCGGATGTACCGCACGGGGGACCGGGCTCGGTGGCGCGCCGACGGGAACCTCGACTTCCTCGGGCGGGCCGACGGCCAGCTCAAGATCCGCGGCCACCGCATCGAGCCGGGCGAGATCGAGAGCGCCCTGATGGCGTGCGCGGGCGTCGCTCAGGCGGCGGTCGTCGTGCGAACCGATCACCGCGAGAGCAAGCGACTGGTCGCCTACTTCGTCGGTGCGGCTGATCCGGCGGACCTGCGGGCCGCGCTGGCCCGGTCGCTGCCGGAGCACGCGGTGCCGTCGCTGATGATCCCGATGGCGGGGCCGCTTCCGCTGACCCCCAACGGGAAACTCGACAGCGCCAAGCTCCCCGCGCCGGACTGGGCGGGCCTGGCAGGTGACGCGGCGCCGACGACGGTGGCCGAGTCGACGCTGGCGGGGATCGTGGCCGACCTGCTCGGGCTGCCCGCTGTCGGCGTCCAGGACAGCTTCTTCGAGTTGGGCGGCGACAGCATCGTCGCCATCCAACTGGTCAACCGGGCGCGCGCCGCGGGCCTGGAGATCACCCCGCGTGAGGTGTTCGAACACCGCACGGTCGCCGCGCTGGCCGCCCTCGCCCGCTCGGGTGGGCAGGTCCCGACGGTCTCGGCGACGATCGCGCTGACTCCGGCCGAACTCGCCGAACTCCCGCCGCTGAGCGACGTGCTTCCCGCGACTCCGCTGCAGGAAGGCTTCTACTTCCACTCGGTCGCCGACCCCGACGACACCTACGGCGTCCAGCAGACCCTCGACCTCAGCGGCGAAGTCGACCCGGCCGCGCTCCGGGCCGCGCTGCAGCGGCTGCTCGGCACCCATCCGCTGCTGCGGGCCGGATTCCTGGTCCGCGACACCGGGCGGATCGTGCAGGTCATCCCGGCCGAGGTGGCCGTGGCCTGGGCCTACGCCGACCTGTCCGCGGTGGACGATCAGGCGACCGCGGTCGCCGACCTCGCCGCCGAGCACCGCGCCCGCGGGTTCGACCTCGGCATGCCGCCACTGCTGCGCGCCGCCCTGGTCAAACTTGGCCCCCGCCGCTTCCAACTCGTCCTCACCCTCCACCACATCATCGGCGACGGCTGGTCGGTCGCGACCATCCTGCGTGACCTCATCGACGGCTACGGCTCTTCCGCGCCCACGGTGGAGAACTCCGCCTACGCCGGCTACTTCAGCTGGTTGGCGACCCGCGACCGGGCGGCGGCGCGATCGGCTTGGTCGACGGCTCTCGCCGGTGTCCAGCCGACCCGGCTCCCGGCTGTCGGCGGTTTGTCCGGCTCGGGCTTGATCACGTTGAAGCTGTCGACGGGCGTCACGTCGCTGCTCACCGCCCAGGCCCGCGCACTCGGCCTGACGCTGAGTTCCATCGTGCAGAGCTGCTTCGCGATCGCGTTGGGTGAGGCTGTTGGTCGGACCGATGTCGTGTTCGGGACGACGGTGTCCGGCAGGCAGGCCCCGGTCGACGGGATCGAGTCCGTAGTCGGCCTGCTGATCAATACTGTGCCGGCGCGTCTTACGTGGAACGCTGACCAGCCGCTGTCCGCTGTGCTGCGGGACTTTCAGCGATCGCAGGCGGAGTTGCTGGATCACCAGCATCTTGGGCTTGCCGAGATCCAGCGCGAGATCGGGGTTCGGGAGGACCTGTTCGACGCGTTCGTCGTCGTCGAGAATTTGCCCCGATCGGGCGACACAAGTTATCCACAGGCACCCCTAAACGAAGATCAACTGTCGGGAGGCGCCGATAGACTGGCCAAGGGCCGTCCCCCCGGGGAAGGGTGGGGGCTGCGTGC
>DATLIA010000217.1:0-12790 GCA_035540215.1 Actinokineospora sp. | reverse complement strand
GCCCGCCCTTGGCCAGGGTGGTCCACACGTCGAGCAGGCTGAGGTCGAAGTTGAGCGGCGCGTAGCTGAAGACCACGGTGCCCGGCCCGATGCCGAACTCGGCGGCGGCCCAGTTCACGAACGCGGCCGTGGCCCGGCGGGGCAGCGGGACGATCTTGGGCACCCCGGTCGACCCGGAGGTGGTCAGCAGGAACCCGATGCCGTCGAGGTCGGGCACCGCCGTCGGCGCGCCGACCTCCTCGACGGTGCGGGCGTCGGCGCGCAGCAGGAACCGGCAGCCCGCCTGGTCGAGCAGGGTGGCGCGACTGTGCGCGCCCAGGTCGACGGGCAGCAGCAGGCACGGGCGGTCGAGTCGCGAGCACGCCGCGACCAGCGCGACACCCTCGGGGGACTTGTGCGGAATCAGCGCCACCGGTTCGTCACCAGGCAGCTCGACGAGCAGGTCGGCGGCCCTGGCGACCATGGACCGCAGGTCAACGTAGCTGGTGGTCATCCCCTGCCAGGAAAGCGCGGAGGCCGAATCGCCTTGCCATAAAAACCCGGCTGGCTCCATCGACATCATTCCCCCGACAATTCACGGCCGACAAAGAGTTCGGCGAATAACGACATTGTTAATCGATATTTCGATGACCGCGTCCGGGGGAGAATTTCCCGGTCCGTCGCGGCAAAACATTAGCTACGAAATCGGCTGCCGCCAAACCTCCATACGAGTGATCACCGTTGAAGGCGGCGCAACGCCTATGTCACCGCGCGTCGATATACCGCGACGAACCGGACAGCAGACATTGATCTTTACGAGTGATGAGATCCGCTGGTCGGCCTAGTACTTTCGCATGACCGATCACCACCTGCAACTAAAGTCGAGGTGGTGCGGCATTCACAGAATTAACCCGATAAATGGGAACGCGGGACACGGCCTAAACGCGCTACGCGCAATGGTCCAGCGGCGGCTGGTACGAGCGAACTATGTAGGGGTATTAAACTCAGCCGAGCCGACGGCCCAGATCGTCGCGGCCGTTCCAGGCCGCGGCGAACCCATAGGCGACGGCGGCACCCAGCGGCCAGCCGACAGCGGCCCACCGCGATTCGAGCCGGGGCGCCATCTGCAGCACGTCACCGACGTTGGGCGGGTTCTCCACGATGAACCGCGCCTCGGCCCAGGACACGCCGACCTGCATGGCCAGCCAGCCCGCCAGGGCGGAGCCGAGCACGGCGGCGACCAGGATCACCGGTCCGCGGCGCTCCCGCATCATCCAGACACCCGCGCCGGTGACGACGCCCGCACCCAGGCAGAGCAGGACGAACAGCACCAGGTCGTCGAAGCGGTGGTAGCTCTCGAAGCTCAGCGGGATCAGCTTGCCGCCGTCGATGACCTCGACCAGCTGGCTCGGGGCGAGCCGCGACCACAGCCACCCGACCGCCATGCCGAACAGCGCGATCAGCGAGGCGAGGCTCACCGCGGGCAGCAGGTCGGCCTTGATGACCACCTTGGGCGGCGGCCGGTGCCACACCGGGTACACCAGCGGCGGCGGGGTCTCGACGCGCACGGGGGTCTCGACATCTGACTCCGTGGGTTCGGGCACCCGACGACCTCCTGCTCGCGGTGAATGTTCCCAGCGAGAGTAGACGCTGTCCGGTGAGTCCGGTGCGCGGGATCCGTGATCCGGGTGGTTCCTGAGCGCGTGGGCGGGAAGCCGCACGTACTGGGCCGTACTTGGGCTTTCCGCCCGCGCGGCCAGGGGCCGCCCGGGCGCGGATAGCGCGTGCCGGACTCGCCGGACAGCGTCTAATCGGTCAGTACGGAGACGTTCGCGTTGGTTGTCTCGCCGTGCCTGCTGCAACGCGCGGACCACCCGCTGGGCGTGATCTGCACGACCATCCGCCGTGCGCACTCCGGACAGAAACGCGGCGGCTCCAACGCGGCCCGGCCGCCCTGGCACGGGGTGTGGTCCCCGTCCGCGGGCGGCCGTCCGCAGTGCACGCAGAACATGGTCACAGCGAGTCGCTCAGCGCCTTGATGGGCATCTTGAGGTCGGCGAGCATGTCGATGTCCTGCTGGGCGGGGCGGCCCAGGTTGGTCAGGTAGTTGCCGACGATGATCGCGTTGACGCCGCCGAGCATGCCCTTCTCCGCGCCGAGGTCGCCGAGGGTCAGCTCACGGCCGCCCGCGAAGCGCAGCATCGTGCGCGGCAGGGCCAGCCGGAACGCGGCGACGACGCGCAGGGCGTCCTTGCCCTCGATCGGGTCGTACTTCTCGTATGGGGTGCCGGGCTGCGGGATGAGGAAGTTCATCGGGACCTCGTGCGGGTTCAGCTCGGCGAGCTGCACGGCGAACTCGGCGCGCTGCTCGTCGGTCTCGCCCATGCCGATGATGCCGCCGGAGCAGACCTCCATGCCCGCCTCGGCGACCATGCGCAGGGTGTCCCAGCGCTCTTCCCAGGAGTGCGTGGTGACCACGTTCGGGAAGTGCGACTTCGCGGTCTCGAGGTTGTGGTTGTAGCGGTGCACGCCCATCGCGACCAGCTCGTCGACCTGCTCCTGGGTCAGCATCCCCAGGGAGCAGGCGATCTGGATGTCGTTGCCGGACTCGCGGATCGCCTTGATGCCCTCACGCACCTGCGAGAGCAGGCGGGCGTCGGGGCCGCGCACGGCCGCGACGATGCAGAACTCGGTGGCGCCGGTCTCGGCGGTCTGGCGGGCGGCCTCGACCAGGCCGGGGATGTCCAGCCACGCCGAGCGCACCGGGGTGGGGAAGCGCCCGGACTGCGAGCAGAAGTGGCAGTCCTCGGGGCAGCCGCCGGTCTTGACGCTGACGATGCCCTCGACCTCGACCTCGGGGCCGCACCACTTCATCCGCACGTCGTGGGCGAGCGCGAGCAGGTCGTCGAGCCGGTCGTCGCCGAGCCGCAGCACCTGGAGCACCTGCTCCTCGGACAAGCCTTCGCCGCGCTCCAGCACCTGGTCGCGCGCGACGGCGAGGATGTCGTCTGCGATCGAGCTGTCCTGCGTGTGCTCGGCGGTTGCCGTCACTGGTGCCTCCTAGTTTTCCGGTCCGCGCAAGTCTGCCTCATGGTGGACGAGACCGGCTGCGATGTCGCTCACGCGCCGCTGGAGACCTGCTCGACGAACTCCTTGACGTCGAACTCCCCACCCAGTGACGGGGCCAGCGACCGCCGCGCGACCTGCGCGAACTCGCCGTTCTGGAGCGCTCCGGCACCCGCGGGGAACACCCCTACCAGGGGTGCGCCCGCGACCGATGGCAGGTCGTCGAGGTTGAGCAGCGCGGCCAGATCGGGCTCATCCGGCCACGACCCGACGACGACACCAGCGCACTCGATCCCCCGGCGGCGCAGTGCCTCGGCGGTCAGCGCGGTGGCGTTCAGGGTGCCCAGCCCGGCCTCGGCGACGATCAGCGCCGGCGCGGCGAGCGACCACGCGACATCGGCGAGAGTGCCGCCGTCCGGGTCGAAGCGGACCAGCAGCCCACCCGCCCCCTCGACCAGGACGAGATCGTGCGACGCGGCCAGGTCACTGACGGCCTGGGCGATCTCCGACGGCCGCACCGCGGGCATCCCGACCCGCCGCGCGGCGGTGTCCGGGGCCAGCGGGTCGGGGTAGCGGCGCAGCTCCAGGGTGGTCAGCTCCCCGGCGAGCCTGCGCACGTCGTCGAGGTCGCCCGGCTCGTCGGCGCCGACGCCGGTCTGCGCGGGCTTGAGTACGGCGACTCGTCGCCGCGTCGACAACGCGAGCGCGGCGATCCCGGCCGTGACGACGGTCTTGCCGACGCCCGTGCCGGTCCCGGTGATCACAAGGACACTCACGGGGTGTCAGGTTAGACCTGGCAATTGGTTATGACCGCCACCCCCCGGCGGGCTGGATATGGTCGACCACGTGAACACCGAGATCCTCGTCTACAGCGCCGACTGGTGCGGCGACTGCACCCGCGCCAAGTCCTGGCTGCGCGCCAACGCGATCCCGTTCACCGAAATAGATGTAGAGCACGACGACGCGGCCCGCGCGGCGGCCATAGAGCTAGCGGGCGGCCGTAAGAACATCCCCGTCGTGGTCATGACGGACGGGTCGGTGTTCGTCGAACCGACGAACACCGAACTCGCCGACGCCCTAGGCGTATCCGTCGCCTGACAGAGCTGACAGAACCTGTCAGCCCGCCGCGGCCGCCGCGACCACGCCCGCGGTGATCGCGGCAACGTCGTCGGTGGACGTGACGAACGGCGGCATCGTGTAGATCAGGTCCCGGAACGGCCGCAGCCAGACCCCGGCCTCGACCGCCGCCGCGGTCGCCGCCGCCATGTCGACCGGGTGGTCCAGCTGCACCACGCCGAGTGCGCCGAGCACGCGGACGTCGCGCACCCCAGGCAGGTCGCGCGCGGGAGCGAGTCCGGCGGTCAGCTCGGCCTCGATCCGCTTGACCGTGCCCCGCCAGTCCCCGGCGAGCAGCAGGTCGATCGACGCCAGCGCCACGGCCGAGGCCAGCGGGTTGCCCATGAACGTCGGCCCGTGGGCGAGCACGGGCACCTCACCCTGGGAGATCCCGTCGGCGACCCTCGACGTGCACAGCGTCGCGGCCATGCTGAGGTATCCGCCGGTCAGCGCCTTGCCGACACACATCACGTCCGGGCTGATCCCCGCGTGGTCAGCGGCGAACAGCTCACCCGTGCGCCCGAACCCGGTGGCGATCTCGTCGAAGACCAGCAGCACGTCGTGGGTCAGGCACAGTTCGCGCAGTACGTGCAGATAGCGCGGGTCGTGGAACCGCATCCCGCCTGCCCCTTGCACTACTGGCTCGACGATCACCGCGGCCAGTTCGTCGGCGTGCGTGGAGATCATCTCGGCCAGATGCGCCACGTAGTCGTGCGAGAACTCGGCGGGCGGCGCGTCGGCGAAGACCTGCACCGGCAGCACGCCGCGCCACAGGCTGTGCATCCCGCCGTCCGGGTCGCAGACGCTCATCGGGTTGAACGTGTCCCCGTGGTAGCCGCCCCGCCACGTCAGCAGCCTCGTCTTGGCCGGGTTCCCGATCGAGCGCCAGTACTGCAGGCACATCTTGACCGCGACCTCGACCCCGACCGACCCCGAGTCGCACAGGAAGACGTGCTGAAGCGGCGCCGGGGTGATCTCGACCAGCCGGGCGGCCAGCCGGACCGCGGGCTCGTGGGTGAGCCCGCCGAACATGACGTGGCTCATCTTCCCGGCCTGCGCGGCCAGCGCCGCGTCGAGAACCGGGTTGCGGTAGCCGTGGATGGCCGCCCACCACGACGACATGCCGTCGACCAGTTCCCGCCCGTCGGCCAGGGTCAGGCGGACCCCGTCAGCCGAGGCGACGACGAGGGGATCCTGGGTTCCGGGCATCGGGCCGTACGGGTGCCAGACATGCGCGCGGTCAAGGGCGATCAACTCTTCTGCGGACACCCCAGCAGGCTATCCGGCCAACTCCTTGCGCCGGGCGACCAGGCGAGCGAGGTCACGCCCGTGGTCGGTCGGCAGGATCCACTCCCCCGGCGGCACCGCGATCCGCACCGCTGGTCCGGGGGTGACGGTCACGTTCAACTCACCCACCCCAGGCACGAACAGCGTCGCGCGGCGGGCCACCATCACCTGCTCCACGGCCCCGACCGAACCGAGGTCGACGACCGGCCGCACCGTGCGCAGCCTGCCCCGGCTGCCGATCAGCGTGATCCGGTTGGCCCCGACCACCAGTTCCAGCCCCCGCGACCCACGCGCGGGCCACGGCACCTCGATCGCCGAGTCGGCCAAGTCCGCGCTGTAAGGATTGAGGACAGTGCGGTTGGCCCATGTCGCGAGGAGGTGTCCGGCCGTGCCGACGGCGAGCACCGCCAGTGGGGCCGTCACCCAAGGCAGCCACAGCGATCCGAGATAGGCACCGGAGAGACCCCCGAGTACCGCCGCCGCGAGCGGCCAGCGGCGCGGCCGGAAGCGGTTGGCGATGAGGTAGGCGATGCCCGCGGCCAACAGGACAACCGGGATACCCAGCCCGGGAAGCCAGCCGTCGAGCAGGAACGTCGCGACAATGCCCAGAATCGGCCCGAGGGCGACGGCGAGCAGCAGCTGCGGTCTCACGCCACGGAGGCGCGCTGTCACCACACTGCTTTGCCGCTGGTCAAGTTGCCCCCGCACCCATGGCACGGTACCCAATAGGGCCGGTTTAGCCTGGGATTACGACTCCTGGCGTGGCGCCAGGCGCACGTTCAGCTTCTCCAGGCCCCGGATCACCGTGCTGTCCCGCCAGCGCAGCGTGTGCGCGGCCTGCGTCAGCTCGAGGTCGGGGAACCGGGTCAGCAGCGAGCGGATGGCGATCTCACCCTCCAACCGGGCCAGCGGGGCACCGACGCAGTAGTGGATGCCGTGGCCGAAAGCCAAGTGCCCCACCGGGTCCCGCGTGATATCGAGCCGGTCGGCGTCGGGGAACTTCGCCGGGTCGCGGTTGGCGGCGCTGAGGCCGACCACGACGAACTCGTCCGCCGGGATCTCGACGTCGCCGAGGGTCAGCGGTTCGGTGGTGTAGCGGAACGTCGCCATGCCGACGGGACCCTCGTGGCGCAGCAGCTCCTCGATCGCGTTGGGGAGCAAGGAGAAATCGGCGCGCAGGGCCGCGAGCTGGTCGGGGTGCTCGAGCAGCGAGAGCATGCCGTTGCCGATGAGGTTGACCGTGGTCTCGTGTCCGGCCACCAGCAGCAGGAACGCCATCGACACCAGTTCCGCACCGGTGAGGCGGTCGTCGTCGTCGCTGGCCTCGACGAGCTCACTGAGCAGGTCCTGGCCGGGCTCGGCCCGCTTGGCCTCGATCAGGCCGACGAGGTACTGCTGCATCGACGCGGCGGCGGCGAAGATCCGTTCGCCGCGGTCGTTGGACATCAGGACCTCGGTCCACGAGCGGAAGTCACCGCGGTCGGCACCGGGGACGCCGAGGACCTCGCAGATCACCGTGATGGGCAGCGGGAAGGCGAAGGACTCCAGCAGGTCGACCTCGTCGGCGCCCGCCATCCGGTCCAACAGCTCGTCGCTGATCTCCTGGATACGGGGACGCAAGTGGTCGATGCCGCGGGCGGTGAACGCCTTGTTGACCAGCTTGCGTAGCCGCGTGTGGTTGGGCGGGTCGGTGTTGAGCATGTGGGAGGACAGGCTGGTGTCGAACGGGGTGCGGTTGGCTCCCGGCTCCATGTGGCGCTGCATCAGCTCGCCCGCGCGCGCGACGTCCTTGCTCAGGGTCGAGTCGGACAACGCCGCCCTGGCCTCGGCGTAGTCGGTGACCAGCCAGGCGTTCACCCCGGTGGACAGCACGACGCGCCGGGCCGGGCCGGTGGCGCGCAGCTGCGCGTAGAGCGCGTGCGGGTCCTGAGTGAAGTCGTCGTCGAGCCTGATCGCGTTGTCCAGCAAGGAAACCATCCCCCACAGCCCTGTTACCCCTATACCTCCAAGGTACCCAGATCTACACGCCTGTGTGACGGGTTGGCCCATTCGGGTGATCGACCTAGGACAGGCACCCAGGTCCGAGGAGTGCTTTCAGGTCGCCCATCAGCGACGGCGACGGGCTTACCCGCAGCGCGTCGTCGAGCTTCAGCAGGGTCTGGCGCGGGCCGTTGATCAGCTTCAGGTGGACCTCGGTGGTGCCGGGGTGGTTGCCGAGGACGTCCTTGAGCTGGGCGACCAGCGGCGGCGTGCACTTCGTCGCGGCCATGCTCAGCCGGAACGGGGCCCCGGCGTGGTTGCTCAGGTCGGGCACGGCGAGGTCGTTGGCGATCAGCGACGTGCGGTCGTCGCGCTTGGCGACCCTGGCCTTGACCAGCACGATCGCGTCCTCCAGGACGCCCATCCCGATGACGGCGTACGTCTTGGGGAAGAACAGCACCTCGATGCCACCGGCGAGGTCCTCCAGCATCGCCGACGCCCACGGCTCGCCGTTGCGGTTCACCCGGCGGTTGACCGAGGCGAGGATGCCGCCGATGACGACCTGGGTGCCGTCGCCGATGCCGCCTTCGAGGATGGCCGCGATCGACGTGTCGGACTGCGAGGTGAGGATGTGCTCGACGCCGTTGAGCGGGTGGCCGGACACGTAGAGGCCCAGCATCTCCCGCTCCAGCGCGAGCTGGTGCTTGGACTCCCAGAACTCGTCGGGCACGGGTACGTCGAACACACTGGTGACCGCGTCCTCCTCGTCACCGCCCCCGGCGCCGAAGAGGTCGAACTGGCCGACGGCCTCCGCCTTCTTCGTGTCCATCACCGCGTCGATCGCGTCGGTGTGGATCAGGAACAGGCCCTTGCGCGGGTGCTTGAGCGAGTCGAACGCGCCTGCCTTGATCAGGGATTCGACGACCTTCTTGTTGCAGGCCACCGCTTCCACCTTGCGCAGGTAGTCGGAGAAGTCGGTGAACTCGCCCTTCTCCGCGCGCGACTTGATGATCGACTCGACGGCGTTGGCGCCGACGTTGCGGATGGCGCCGAGGCCGAAGCGGATGTCGTTGCCGACCGGGGCGAAGTCCTTCTCCGACTCGTTGACGTCCGGTGGCAGCACCGAGATGCCCATCTTGCGGCACTCGGCGAGGTAGACCGCGGCCTTGTCCTTGTCGTCGCGCACGCTTGTCAGCAGCCCGGCCATGTACTCGGCCGGGAAGTTCGCCTTGAGGTAGGCCGTCCAGTAGGAGACGAGGCCGTACGCGGCCGAGTGCGCCTTGTTGAACGCGTAGTCGGCGAAGGGGACGAGGATGTCCCACAGCGTCTTGATCGCGTCCTTCGGGTAGCCGTTGGCCACCATGCCCGCCGCGAAGCCCTCGTACTCCTTGTCGAGGATCTCCTTCTTCTTCTTACCCATCGCTCGGCGGAGCAAGTCCGCTTGGCCGAGCGTGTAGCCCGCCAGCTTCTGGGCGATCGCCATGACCTGCTCCTGATACACGATCAGGCCGTAGGTCGTGCCGAGGATGTCCTCCAGCGCCTCCGCGAGAGACGGGTGGATCGGGGTGATCTCCTGCTGCTTGTTCTTGCGCAGCGCGTAGTTCGTGTGGGACTTGGCGCCCATCGGACCCGGCCGGTAGAGCGCGCCGACCGCCGAGATGTCCTCGAAGTTGTCGGGACGCATGAGGCGCAGCAGGTCGCGCATGGGGCCACCGTCGAGCTGGAACACACCCAGGGTGTCCCCGCGCGACAGCAGCTCGTAGGTCGGCTTGTCGTCGAGGCCCAGGTTCTCCAGGTCGGGCACCGTCTTGCCGTTGCGCTTGATGTTGATCAGCGCGTCATCGATCACCGTCAGGTTGCGCAGGCCGAGGAAGTCCATCTTCAGCAGGCCGAGCGACTCACACGTCGGGTAGTCGAACTGCGTGATGATCGAGCCGTCCTGCGGGCGCTTCCACAGCGGGATCGTCTCCATCAGCGGCTCGGCGCTGAGGATGACCGCGCAGGCGTGCACACCGGCGTTGCGGATCAGGCCCTCCAGGCCCTTGCCGGTGTCGATGATCTCCTTGACCTGCGGGTCGGTGCCGTAGAGCTCGCGGATCTCGGTGGCCTCGGCGTAGCGCTTGTGCTGGGTGTCGAACAGGCTGTTGAGCGGGATGTCCTTGGCCATGACCGCGGGCGGGTAGACCTTGGAGATCTTGTCCGCGATGGCGAACCCGGGCTGTCCGAACAGCACGCGGGCGGAGTCCTTGATCGCGGCCTTGGCCTTGATCGTGCCGAAGGTGATCACCTGCGCGACCTTGTCCGCGCCCCACTTCTCCGTGGTGTAGCGGATGACGTCGCCGCGCCGACGTTCGTCGAAGTCGATGTCGATGTCGGGCGGGCTGACGCGGTCGGGGTTGAGGAACCGCTCGAAGATCAGGCCGTGGGCCAGCGGGTCGAGGTCGGTGATGCCCATCGCGTAGGCGATCAGCGCGCCCGCGGCGGACCCTCGGCCGGGGCCGACCCGGATGCCGCTGTTCTTGGCCCACTGGATGAGGTCGGCCACGACGAGGAAGTACGCCGGGAACCCCATCTGCAGGATGACGCCGATCTCGAACTCGACCTGGCGCTTGTGCTCGTCGTCGATGCCGTCGGGGAACCGCTTGTGCATCCCCTCCCACACCTGCTGGCGGAAGAACTCGTCCTCGGTCATGCCGTCGGGGATCGGGAACTTCGGCATCAGGTTCCGGAACTCGAACATCCCGGTGGTGTCGACCTTCTCGGCGATCAGCAGGGTGTTGCGGCACCCCTCCTGCCACGGGTCGGACGCGTCGACCGCGCGCATCTCGGCAGGCGACTTGAGGTAGTAGCCGGTTCCGTCGAATCGAAAACGGGTCGGGTCCTGCAGCGTGCTCGCGGTCTGCACGCAGAGCAGCGCGTCGTGGGACTCGCGCTCCTCGGCGTAGGTGTAGTGCGAGTCGTTGGTCACGACGAACGGGATGTCGAGCTTGCGGGCCACGTCGACCAGGCCGCCGCGGACCCGGCTCTCGATCTCGATGCCGTGGTCCATCAGCTCGACGTAGAAGTTGTCCTTGCCGTAGATGTCGCGCCAGTCGGCCGCGGCGGCGACGGCCTCGTCGAACTGGCCGAGCCGCAGCCGGGTCTGCACCTCGCCGGACGGGCAGCCGGTGGTCGCCATCAGGCCGCCGGAGTGCTCGGCGATCAGCTCGCGGTCCATCCGCGGCCACTTGCCGAGCTGGCCCTCCAGGGACGCGCGGCTCGACAGCTTCATCAGGTTGCGCAGGCCCTCGTCGGTGCGCGCCCAGATGGTCTGGTGGGTGTAGGCGCCGCTACCGGAGACGTCGTCGGACTTCTGGCCTGGGTCGCCCCAGCGCACGCGGTCCTTGTTGAACCGGGACGCGGGCGCGAGGTAGGCCTCGATGCCCAGGATCGGCTTGATCCCGGCGCCCTTGGCCTGCCGGAAGAAGTCGTAGATCCCGTTGGTGTGACCGTGATCGGTGATCGCCACCGAGGTCATGCCGAGACGCTCGCACTCGGCGAACATGTCCTTGAGCTTGGCCGCTCCGTCGAGCATCGAGTACTCGGTGTGCACGTGCAGGTGAGCAAAGGATTCGGCGGCCACCGAGGGATCCTCTCACGAGCCACCGACGTTCCCGCGCAGGCAGGGCCGTCCCCCGCCCGAACTGCCCTTTCACCTGGCCAGAAGCAGGTCCCGGTCACGCCAGGCCATCCGAAGCAGAGCCAGCGAACCCGACGACATGCGCGACCGCAGCCGCTCGATCGCGGCCCCGGTGAACGGGACGCCGACACTCGCACCGACCGCGACGACCGATCCCTCGTCGTTGGCCGGGACCAACCTGGCGAACAGCCGGTCGAAGACCTCGTCATCGATCACGGCGACCGTGCGCCGGCTCGCCCCAAGGGTTACCGGGTCCATGACCAGCCCGTAGTGCCACAGTCGAAATCGCCCCTCCCGCCTGGCACTGTCGAACGACCGAAACGGCTCATCGGCGCGATAGTCGATCGAGCGCACCCCACCGCCGTCGTGTTCCGGATTTCCCAGCAGTTCCTCCGAGAACTCGCGCATTATGTTGCGCCACAAAGAGAAATCGCCGCTCACATCGGATTCCGCGACGGATGACGGCTGAAACTCCCCTGACGGCATGACGCCGCACAGTCCGCCCCCGTCGGCGACCGCCGACCCGTCACGCTGGTGCAGCAGGAACCGATGCTCACCCCAGCGGTCACGACGAATAGTGAGTGTTCCTATACCTGGCGCCATCAGAAGCTCCAATGGGTCGAAGCTGTCGCCGATCGAGGCACGCAGTGGAAGCTCTTTCCAACTGGGCAGAGATCCGCCGTTGTTCACCCAGCCGAATCGAAGTTCGTGCGCGAGACACTCACGCACATGGAAGACTTCAAAAAATGTCGTCGTCCCAAATTTCATGGTGGGAGCGCCGCCTGCCGCCCGCATCTGGAGCAGGCGATACGACAAACGATTTTCCATCAAGCGTGGCCGGACGATATCCCGCACCGCTCGGCTGTAATCGGCGTACGGCTCACCCGCGTCGTTGAGTGGCAGGACATGCCGCTTGGAACCCCGCAGCGTCGGGGGCGGAACGGGCTCGAACGCCCGGAGCAGGCGAACCTCGTCCAACTCGACCGGTTGCTCGAACAGCCAGTCCGGACCGGCCAGAACCGGAGCGGCGGCGACCCGGGACTCGGGCGGGTAGAGGTCCACGGCCCGTCGCCGGGTCGACAGCATCTGTCTGACTCGACTTCGAGAGCCACAGAAGGACTGGGGATGAACCTGTACGCGGAGGCCGCCGACCCCACCAACAGCGCCCGATCACACGTCCGACGGCGGAGGATCCGCCCGCGCGCAGGTCGACCGGGAAGGTCCAGTGCACCGGGGAGTGGTCACGGCTGCCGGTCGGGGTGTGGCCCTGGCCGAGCGACACCGGCGGCTACCGCGGCACCGGCGTCGCCGCGATCGCCGACGCGGAACACCTGACAAACCACCCCGGTCCAGGCGCGCTGCACGCGGTGTCGCAGGCCGAATACCTCACCGCGGACTCCCCGGTCCACGCCCGCTTCCAGCGGCGCGCCCGCGCCCTGCGCGCACACATCACCACGACTCTGGAAGCCAGTGGAGCCCCCAACCCGGCGACGACCGCCACCGAACTCTCTCGCCGTCCTCGAAGGCGCGCTGACGTGTGGCCGCTCGCCCCGGAGACCGTGGACCTGACCGCCCTCTACCGCGGCTACCTCGACCACCTGTTCCCGACACGCGCGACTCAAGTCGATCAGCCCACGTGACCGAACCCCGGTGCGCTGACCATGGCCGTCCGGGGCGCTCGAA
>DATLIA010000216.1:0-12020 GCA_035540215.1 Actinokineospora sp. | reverse complement strand
CCGCCAGCAGCCCCCGCAGCGCGGGCAGGTGATCAGGACCCCGATCCGTACGGTGTACGAACGACGCCCGGGTCGGAAACAGGGCCCTGACCTGCGCCGCGGGCAAGTACGCCAGCATCGCCCGGCCCGACGCGGGCAGGTGTGCGGGCAGCCGGACACCGACGTCGGTCACCACCGTGTGCGGATGGGCGGGCTGCTCCCGCAGCAGATACAGCGTCTCCCCGCCGTGCAGCACCCCGAGGTGCGCCGTGTGCCCGGTCCGCTCGATCAGCCGCCGCAGCAGCGGGCGGGCGAGCCGTTCCAGGGGGTCGTGGCGCAGATACGCCGAGCCCAACTCGAAGGCCGCGACACCGAGCCCGTACCGCCGCTCCTCCGGCAGATGCGTGACGAATCCGGCGTCGGCCAGCTCGCCCAGCAGGTGATACGTCGTCGACCGGGGCAGGCCCAGTTCCCTGGCGACCGCGGTCGCGGTCACCGGGCCCGCCTTGCCCGCGAGCAGGCGCAGCACCGCGAGGCCGCGGCGCAGCGCGGGCACGTCGCTGCTGGCTCCCATCCGCCCACGGTACCTCCGTCTGGGATACCAGACACTCTCACCCGATCCCCCCTCGTGCGCGCCGCCCGTCCGCGTTGAGATGGGCCCATGCTGGAACTGGTTCAGATCGACGGTGGCCCGCTCACCCGCGCCGACGTGGTGAAGGTCGCCCGGACCGCCGCGCGCGTCGAGGTCACCGCGGACGCGCTCGCCGGGGTCGCCAAGTCGCGGGCCCACATCGAGGAATTGGCCAACGCCGAGAAGCCGACCTACGGGGTGTCCACCGGGTTCGGCGCGCTGGCCACTCGGCACATCCCGCAGGACAAGCGCGCCGAGCTGCAGCGGTCGCTGATCCGCTCCCACGCCGCGGGCGCGGGCCCCGAGGTCGAACGCGAGGTCGTGCGCGCGCTGATGCTGCTGCGCCTGCGCACCCTGGCGACCGGCCGCACCGGCGTCCGCCAGTCCACTGTGGAGGCTCTGCTCGGCCTGCTCAACCACCGCATCCACCCGGTGGTGCACGAGTTCGGCTCGCTGGGCTGCTCCGGCGACCTTGCCCCGCTGTCGTCGATCGCGCTCGCGGTGATGGGCGAGGGCATGGTCCGCGACCGGCTCGACGCGCTGCGTCCCGCCGCCGAGGTGATGGCCGAGCGGCAGGTGAGCCCGGTCGAACTGGCCGAGAAGGAAGGGCTCGCGCTGATCAACGGCACCGACGGCATGCTCGGCATGCTGTGCCTGGCCGCCGCTGACCTGCGCCACCTGCTCGACATCGCCGACCTGACCGCCGCGATGAGCGTCGAGGCGCTGCTGGGCACCGACCGGGTCTTCGCGCCCGACCTGCACGCGCTGCGCCCGCACCCCGGCCAGAGCGTCTCCGCGGCCAACATGGCCAGGTTCCTGGCCGGGTCGCCGATCATGGAGAGCCATCGCGGCCCCGACTGCACCCGCGTGCAGGACGCGTACTCGCTGCGCTGCTCGCCGCAGGTGCACGGCGCCGCGCGCGACACCGTCGGCTACGCAGAGACCGTGGCCGACCGTGAACTGGCCAGCGCCATCGACAACCCCGTCGTGCTGCCCGACGGCCGGGTCGAGTCGAACGGCAACTTCCACGGCGCGCCCATCGCCTACGTTCTCGACTTCCTGGCCATCCCGGTGGCCGACGTGGCGAGCATGGCCGAGCGGCGCACCGACCGGATGCTCGACGTGGCCCGCTCGCACGGCCTGCCGCCGTTCCTCGCCGACGACCCCGGCGTCGACTCCGGCCACATGATCGCCCAGTACACCCAGGCCGCGATCGTCTCCGAACTCAAGCGGCTGGCCGTGCCCGCGTCGGTCGACTCGATCCCGAGCAGCGCCATGCAGGAGGACCACGTCTCCATGGGCTGGTCGGCCGCGCGCAAGCTGCGCAAGGCAGTCGACGGGCTCACCACGGTCCTCGCCATCGAGCTGCTGACCGCTGCCCGCGCCCTTGATCTGCGCAAACCGCTGCTACCCGCGCCCGCGACCGCCGCCGCCGTCGCCGCGCTTCGCGAGCACGTCGAAGGACCCGGCCCCGACCGCCACCTCGCCCCGGAGATCGCCGCGGCCGAGGACCTCATCCGCTCCGGCGACCTGATGAACGCCGTCACCAGGAAGGTTTCCCGATGAGCACAGCTCGACCCGTCCGCGCAGCCCGTGGCACCACTTTGACCGCGCGCAACTGGCAGACCGAGGGCGCGCTGCGGATGTTCCACAACAACCTCGACCCCGATGTCGCGGAGCGTCCCGACGACCTCGTCGTCTACGGCGGCACCGGTAAGGCCGCGCGGAACTGGGCCAGCTTCGACGCGATCACCCGCGAGCTGACCACGCTGTCGGAGGACGAGACCCTGCTGGTCCAGTCGGGCAAGCCGGTCGGCGTAATGCGGACCCACGAGTGGGCGCCGCGCGTGCTGATCGCGAACTCGAACCTGGTCGGCGACTGGGCGACGTGGCCCGAGTTCCGCAAGCTGGAGGCCCAGGGCCTGACCATGTACGGGCAGATGACCGCGGGCTCGTGGATCTACATCGGCACCCAGGGCATCCTCCAGGGCACCTACGAGACCTTCGCCGCCGTCGCCAACAAGCGTTTCGGCGGCACCCTGCGCGGCACGCTGACCCTGACCGCCGGGCTCGGCGGCATGGGCGGCGCGCAGCCACTGGCCGTCACCATGAACGACGGTGTCGCGCTGTGCGTCGAGGTCGACCCCGACCGCGCCCGCCGCCGCGTCGAGACCCGCTACCTCGACGAACTGGCCGACTCGCTCGACGACGCTGTCGCCCGCGTCGAGAAGGCCAAGCGGGAGAAGCGCGCGCTGTCGGTCGGCGTGATCGGCAACGCCGCCGAGGTGTTCCCCGAGCTGCTGCGCCGCGGCGTCGAGATCGACATCGTCACCGACCAGACCTCCGCGCACGACCCGTTGGCCTACCTGCCGCGCGGCGTCGACCTGGCCGACTGGCAGGACTACGCGGCCAAGAAGCCCGACGAGTTCACCGACCGTGCGCGCGAGTCGATGGCCGAGCACGTCGGCGCGATGGTCGGCTTCATGGACAAGGGCGCCGAGGTCTTCGACTACGGCAACTCCATCCGCGGCGAGGCCAAACTGGGTGGCCTGGAGCGCGCGTTCGACTTCCCCGGCTTCGTCCCCGCCTACATCCGCCCGCTGTTCTGCGAGGGCAAGGGCCCGTTCCGCTGGGCCGCGCTGTCCGGCGACCCGGCCGACATCGCCGCGACCGACCGGGCGATCCTGGACCTGTTCCCGGAGAACGAGTCCCTGGCCCGCTGGATCCGGATGGCCTCGGAACGTGTTGCCTTCCAAGGCCTTCCGGCCCGCATCTGCTGGCTCGGCTACGGCGAGCGGCACCTGGCGGGCCTGCGGTTCAACGAGATGGTGGCCTCCGGCGAGCTGTCCGCGCCGGTCGTGATCGGCCGCGACCACCTCGACTGCGGCTCTGTCGCGTCGCCCTATCGGGAGACCGAGTCGATGGCCGACGGCTCCGACGCGATCGCCGACTGGCCCCTGCTCAACGCCCTGGTCAACACCGCGTCGGGCGCCAGCTGGGTGTCGATCCACCACGGCGGCGGCGTCGGCATCGGCCGCTCCATCCACGCGGGCCAGGTCTGCGTCGCCGACGGCACCGCCCTGGCGGGCCAGAAGATCGAGCGCGTCCTGACGAACGACCCGGCCATGGGCGTCATCCGACACGTCGACGCCGGTTACTCCCGCGCGGACGAGGTCGCCGCGGAGCGTGGGGTCGTCGTCCCGATGGCTCGGTCGTGAGCCTGCTGGCCGCCATCGCCGACGTCGGCGTCGACCGGCGCCGCGGCGGGTATTCGCGGCACGGGTTCGACTCGGCGGAGCTTGAGCTGCGCTCATGGTTCACCGCCGAGGCCGCGGCGCGTGGGCTCGACGTCGAGACCGACCGCAACGGCACGCTGTGGGCTTGGTGGGGCGCCCCCGGCGACGGCGCGATCGTCACCGGGAGCCACCTGGACTCGGTGCCGGGCGGCGGTGCTTTCGATGGCCCGCTGGGTGTCACGGCGGCCCTGGAGGCAGTCGATCTGTTGCGCGGTAGGGGTTTCCAGCCGGGGAAGCCGCTGGCGATCGCGGTGTTCCCGGAGGAGGAGGGCGGCCGTTTCGGCGTCGCCTGCCTGGGCTCGCGGCTCATGACGGGGGCGCTGTCGGCGGACAAGGCGCTGGCCCTGACTGACTCGAACGGCGTCAGCCTGGCTGAGGCGGTTCGGGCCGCAGGTCTGGATCCCGCTGGGCTGGGACACGATCGAGTCGCGCTTGGCCGGATCGGCACGTTTGTGGAGCTGCACGTCGAACAGGGGCGAGGGCTGGTCGACCTCGCGGCTCCAGTCGGCGTGGCCAGCTCGATCCTGGCCCACGGCCGCTGGCGGTTCACCTTCACCGGCGAGGGCAACCACGCGGGCGCGACCCTGATGGGGGACCGCCGCGACCCGATGCTCCCCGCCGCCGCCCTGATCGCAGCCGCCAGGCGCGCCGCGTCCGCGGTCGAGGGCGCGCGTGCGACGGTCGGCCGGATTGTCCCGAATCCGGGCGGTACCAACGTGATCGCCTCGACCGTCGACGTCTGGCTCGACGCCCGAGCCGACGACGACGCGCGCACCCGCGCGGTCGTCGCCGCGATCACGGCCGCCGCGGCCGCCGCCGCTTCGGACGAGGGTTGCACGGTGGCGGTCACCGAAGAGTCCTATGGGGACACTGTGGTGTTCGACCCGGCCCTGCGCGACGACTTGGCCGCCCACCTGGGCGGCGTCCCGGCCCTGCCGACTGGCGCAGGCCACGACGCGGGCATCCTCGCCGCGCACGTCCCGACGGCGATGCTGTTCGTCCGCAACCCGACCGGCGTCAGCCACGCCCCCTCCGAATACGCCGAGCCCGACGACTGCGCGGCAGGCTCGGCGGCCTTGGCGGACGTCTTGGAGCACCTGTCCCGATGACCACGTACTGGTGCGAGAACGCCTGGCTGCCGACCGGCATCGCCCCGGGAGTCCTCATCACGGCGGCCGAGAACGGCACCATCACCGACATATCCACACATCAGACAAGTTATCCACAGACACCCCGCGAACAAGATCATTTGTCACCCCCCACCGATAGACTGGCCAAGGGCCGTCCCCCCGGGGAAGGGTGGGGGCTGCGCGCGGAGGGTTTTGGCGCTGGCGCCGACGTGGGTGTGGGAAGTAGCGGCGCTGGGGACTCGCCTGGCGGCGCGGGTGTTGGTGGCGCTGGGGGTTCGCGTGGTGGTGCTGGGGACCTGCGTGGTGGTGCTGGGGTTGTTGTGTTGGCGGGGTTGGTTTTTCCGGGGTTCGCCAATGCGCATTCGCATGCGTTTCATCGGGCGTTGCGTGGGCGGACGCATGGTGATGGTGGGACGTTCTGGACCTGGCGGGAGCGGATGTATGCCTTGGCCGCCAAGCTGGATCCCGAGAGCTATCTGACGCTGGCCCGTGCCGTGTTCGCCGAGATGGCGCTGGCGGGGATCACCTGTGTCGGCGAGTTCCACTACCTGCACCACGCGCCCGGTGGTCGCCGTTACGCCGATCCCAACGCCATGGGGGTGGCGTTGGTCGAGGCCGCGCGGGACGCCGGGATTCGGATCACGTTGCTCGACACCTGCTATCTCGCGGGCGGTATCGACACGCCGGTGTCCGCTGAACAGCGTCGGTTCAGTGACGGCACGGCCGAGGCGTGGGCGGTCAGGGTCGCCGATCTCCGGGCGGACGCCACGACCCGGATCGGGGCGGCGATCCACTCGGTTCGGGCGGTGCCGCGGGCCGCGTTGGCCGAGGTCGCGGCGGTCGACGGGCCGCTGCATGTGCACCTGTCCGAGCAGCCCGCCGAGAACGAGGCCTGCCTGGCCGCCTACGGGCGCACCCCCACCCAACTGCTGGCGGACGCCAGCGTGCTCGCGCCGCGGACCACGGCGGTGCACGCCACCCACCTCACCGCGGGCGACATCGCCCTGCTCGGTGGGTCGGGGACCGGGGCCTGCTTCTGCCCGACCACTGAGGGCGACCTCGCCGACGGGATCGGGCCCGCCCGCGAACTTCTCGACGCGGGTTCGCCGCTGTCGCTGGGCAGTGACCAGCACGCCGTGGTCGACCCGTTGACCGAGGCGCGCGCGGTCGAGCACGGCGAGCGGCTGCGCACCGGGCAGCGGGGCAGGCTGAGCCCGGACGAACTGGTCACCGCGCTGACGTCGGCTGGTCACACGAGCCTTGGCTGGCCGGAAGCCGGACGGATCGAGGTCGGCGCGCCTGCTGACCTCGTCTCGGTCCGACTCGACACCGTTCGGACGGCGGGATGTCTTCCCGGGCAGGTCATGCTGGCCGCGACTGCGTCCGATGTGGACACCGTGGTCGTCGGCGGCCGGGTCGTGGTGCGCGAGGGCGTCCACCGGCTCGGTGACGTCGGGGCGATGCTGGGCAAGGCGATCGAAGGGCTGTGGGCGTGAGCATCCTGGTGACCGGAATCGGCGAACTGACGACCAACGACGGCGACCCGCTTGCCGGTGCGGCGGTGGTCATCGACGGTGACCGGATCGCCTGGGTCGGGGCCGCCTCATCGGCGCCGGACGCCGACGAGTGCGTCGACGTCGAGGGGCGGGCGGTGCTGCCCGGCTGGGTCGATAGCCACACCCACCTGGTGTTCGCGGGCGACCGCACGGCCGAGTTCCGGGCCAGGATGGCGGGCGAGCCCTACACCGCGGGCGGTATCGCCGTCACCGTCGGCGCGACCCGTGCGGCCACCGACGACGAACTGGCCGCCGGTCTGCGCAAGCACATCGCCGAAGCGGTCGCCCAGGGCACGACGTGCATCGAGACCAAGACCGGCTACGGCCTCACCGTCGACGACGAGGTCCGCTCGGCCCGCATCGCCGCCGCGCAGGCCGACGAGATCACCTTTCTCGGCGCCCACCTGGTTCCCGCGGGCACCGATGCGGAGTCCTATGTGGACTTGGTGACCGGCCCCATGCTCGACGCGGTAGCGCCGTATGTGCGGTGGGCCGACGTGTTCTGCGAGACGGGCGCGTTCGACGAGGCCCAGTCGCGTGCGGTACTCAAGGCCGCCGCCGCCAAGGGGCTGGGGCTGCGGGTGCACGGCAACCAGCTCGGACCAGGACCCGGCGTGCGGCTGGCCGTCGAACTCGGCGCCGCCAGCGTCGACCACTGCACCTACCTCACCCAGTCCGATGTGGACGCACTGGCGTCGTCGGACACCGTGGCCACCCTGTTGCCCGCGTGCGACCTGTCGACCCGCCAGTCCCTCCCGGACGCGCGCGCGTTGCTCGACGCGGGCGCGACTGTCGCGTTGGCGTCCAACTGCAACCCGGGTTCGTCCTACACGTCATCGATGGCCTATTGCGTCACCACGGCCGTCCTGCAGATGCGGATGTCCGTCGCCGAGGCGGTCCGCGCCGCGACACTCGGCGGCGCGCAGGCCCTGCGGCGTGACGACGTCGGCGTGATCTGGCCGGGGGCCCGCGCTGACCTGCACGTTCTCGACGCTCCATCGGCGACGCACCTGGCGTATCGGCCGGGGGTGCCGCTGACCTGGGCGGTGTGGCGGGCGGGGGCGCGGGCGCGGTAGGCGCCCGGCATGTGGGCAGGTCAGGATGCTGGAGTGGCTCCAGGCGTAGGTTGGCGGCATGGAGTACACCCACCTCGGCCGTAGCGGCCTGTCGGTCTCCCGCCTCGTCCTCGGGACGATGAACTTCGGTCCAGAGACCACGGAAGCGGACAGCCACACGATCATGGACCGTGCGCACGAGCACGGCATCAACTTCTTCGACACGGCCAACGTCTATGGCTGGCAGAAGGGCGAAGGGGTCACCGAGCAGATCATCGGCCGGTGGTTCGACCAAGGCGGCGCGCGGCGCGAGAAGACGGTCCTGGCGACCAAGCTCTACGGCAGCATGGGCGACTGGCCCAATGAGACCTTCCTGTCCGCACTGAACATCAAGCGCGCCGTCGAGGGCTCGCTGCGGCGGCTGAACACCGACTACATCGACCTCTACCAGATGCACCACGTCGACCGGAGCACCCCGTGGGAGGAGATCTGGGAGGCGTTCAGTGTGCTGCGGCAGCAGGGCAAGGTGCTGTACTTCGGCTCGTCCAACTTCGCGGGCTGGCACCTGGCGCAGGCGCAGGAAGCGGCGAAGGCGCGGCACTTCCTCGGGCTAGTGAGCGAGCAGTCGATCTACAACCTGCTGACCAGGTGGATCGAGCTGGAGGTCCTGCCGGCGGCCCGCCACTACGGTCTCGGCGTGATCCCGTGGTCCCCGCTGCACGGCGGCCTCCTCGGCGGCGCCATCCGCAAGGAGCGCGACGGCACCGGGTCCCGTGCGGGCAAGGGCCGCTCGGGCGACGCGCTCGGCACGCACCGGTCGTCGATCGAGGCCTACGAGAAGCTGTGCGCCGACCTGGGCGCGGATCCCGCGACCGTTGGGCTGGCGTGGCTGCTGCACCAGGACGGGGTCACCGGCCCGATCGTGGGTCCGCGCACCGTGGAGCAGCTCGACAACTCACTGGACGCGCTGGAACTCAAGCTGGACGCGGAAACACTCGCCAAGCTCGACGAGTTGTTCCCGCCGCCCGCACCCAACGGCGCCAAGCCCGCCCCGGAGGCCTACGCCTGGTGAGGTGCCGCTCGCACCCCGCGCTGATCGTGCGCGGGGTGCGAAGCGGATCAGGTCAAGTCGATGAGGTCGAACGACACATCGACCGGATCGGCGATCACGGCTTTGCCGGTGTCGACCCCGGCCGAGGCGTAAGTCCTCGTCGTGGGGTCGAGGCGATACCGGAACAGCGTCAGCCGGTATTCGTCGTCCTGCGCGCTTTCCAACCGCCAGAAGTGCGGGATCCCGGCCGCAGCGTACTCGGCAGGCTTGTCCGTCTGATCGGTCGTCACCGAACCGGGGGACATGACCTCGATGACCAGCAAGCAGTGCTTCGCGCGGAGAACATCGTCGTCAGCCAGCGCGCCGTCGTAGACGACAACATCCGGCCGGCGATTGAGCAATGGGATGTCCCGGAGCCGGAGATCGATGTCGAAGTCCACGGCCAAGCGATCGCCCAACGCCCCTTCCAGGACGTTCGCGAGGCGCCGTACCGCCCGCTGATGTGGTCGGCGCGGGGCTGCGTTCACGATGATTGCTCCATCGACGACTTCGATCCGGCGGCTGACTTCTTCTGGCAGCGCTTCGTAGTCCGCTGCGGTCAATCCACCCGGTCGTAAAGTCATCCAGTCCGGCAGTGCAGTCATCGTCCACCTCCTGCCTCAGCGTAGCCGACTGGTCTCAGTCGTCGATGTCGTCGTCGCGGGCTAGGAAGGTGGCGAGGCGTTCGATGGGGGTTTCGAAATCCGGGTTGGCGTCGACGAAGGCGCGGAGGCGGTCGGCGAGCCAGGCGAAGGTGATTTCCTCGTCGCCGCGGCGGTTTTCGAGTTCCTCGATGCCGCGATCGGTGAAGTACACGGTGTCTCCTTGAAACGGCGGAGCCGCCGAACCTGGGTTCGGCGGCTCCGCTGGTCTGTCAGGTGATCAGTTGAACGCCTTCTCGATCAGCGCGCGCTGCTCGAGTTCGTGGACCTTGCTCGACCCGGCCGACGGGGCCGACATCGGCCGCCGGGAGACGCGGGTGAGCTTGGTGACGTACTGCGGCAGCTCCTCCGGCAGGGTCAGGCCGTAGAACGGCCACGAACCCTGGTTGGCGGGCTCCTCCTGCACCCAACGCAGGTCCTTCGCGTTGGGGTAGCGCTCGAAGATCGCCGTGAGGCTCTCGATCGGCATCGGGTAAAGCTGTTCGACGCGGACGATCGCGGTGTTGGTGGCCGCGAGCTTCGCCTTCTCCGCGGCCAGCTCGTAGTACAGCTTGCCGGAGACAAAGAGGATCTTCGTCACGCCTGCCGGGTCCGGCGCCGTCGGGTCGTCGATGACCTTCTGGAAGCGGGTGCCGGTGACGAAGTCGGCGACCGGGCTGGTCGCGGCCTTGTTGCGCAGCATGGACTTCGGCGTGAACACCACCAGCGGACGCTGCACGCCGTCGAGGGCGTGGCGGCGCAGCAGGTGGAAGTAGTTCGCCGGGGTCGAGGGCACCGACACCGTCATCGAGCCCTCGGCGCACAGCTGCAGCCAGCGCTCGATGCGGCCCGAGGTGTGGTCTGGGCCCTGGCCCTCGTGGCCGTGCGGCAGCAGCACGACCACGTCGGACACCTGGCCCCACTTGGCCTCCGACGAGGAGATGTACTCGTCGATCACCGACTGGGCACCGTTGACGAAGTCGCCGAACTGCGCCTCCCACAGCACCAGTGCGTCCGGGTTGGCCACCGAGTAGCCGTACTCGAAGCCCAGCGCCGCGTACTCCGACAGCGCCGAGTCGTAGACCATGAACTTGCCCTGGTCCTCGACGAGGTTCTGCAGGGGCAGGTATTCCTTGCCCGTCTTGCGGTCGATGATCGCCGCGTGCCGCTGGGTGAACGTGCCGCGCCGCGAGTCCTGGCCCGCCAACCGCACGGTCCGGCCCTCGATGTTGAGGGAGCCGAACGCCAGCAGTTCGCCGAAGGCCCAGTCGATGTCGCCATCGCGGGCCATCTTCTCCCGGCGGTCGAGCACGGGCTTGACCCTCGGGTGCGGGCTGAAGCCCTCCGGGAGGTCGGTGTGCGCGTCGGCGATGCGTTCGAGCACCGCGTTGCTCACGCCGGTGGCGAGCTTGGCGGGCACCTGCTGCTCGGACTCCACCGAGGGGCTGGCCATGATCGGGTGCTTCTCCAGCTCCCTGACCTCGTTGAAGACGTGCTCCAACTGGCTGGAGAAGTCGCGCAGCGCCTTCTCAGCCTCCTCGACGGAGATGTCACCGCGCCCGATCAGCGACTCGGTGTAGCCCTTACGGACCGACCGCTTCGTGTCGATGATGTCGTACATGCCGGGCTGGGTCATCGAGGGGTCGTCGCCCTCGTTGTGGCCGCGGCGGCGGTAGCAGACCAGGTCGATCACGACGTCCTTGTTGAACGTCTGCCGGTAGTCCATCGCCAGGCGCGCCACCCAGTAGCAGGCCTCCGGGTCGTCGCCGTTCACGTGGAACACCGGCGCCTGGATCATCTTGGCGACGTCGGTGGCGTACTGGCTGGACCGCGAGTGCTCCGGGGCGGTGGTGAAGCCGACCTGGTTGTTGATGATCACGTGCACGGTGCCGCCGGTGCGGTAGCCGCGCAGCAGCGCCAGGTTCAGGGTCTCGGCGACCACGCCCTGGCCCGCGAACGCGGCGTCGCCGTGCAGGGCGACCGGCAGGACCGAGAAGCCCACACCGCTGGCGTCGCCCTTGTTGAGCAGGTCCTGCTTGGCGCGGACGATGCCCTCCAGGACCGGGTCGACGGTCTCCAGGTGCGAGGGGTTGGCCGTCAGCGACACCTTGGTCTCGCCGTCGCCGAACATGCGGAAGTACTTGCCCTCGGCGCCGAGGTGGTACTTCACGTCGCCGGAGCCGTGCGCCTGGCCCGGGTCGAGGTTGCCCTCGAACTCCTGGAAGATCTGCGAGATCGGCTTGCCGACGATGTTGGCCAGCACGTTCAGGCGGCCGCGGTGCGGCATGCCGATGACGACCTCGTCGAGCTCGTACTCGGCGGCCTTGTCGAGGATCGTGTCGAGCAGCGGGATGACGGACTCGCCGCCCTCCAGCGAGAACCGCTTCTGGCCGACGTACTTGGTCTGCAGGAAGGTCTCGAACGCCTCGGCGGCGTTGAGCTTCGACAGCACGTACTTCTGCACGGCCGCCGCGGGCTTCTCGTGGGCGACCTCGACGCGGTCCTGGATCCAGCGGCGCTCGGCGGGGTCGAGGATGTAGGTGTACTCGACACCCACGGTTCTGCAGTACGAGTCACGCAGCACGCCGAGCACGTCGCGCAGCTTCATCCGCTCGCGGCCGGCGAACCCGCCGACGGGGAAC
>DATLIA010000215.1:0-17598 GCA_035540215.1 Actinokineospora sp. | reverse complement strand
AATAGGTCACGCCCGCTTCGTCTCCAGCTTCAGACGAAGCGCGAGTCCAGCCTTGACCGCCAGCCGAACAGGCGCCCACACCGGCCCCACATGCCGGTCGGCGATGTAGCGATATGCGCTGTCGTGGTGTGCCGCCAGCATCTTGGCCGACGCCTTGGCCGTGGAAACACCCTGGATGTGCATGACCTTCGCCGACGGCACGTACACGTTCTGCCAGCCCGCCCGGCCAAGTCGTTCGCCCAGGTCCACATCCTCGAAGTACATGAAATACCGCGAATCGAACCCGTCGACCGAGTCGAAGGCTTCCCGCCGGATCAGGAAGCAGGAGCCGGACAACCAGCCCGCGACCCGCTCCCGGACATCCGTCGCCGACTGCTTGTACGCCTTCGTCCACGGGTTGCCCGGCCACACTTTGCCAAGCACGCCGTGCCCGATTCCCTTGCCCAACGAGGGAATCTCGCGCGCGGACGGGTACACCGCACCGCTCTGCTCGGTGATCAGCGGGCCGAACGCGCCGCCTCGGGGCCAGCGGTCGGCGGCCTCGATCAAGGTGTCCAGCGAACCCGGCTCCCATTCGACGTCCGGGTTGGAGATCACGATCCAGCCGAAGCTGTCGTCGAGTGCGGCGACGCCGCGATTGGCGCCCGCGCCGTAGCCGAGGTTTCCGCCGGTGCGGACGAGGTCCACGTTGTCGTGGGCGTCGGCGGCGGCCTCGGGGGCGCCGTCGGTGGAGCCGTTGTCAGCCAGGATCACGTGGACCGGCCGGGTGGTGGCCTTGTCCAGCGTCACGAGGAACCGCTCAAGCGTCTCCCCGGGCGAGTAAGTCACGGTCACGACGGCGATCTCGGCACCGTAGGCGGTGGTTTCGGTCACGACCAGACATTGTGCACGCAGGCTCAGCGCGCGCGGCGGTGGGTCAGCAGCGCCTGGCCGTACACCTCGCGGTGGCGGTCGGCGCTCTGGCTCCAGGAGAACTCCTTCGACCGCTGCTGCGCGGCACCCGACAGCGCGGCCCGGCGGGCCGGGTCGTCGAGTAGGTCGGCGATCGCGGGGCCGATGTCGCCCGCGCCGACACCGCAGTACGCCACGGCCTCGCCGCCGACCTCCGGCAGCGACAGCCTGCGGGTGGTCAGCACACACGCCCCGCACGCCATGGCTTCCAGGACCGGCAGGCCGAAGCCCTCACCGAGGCTGGGGTAGGCGACCAGCGCGGCGCCGCCGAGGAAACCGGCGAGGTTGTCGAACGGCAGATATCCGGCGCGGATCACCCGCAGCCGGTGCGGCACCGCGTCGAGCGCGCGTTCGATCTGGTGGTCCCAGCCGGGCTGACCGGCCAAGACCAGCGCGGGCGGCTCGGCCCGGCCCCGGCACGCCGCGGCGAACCCGCGGATCAGCGCGGGCACGTTCTTGCGCGGCTCCAGCGCGCCGAGGAAGGCGACATAGGGCTGGTCGCCGAGGCCGACGACGGCCCGCGCGGCGGCGACCTCGGCAGGCGACGGCGGGTGGAACCGCTCGGTGTCCACGCCGTGCTGGATGACGTCGAGCCTGCGCGGGTCGGCCTTGGCGACCCTGGTCAGCTCGGCCGCGGTCGCCACGCTCGGCACGACGCAGCGCGCGGCGCGGACCAGCGCGGTCTTGGTCCAGGCGCGGAAGAACGTGGCCTTGATCGAATGGTGCAGGACGGCGTCGGTGAAGAACGTCGCGTCGTGCAGGGTGACCACCGACGCGGCCGGGTTGGCCAGCGGGATCGTGTAGTGCGGGCTGTGCAGCACGTCGACGCCGAGCTTGCGCACGAGCCGGGGCAGCGTGGTCTGTTCCCAGGTCAGCCGGGCGGTGCGGGTGGTCACCGACGCCGAGGTCGGCACGATCCGCGAGTCGGGCGCCAGCTCGCTGTAGAGCCGGGTGTCGCGGGGCTGGCAGACCACGCTGAGTGCGGCGCCGTCGGCCGCCAGGGCCGCGACCAGGGAGTCGACGTACCGGCCCACCCCGCCGCGGTCCGCTGGCACCGCGGTCGCGTCGATGAGGACGGCGGGGTCGGACACGCTCGACAGCGTACGACGGTCAGTGTCGGCGAACTGACCGAACGGGTTAACTTCCCTCTCGACGGCTGTTCGCCCACCAGTCCACGTGCAGTCGCCAGACCGCCTCGGCGGCACCCGTCCAGGTGAAGGTGGCGGCCCGGGAGCGACCTCTGGCGACAAGATCGGCGGCGAGATCCGGCCGGTCGAGCACCTCGGTCAACGCGCGCGCGAGATCGGCGGGATCGTCGCGGCGCGCGGTGATCCCGGCCCCGCCCGCGACCTCGACCAGCGCGGGCGCGTCCGAGTGCACCACCGGAACACCCGCCGCCATCGCCTCGAGCACGGGCAGCCCGAACCCCTCGGCCCGGCTCGGCGCGGCCAGCACCGCCGCGCCGCGCAGCACCGCGGCCAGCTCGCCGTCGGTGACGCGGCCGAGGACGCGCAGCCGCGCGCGGGGCAGGCCGTGCCGGTCGGCGAGCGCGGTGAGATCCACCTCACCCCAGCCCTGAGGGCCGACGACGACGAGGTCACGCGGCACGCCCGCCATCGCGGCGACGAGGGTGTCGAGGCCCTTGCGCGGCTCGACGGTGCCGATGGCCAGCACGTATCCCGACGGCAGACCCTCGACCGGGGTCGGTTCGGCCGCGGTGACGCCGTGGCCGATCACGTGCACCGGCGCCTGCCCCGGCGCGTGCCTGGCCAGGTCGTCGGCGACCGCCTGGGTCGGCACGATCACCGCGTCGGCGGTGGCTGTCGCCCGGCGGATCACCTTGCGGTGCCAGGCGGCGCCGCGCGGGGTCAGCGTCTCGGGGTGGGTGAACGGCACGGTGTCGTGCACCGTGACCACCAGCCCGCGGCGTCGGCGCGCGGGCGGGGCGAGCGGGGTCGGCGCGTGGACGATGTCGCCGCCGGGCCATAGCGGCAGGCCGTATTCCCAGCCCAGCGTCAACGCGCGCCGAGGCAGCGCGAGCGCGTGCGGACCCAGCACGCCGGGGATCTTCGCCGAGGTCAGGTCGCGGTGGCGGGCGGTGACACCGCGGACGGACCACCCGTCGGGCGCGGTCGCGGCCAGGGCGGCGGCCAGCTCCCGGGTGTAGCGGCCGGTGCCGCCGGGGACCGGGGACAGCAGTTGCTCGGTGAGGACGACCAGCGCGGGCACGCGGGAAGGATGGCACGTGCGGCGGTAGCCTCGCCCCGGTGAACGTCCGCACGACCGTCGTCGTCGTCACCTGGCGCGGCCGGGACCACGTCGGCGCGTGCCTCGACGCCCTTGCCGCGCAGACCAGGCCGCACCGCGCGATCGTCGTCGACAACGCATCCACCGACGGGACCGCCGCCGTCCTGGCCGCCCACCCGAGCGGGCCCGAGGTGATCAGGCTGCCGGTCAACGTCGGCTACGCGGGCGCGTTGGCCGGGGTCCGTCCCGGCACCCAGTACGTCGCGTGGCTCAACGACGACGCCGTCCCCGCCGCGGACTGGCTGGCCCGGATGGAGGACGCCCTCGACGCCGATCCGACCGCGGGCGCGGCCAGCGCGCGGCTGGTCAGCCCGTCGGGAGAAGTCCAGTCGGTCGGGGTCCGCCTGACTGATGACGGCTATGGCGCCGACACCGACTCCAGCCCGGTCTTCGGCTTCTGCGGTGGCGCCGCGCTTGTCCGCACTGCCGCGTTGGCGCAGGTGGGCGGGGTGCCGGGCGATTTCTTCTGTTACTACGAGGACACCGACACGTCGTGGCGGCTGCGACTGGCGGGCTGGTCGGTCGTCGCGGTCCCGGTCGAGGTCGCCCATCTGCACGGGGCGAGCACCGAGCCCGGGTCGGCCGAGTTCCACCTCTGGAACGAGCGCAACCGGCTGGTCACGCTGCTGCGGTGCGCGCCTGCCCGGGTCGCCATCGTCCAACTCGCCCGGTTCGCGCTGCTCACCGCCGCCCTGCCGCTGCTGCGCCGGGCGAAGTTCAAAGGGAGCAGCGTGGTACCGGACGCGCACAACTTCCGGGTCGGGCTGCGGCTGCGGGTGTTGCTCCAGGTCGGCGCCCGGCTCCCGCGGGCGCTCACGACCCGCGTCAAGATCAAACTCTGGGCCCCGGACGCGCGGGCCGCGGTCTGGCGGGAGTGGTCCGGCCGGTCGCGCGACATGAGCGGCCCCGGATAAGGCACGCTATGGCCCAGGAGCGACGGGGAGGAGTCGGCGTGGTCGAGGGGGCACTGCCCACACTGTCGGTAATCTTGGTGAACTACCGGGGCGCCGAAGACACCCTGACCTGCCTGCGCGCGCTGCGGGCCGACCTCGACTACCCGGCCGACCGCCTGCAGGTCATCTGCGTGGACAACGCCTCGGGGGACGGCAGCGCTGAGAAGATCCGCGCCGTCGACGGCGTCGAGCTGATCGAGGCGCCGGACAACCTTGGCTTCGCGGGCGGTTGCAACCTCGGCGTCCAGCACGCTCGGGGCACGGTCCTCGCCTTCCTCAACAACGACGCCCGCCCCGATCCGCAGTGGGCCCGCGCGGCCGTCCGGGTGCTCACCGAGCAGCCCGACGTCGCGGCCGTCGCGAGCAAGGTCCTGGACTGGGACGGCACGCACATCGACTTCGTCGACGCGGGTCTGACCTGGTTCGGCATGGGCTACAAGCGGCACGCGGGCCTGCCGGACGACGGCAGCCACGACGACCCGCGCGACGTGCTTTTCGCCACTGGCGCGGCGATGTTCGTCCGCGCGGGCGTCTACCGCGAGCTCGGCGGGTTCGACGAGCGGTACTTCATGTTCTACGAGGACGTCGACCTTGGCTGGCGACTGAACCTGCGTGGCTGGCGGGTGCGCTACGAGCCGACGTCGCTCGCCTACCACCGCCACCACGCCTCGATGTCCGAAGTGGACACCAAGGATCAGTCCCGCGAGCTGTACCTGTTGGAGCGCAACGCGTTGGCGTCGCTCTACAAAAACCTGTCGGACGAGACCCTAGCCAAGGCGCTGCCGGGCGCGCTGGCGCTGGCCGTGCGCAGGGCCACCGCGCGCGGCGAGATCGACCCGACCCAGCTGGAGATCACCCGCCGCGACGACAGCGAGGGCCCGGTGTCCATCCCCCGGACCACGCTCGCGGGCATCCTGGCGATCGACCAGTTCGTCGAGCTGCTGCCGTCGCTGGCGGCCTCCCGCGCCGTCGAGCAAGCGGCCCGGGTGCGGTCCGACGCGGACCTGGTTCCCTTGATGCGCAAGGCGATGGAGCCCGCGTACCCGCTGCCGCGCTACCTCGCCGCGCACGAGGCGATCGTCGAGGCGCTTGGTCTGGAACAGGCTTTCGGCGCGCGCAGGAAGATCCTGGTGATCACCGGGGACGCGATCTCCGAGCGGATGGCGGGTCCGGCGATCCGGGCGTGGAACATGGCCGACGTACTGGCCGCCGAACACGATGTGCGACTGGTGACGGTCAACCCCGTGTGCGCCCCGCCGGACGCGGCTTTCCCTGTCGTGCGGGCCAAACGTCGCGAGCTGGAACCCCATGTGGCGTGGGCGGACGTGGTGATCGTCCAGGGCCACGCGCTGGAACTGGTGCCGTCGCTCAAGAAGGCCGACTCGACGAAGATCGTCGTGTGCGACGTCTACGACCCGATGCACCTGGAACTGTTGGAGCAGGGCAAGGACGACATCGCCGAGAAGCGTGAGCTGGACTTGGTCGGGGTGACCAAGGTGCTCAACACGCAACTGGAGCGCGGCGACTTCTTCCTGTGCGCCTCCGAGCGGCAGCGACACTTCTGGCTGGGCCACCTGATGTCCCTCGGCAGACTGACCCCCGCGCTCTACGACGGCGACCCGACGCTGCGGTCGGTGCTGGACGTGGTGCCGTTCGGCCTGTCCGGCAAGCCGCCACAGCAGAGCCGCAACCCGATCAAGGGCGGCATCCCCGGCATCGGCGACGGCGACAAGGTCGTGCTCTGGGCAGGCGGCGTCTACAGCTGGTTCGACCCGCTGACGCTGGTCAGCGCCATGGGCGTGCTGGCGCGTCGGCGGCCGGAGGTCCGGCTGGTCTTCCTGGGGATGAAGCACCCGAACCCCGAGGTCCCGGAGATGGACATCGGCGCCCAGGTGCGCGCGCTGGCCGGGCGGCTGGACCTCACCGGCAGGCACGTGTTCTTCAACGAGACGTGGGTGCCCTACGACCAGCGCCAGGACTGGCTGCTCGACGCCGACTGCGGGGTCACCACGCACTACGAGCACGTGGAGACGACCTTCGCCTTCCGCACCCGGGTGCTGGACTACCTGTGGGCGGGCCTGCCGATCGTCACCACCGACGGCGACTCGTTCGCCGAACTCGTCCGCGCCGAGGGCCTTGGCATCGTCGTCCCGGCGGAGGACACCGATGCCCTCGCCGACGCGCTGGAGAAGGTCCTCTACGACGCGGAGTTCGCCCAGGCCTGCCAGGACCGGATCGCCGCCGTGCGCGAGCGGTTCACCTGGGAGAACGTCCTGGCCCCGCTGACCGCGTTCTGCCGCGACCCGCGTCCGGCCACCGACCGACTGCCTGGCGCCGAGCCGCTGGTCCGCCGGGCCCCGCTGGGCGCGGCGGGCACTGTCCGCCGCGATCTGGCCCTCGTCCGCGAATACCTCGACGGCGGCGGGCCGACCGAACTCGCCCGCCGCGCCGCGGGCCGGGTGCGTAGGCTCGCCAGGGAGAAACTCCGCGGAGGTGGTCCGCGCGATGTCTGACAGACCGATCCGCGTCCTGATCGACGGGACCCCGCTGCTGGGTTCCCGCACCGGCGTCGGCCGCTACACCGCGGCCCTCGCCGAGGAACTCGCCTCGTCGCCGGACGTGAACATGCGCGCGGTCGCCTTCACCCTGCGCGGCTGGCGCAAGCTCCGCCGGGTCCTGCCGCACGGCTCGCAGGCGCGGGGCATCCCGGTGCCCGCCAGGCTGCTGCGCAAGGCGTGGCTGCGCGGGCCGTTCCCGCCGATCGAGCTGTTCGCCGGGTTCACCGACGTCGTGCACGGGACGAACTTCGTCCTGCCCGCCTCGATCCGGGCCAAGGGCGTGCTGACGATCCACGACCTGGCGTTCCTCGAATTCCCCGACGAACTCCCACCGAGCGACGCCGAACTGCCTCGGCTGGTGCGGCTGTCGGCGGAGCGTGCGACAGTCATCTGCACCCCGACCCGGGCGGTGGCCGAACGCGTCGTCGAACGCCTCGGCGTCGCCGAGGACAAGGTCCGGGTGACCCCGCTCGGCGTCGACCCGCAGTGGTTCACCGCCCGTCCGCCGAATGAGGCCCTGGTCGCGAAGATCGGCCTGCCCAAGGAATACCTGCTGTTCGTCGGCGCCGCCGGTCCGCGCAAGGCCTTGGGCTGGCTGCTCGACGCGCACGCCGCGAACCCGTCGCTGCCGCCGCTGGTGCTGACCGGCCCGGGACACGCGGTCGGGTCCGAGCGGGTGATCTCCACCGGCTATCTGTCCGAAGTGGACCTTCGTGGGGTGGTCGCGGGCGCGAGCGCCTTGGTGCTGCCGTCGCGGGACGAAGGCTTCGGTTTGCCGGTGCTGGAAGCGATGGCGTGCGACGTGCCGGTGGTGTGCTCGGATGTGCCCGCGCTGCGCGAGGTCTCCGGCGGCCACGCGACCCTGGTGCCGTTCGGCGACACGGAGGCGATGGCGGTGGCGCTGAACGCCGTGCTGGACACCCCGCTGTCCCCCGCCACGCTCTCCGCCCGCCGAACCCACGCCGCCACCCACACCTGGCGCCGCTGCGCGGAACTGACGATCGCCGCCTACCAGTCGACGTAGCCCAGTCGACGTAGCGCACTCGCGTTGGCAGCATGAGGCCATGCAGCATCTCAGCCTCGTGTCCGTGCTCGTGTCCGACTACGACGAAGCCATCGCGTTCTACACCGACACCCTCGGCTTCCGCCTGACCGAGGACACCGACTTGGGCGACGCCAAGAGGTGGGTGGTCGTAACGCCGCCCGGGGCGCGCGAGACCGGCGTGCTCCTCGCCCTGGCGGACACACCCGCGCAGGTGGAGCGGGTCGGCGACCAGACCGGCGGCCGGGTGTTCCTGTTCCTAACCACCGACGATCTGCCTGGCGATCATCAGCGCATGCTGGCCGCAGGCGTGCGGTTCCTGGAGGAACCGCGGCGGGAGACTTTCGGCCACGTGGTCGTCTTTGAGGACCTCTACGGCAACCGTTGGGACTTGATCCAGCCCGCGTAGGATTATTCGAATGTAGAATTGTAGAACAATCCTACGCGGCCGTCCGCCACAGCGGCTCGACCTCGACCGCCGACAACCGCCACCCGTCGCCCACCCGCCGGGCGCCGAAGCGGTACACCGCGCCGAGTTCCAGCACCGGAGCCCCATCGGAGCCCACGAACGTCCCGACCAGATTCGCCCGTACCGACGCCGCCGAGCCGTCCACGTCGACCAGCACGTTCGAGATCAGGTGCTGGATCCGCTGGTATTCCTCATGGTTCCGCGTGGCCTGCGCGATCACCGCGTCCCGCCCGGCCGCCTCACCTCCAGGCGTCCGGGCAGTCGCGTCCGCGGTGAACAGGCCCACGAGGTCGTCGAACCGGTGATCGTCAAGGCAAGCCCCGAGCCGGTAGACCAACTGCGTGATCTCGAAAACCGCTTCCATCGACACTCCTCAGTTTTCGTTGGCCGCGCCAACGTTGGTTAAACCAACGTATCATCGGTCGGCCGCAAGCGCTACGGTGATTCACATGGACACTCGCTCAGCACCGGCCCGCCTGCGCACGCTGACGAGCTGGCTGATCAACCAGAACTCGGTCACCGCCCGAAATGTCGTCGCCGACCGTCTCGAAGGCACTGGAACCCGGCGGTACCACTACTCGATGCTCGCCGCGCTTGAGGAGTTCGGCCCGGCCAGCCAGGCCGACCTCGGCCGGCGGTGCGGGCTCGACCGCAGTGACGTCGCGGGCGCCGTCGCCGACCTGCTCGACCAGGGGTGGGTCGACCGGGCCGCCGATCCGCTCGACCGCAGGCGCAACATCGTCCGCCTCACCAAGGCGGGAACCAAGCAGCTCAAGGCCCTCGACCGGGTCATCGGCGACGCCCAGGACGCCTTGCTGGAGCCGCTGTCATCCGCCGAGCGCGCGCAGCTCAACGAGCTGCTGACCCGCCTGGCCGACCATCACGCGTGACCGCGTCGAGCTGACGGGCCAGCAGGGCCGCGATCCGCCGCCGGTCCAGGCGACCCGGTTCGGCCACCCCGCCGATCGCGAGCCCGTCGATCGTGGCCAGCAGCAGCGCCGCCGCGGCCCGGTCGTCCGCCGAGCCCCTCGCCCGCCCACGCACCGCGGCGATCAGGCCGGTGAGCAGTTCCTCCAGCCGCCGCCAAGTCCGCTGATAGTTCGCGCTGAGTTCCGGGTCCGTGATCGCGTGGGCAACGAACGCCAGGCTGATCCGCCCCTCCACAGCCCTTTCGTCATCAAGCGGCACGAGCTGCCTGGCGATCTCCCGCAGCGCGTCGGCGGGCTCCTGGTCGGCGACCGCGCGCACCCGGGACTCGACCTGACCGGTGACAGCGTCCATCGCGGCGGCCAGCATCGCCTGTTTCGTGCGGAAGTGGTGCTGGACGAAGCCCGCCGACACACCTGCGGCGTCAGCCACCTGGCGCACGCTCACCGCGTCCATCCCGCGTTCGGCGACCAGCGCGACCAACGCGCGGATCACGCCGTCCCGCGTGTGCCCGTCAGAAATCACTCGCACTCCCAATACGACTGTATGACATAGTGGGCAGCGTACTTCAATACGTTCGTATCGGACATCGAACTGGGGGAAGCATGCGGACTCTGATCGCGCTCGTATCGATCACCCTTGTCGGGACAGCGACACCGGCGAGCGCCGCGACAGCGTGGGCGGGAACGCTCATCTCGGCCGAATCGGTCGCGACGACCACGCTCTACCCGTGGGGCACCAAGGCCCATCGCATCAAGTACCTGTCCACCAGCCCGCAAGGCGCCCCGATCCTGGTGAGCGGCCTGACGCTGACGCCTCCCGGCCGACCGCGGCCCGGCGGCTGGCCGGTCGTGGCCTGGAGCCACGGCACCACAGGCATCGGCGACGCGTGTGCCCCCTCCGCCGTGCCGGGCGCGGGCGCCTACTACGAGAAGACCCTCAACCTGTTCCTACGCGCCGGATACGCGGTCGTCGCCACGGACTACCCCGGCCTCGGCACCCCGGGCATCCACCCGTACCTGATCCCCGAGTCCGCGGCCCGGTCGGTCATCGACTCCGTCCGCGCCGCGCGGCACCTGACGCCCGCGCTGTCCCGGAACTGGCTGGCCGCAGGCCACTCACAGGGCGGACAGTCCGCGATGGCCACCGCGGAGATCGCCGACGACTACGGGCGGGGCCTGAACTTCGGCGGCGCCGTGGTCTACGCGCCCGCCCCGAACATGTCCGGCTTCCTGCCCGACCCCAGCGTCGAACTGCGTCCGCTGGAGCAGACCTTCTACTCGATGATGCTGGTCGGGCTCGGCACCCAGTACCCGGACCTGGACTTCGCCGACTACCTCGGCGACCGGGCACGGGCCATGCTCCCGGCGGTGCGGACACTCTGCTTCGACGACCTCGCCGCGCGATACGAGCAGGCCGCGCTGCCCACCACCGAGTTCCTCCTCCGCGACGCGACGGCGACCCGACTGCGGGAATGGTTCGCCGCCAACGAGATCGGACACCGGCGGGCCGACGGACCGGTCCTGGTACTGCAAGGCGCGGACGATCCGGTGGTGCCGCCCCCAGCGACCGACGACATGGTCACCCTGTCGCGCGGCCACGGATCAAGGATCGACTACCGCGTCTACCCAGGCGCCAACCACGGCGGCATCCTGGCCGCCGCCGCGCCCGACGTCCTCGCCTGGCTGGCCGAACACGCGGCGTGACGACCTCGTTCGCAGGGGTTCGCACAAGCGCAGCTCAGGGGGTAAGTCTCACTGAAGCGTGTACGTGCGACTAGATATTCGGGTGGCCGTCGGTCAGGTGGAAGTGCTGGAGGCCTGGCGAGAAGCCGGCGACATGGTTGGGTGTGCCGTGGTGCGGCCGGGTCGGAGTGAATCGGCCTTCACTGACGGCGACGTCGTAGGCGCCGCCGATTGAATACTCGGCGAGAATCCCGGTAACACGATGCTCGGCCGCCCAGAGCAGCCCTGCTTCGCTGGTCGCAAACACACCGGAAGCCCAACGCGCGTGGTCACCGTGGAAAATCCAGATCCTTGGCTGCGACATCTCGGCCACCGTAGCTGACTGTTGAAGGAGCACCCGACATGTCCGGAGGCAGTACACCCGACCCCGCCCAGCTGAGGCCACGTCGAAGTGGCACTCGGGGGCTGACTACGCCTCGGGCAGGAAGCCCTTCGGGTGTGCCTTGAACGCGCTCGACAATGACGTGCGCCAGTCCGGTAGCGGGGTCAGGCCCTCGGCCGCCCACGCCGCGCCCGACAGTACTGAGTAGGTCGGGCGTTTGGCGGGGGTCGGGTAGTCGGCGGTCGTGCACGGCTGGACCCGCGCCGGGTCGGCGCCGAGTTCCTCGAAGACCGCCCGCGCGAACCCGCACCACGTAACCGATCCGGCGCCCGCGCAGTGCAGCACCCGGCTCTTCGGAGCTGATCCGGCAGTGATCCGGGTCGCCAGTTCCACCAGCCCGCGGGCCAGGTCGGCGGCCCAGGTCGGGGCGCCGAGCTGGTCGTCCACAACGGACAGTGTGTCCCTGGAACCCTCCAGCCGGGCCATCGTCTTGACGAAGTTGGCGCCGAAGGCGCTGTAGACCCACGCGGTGCGCACGACCCACGCCTGCGCGCCGGAGCCAAGCACGGCCTGTTCGCCCGCGAGCTTGGTGACCCCGTACACCGACTGCGGCCGGGTCGGCGCGCCCACCTCGTACGGGCTCGTCGCCGTGCCGTCGAACACGTAGTCCGTCGACACGTGCACCAGCGGCACCCCGCGCGACGAGCACGCGGCGGCCAGTACGCGCGGGCCGTCGGCGTTGACGGCGAAGGCGCGCGACGACTCGGTCTCGGCCTTGTCGACCGCGGTGTAGGCCGCCGCGTTGATGACGACCGGGCGCCTGCCCGCTGCCTTGGCCTTCGCCGCGAGGTCCGCGACCGCGTCGATCACCGAGCCTGCTCTGGTCAGGTCCAAGTCCGCCGACCCCGGCGCGCGCACGGACACCGCGTCGCCCGCCAGCGCGGCGAGTTCGCGGCCTAGCTGCCCGGTGCCGCCGGGTACGAGGACTTCGATCACGTCAGTTCCCCGATCGGGCCTTCAGCGGCTCCCACCAGCCGCGGTTGTCGGTGTACCACTTGACCGTGTCCGCGAGTCCGTCGGCGAACGGGACGCGCGGCGCGTAGCCGAGCTCCGAGCTGATCTTGGTGATGTCGACGGAGTAGCGCCGGTCGTGCGCCTTGCGGTCGATCACCGGCTGCACGAACGACTCGTCGGCGCCGGTGGCCTCCAGCAGCAGCGTGGTCAGCTCGCGGTTGGTGAGCTCCGTGCCGCCGCCGATGTTGTAGATCTCGCCCGCGCGCCCGCCGTCGGCGACGAGCTGGATGCCGTGGCAGTGGTCGTCGACGTGCAGCCAGTCACGAACGTTGAGGCCGTCGCCGTACAGCGGGACCTTCTTGCCGTCCAGCAGGTTCGTGGTGAACAGCGGGATGACCTTCTCCGGGAACTGGTACGGCCCGTAGTTGTTGGAGCACCGCGTGACGCACACCGGCAGCCCGTGGGTACGGAAGTACGAGCGGGCCAGCAGGTCCGAGGACGCCTTCGACGCCGAGTACGGCGAGTTCGGCTCCAGCGGGTGGGTCTCGGGCCACGACCCGTCCTCGATCGACCCGTACACCTCGTCGGTCGACACGTGCACGAACTTGCCGACCTGGGCCTCCAGCGCGGCCTGCAGCAGCGTCTGGGTGCCCAGGACGTTGGTCCGGACGAACTCCGACGACCCGGCGATGGACCGGTCGACATGCGACTCGGCGGCGAAGTGGACCACCAGGTCCACCCCGGACATGGCCGAGACCACGGCGTCGGCGTCGCAGATGTCACCCTCGACGAACCGCAGCCTGGGGCTGTCGGCGACCGGGGCGAGGTTGTCCCTGTTGCCCGCGTAGGTCAGCTTGTCGAGCACGACCACCTCGGCGTCGGCCAGCGTCGGATACGCCCCGGAAAGCGCCTCCCGGACGTAGTGCGAACCGATGAACCCGGCTCCGCCTGTGACCAGCACCCGCATGTCGCTCCACCATTCCTCTCGATAACGCTGACCGAGTCTTTCACGCCGACGGGCCGCGTCGCCCACTCGTGCGGGTAATCGCGGCCGGCGCCTAATCCCTTACCTACACGACCTGGGTAATCTGGTGGGTGGGACGGCGGGTCGGGACTGGGAGGAGCGCTCGTGGGCGAGCGTGCGCGGTGGTTCGGCACGCAGGCCGTGCGTACGGTCGCGTTCCTGCTTTCCGCAGCCGTACTGGCCGGTATGGCCTACGGCTGGTGGACCGTCGGCGACGTCGACGCCAACACAGTGACCACCGACGTCATCGCCGAGGATGTCGGCACCCGGCCGGTGCCGCTGGACGGCGCGATCGACATGCTGCTGGTCGGCATGGACAGCCGCACCGACGCGTACGGCAACCCGCTGCCCAAGGAGGTCCTGCAGCTGCTCAACGGCGGCAAGGTCGACGGCGAGCGCAACACCGACACGATGATCCTGGTGCACATCCCGGTCGACGGCACCCGGGCGATCGCCTTCTCCTTCCCGCGCGACTCCTGGGTCGATGTCGGCGAGGGCTTCGGCAAGCACAAGCTCAACTCGGCGTTCGTCTACGCCTACACCGACGCCCGCAAGACCCTCTCGGCCGAGGGGGTCGGCGGCAAGGAGCTCGACGAGCGGGCAAGCGTCATCGGCCGCAAGAACCTGATCGCCACGATCGAGCGGCTGGTCGGCAACGCGGTCAAGATCGAGCGGTACGCCGAGGTCAACCTGGCCAGCTTCTACGAGGTCACCAAGGCCATCGGCGGCGTCGAGGTGTGCCTGAACAACGCCGTCAGCGAGCCCAAGTCCGGCGCCAACTTCGGCGCGGGCCGCCAGACCATCTCCGGCAAGGAGGCGCTGTCGTTCGTCCGACAGCGCTACGAGCTGCCCAACGGCGACCTCGACCGGATCGTCCGCCAGCAGGTGTTCCTCGCCGCGCTGGCCGACAAGGTGCTGTCGGCCGACATGCTGACCAACCCGTCCAAGGCCCGCGAGCTGATCGGCGCGGTGCAGCGGTCGGTCGTGCTGTCGAAGAACTGGAACCTGTCCCAGTTCGCCGCCCAGATGCAGGGCCTGTCCGGCGGGAACATCGAGTTCCGCACCATCCCCACCGAGGGCGACGCCAAGATCGGCGGCGCCGACGTGATCAAGGTCGACCCGGCCAAGGTGCACGAGTTCGTCGCCCGCCTCACCGGCTCCCCGGTCCGGCCGTCGACGTCGGGCAAGCCGTCGACCACGACCACGCCCACCACGACCACGGCGACGTCGAGCGAGCTGTTCCCCGACGCGACGACGACCACCGCGTCGAACGGGATCACGGTGGACGTTCGCAACGGATCGAACACCGCGCACTTGGCGGGCAACGTCCTCGACGAACTCGTGGGCCTTGGCTTCGGCCGCGGCCAGACGACCGACACCGCGGTGCAGACGGGCTCGGTCATCCGCTACGCGAGGGGTGAGCTGGCCACGGCCAAGCGGGTCGCGGCGTCGCTGGCGGGCCCGTTCGTGTTCGAGGAGGACCGGACCCTGCCCGCCGGGCGCATCCGGATCGTCCTGGGCACCAGCTACCAGGTCGGCGACTCGCTGACCGGCGACCGGCTGCTGCGGTTCGAGGCGCCACCGCCGACCACGACCACCGCGCCGAGCACGTCGAGCAGCACAGCGCCGCCGCCGAAGATCGAGGCGGGCGGCGTCAACTGCGTGAACTAGCCGTTCACGAAGCGCGCGTACACGCGTCGTGAGCCTTCGCCTCGCGGCGTGGCGTTGACCTCGTGGGTCTTCCCGTGGCGGTACCCGTTGCCCGCGTGGTGCGGGTCTTACGCGGGTTTCCATCGGGCTCGTTTCGTGTCGCCCCGCAACTCGGGGAGGACATGCCGCCAGCGACCTCGCACACAAGCTGCGCGAGGTTGCGGGCGGCGTTGAGATCACGATCCAACTCGAATCCGCACTGATCGCAGTGGAACGTTCGCTCGGACAAGCGCAGTTTGGTTCTCACCGCGCCACACGCCGAGCAAGTCTTCGATGAGGGATACCAGCGGTCAGCCAGATGCAGGGCGCCGCCAACCCGTGCGGTTTTGTAGGTGATCTGGCGGCGGAGTTCCCCCATACCGACGCTCGCGATGTGCCGGGCAAGGCGCCGGTTGCGCAGCATCCCGGCCACGTGAAGATTTTCGAGCACGATCGTCCCGTGGGTGCGGACCAGCCGAGCGGACAGCTTGTGCAGCCCGTCGCGACGGGCGTTGGCCGCGGCGGTATGCAGACGGGCGATTCGGGACTGGGTCTTGCGCCATCGCGAAGAGGCGATCCGTCGGGTGTGCCTGTCCGGGCCTACCCGACGCGCGGCCTGCCGCTGCAGCCGCCGCAGTCCCCGCGACACCATAGCCAGATGCCGGGGATTCTCGATGACTTCACCGGTCGAGAGCACCGCGAGCGATTTGATGCCGAGGTCAATGCCAACGACCGAATCTGGTCGACTGGGAGCCGGGTCGCTGCGGTGGATCTCCACGGAAAACGCACAGAACCACCGTCCGCCCCGATGGGTGATGGTGGCTGATCGGATTCGGGCAGTGCCACGTTCGACGTGCCGGGCGAGTTTCCTGGTCGACTCGTGGGTGCGCACGACGCCGATGCGGGGCAGCTTCACGTGCCTGCGATCATCTGCAAGACCGAAGCTGCCGGTGGTGAACCGGCACGATAGTCCCGCGTGTCGGCCCTTGAATCTGGGAAATCGGATCTTCGGGCCTTTGCGGGTACCGGTCTTCGAGGTGTTCCAGTTGCCTAACGCCGTGGCGAGGTTCGCGAGCCCCGAGGAGTAGGCCTCCTTTGAATTCTCCGCCCACCACGGCGCGACCGCGTCCTTGGCCTTATTCCACAGCTTCCGCAGACCATAGGCAGACCACGACACCGACGGTGTCAGTCCAGTGTCCGCCAACCCGTACGATCGCTCGGCCCCGCGCTGATCCAGGTTGGCTTTGATCAAGGCAAGGCCCCAGTTGAAGGCGTAGCGCTGGCCACCACAGTGCGACCGCAATGCCACCTCCTGCATTGAGGTGGGATCGAGGGCGAACCGGTATGCCTGCAGCACGATCGTCATCAGCTCGGACCGTACCGACCAGCACCGACAACAACATCCAACCCCCGCACACGGCACCTACCTGCCGAAAGACCTGAACCATCACACTCAGACACGTCTGGACACCGAACACCGACGTTCCCACCCCTATTACTGTCCGTGTCCATCTATCCTGTGACCTGGCGTGGAGTCAGTCAGTCGGGGGGACGCAAAGTGACGGGGCGGGCAAGCAAGAGCGCGCTGGTCGTCGGTCGGGTGGTGGTCGCGCTGGTGTCGGCCGCCGCCCTGGCCGCGATGGGCGCGGTGTGGTCGCAGGTCGACCAACTGCAGGAGAGCGTCAACACCACCGACGCGATCGCCGCGGCGGCCAGCGCGCCGGACGCGCCGTCGGCCGACGACGGCGCCAACGACATCCTGGTCGTCGGCAACGACACCCGCACCGACCTGCAGGGCCGTCCGCTGTCGGCGAAGGTCCTGCGCGAGCTGCGCACCGAGGCGACCGACACGATCAACACCGACACGCTCATCGTGCTGCGCCTGCCGCGCAACGGCGGCAAGAGCTTCGCCATCTCCATCCCGCGCGACACCTACGTCAAGGTGCCCGACCACCGCGAGGAGAAGATCAACGGCGCGTACGGGGTCATCAAGGCCAAGACCGCGCAGGCGATGGTCGACCGCGGCGAGGGCGACCGCGAGAAGATCGAGCGCGAGTCCGACAACGCGGGTCGCACCGCCCTGGTGCAGTCGGTCCAGGGCCTGACCGGCGTACGGATCGACCACTACGTCGAGGTCACCCTCTACGGGTTCTACCTGCTCACCGAGGCCATCGACGGCGTCGACGTCTGCCTGAACCGCTCGACCAGCGACCCCGACTCGGGGGCCAACTTCCGCAAGGGCCCGCAGACCGTGCGCGGCGGCGACGCGGTCGCGTTCGTCCGCCAGCGCAAGGGCCTGCCACGCGGCGACCTCGACCGGATCGTCCGCCAGCAGACGTTCCTGGCCTCGGCGATGAACAAGGTCCTCAGCGGCGGCACGATGGCCGACCCCGGCAAGCTCAACGACCTGGAGAACGCGGTCGCCAAGACTGTCGTGATGGACCCGGGCCTGCACTTCCTCGACCTGGTCAACCAGGCGCAAGCGCTTGCGTCCGGCGCGGTCGAGTTCGTCACGATCCCGGTGACCGGTGTCGGCGCGCGCAACGACCGCGGGCAGAGCATCATCACCGTCGACCTTGCCGCCGTGCACCTGTCTC
>DATLIA010000214.1:0-5272 GCA_035540215.1 Actinokineospora sp. | reverse complement strand
GACCGCCCGGACCGCGTTCGGGTTCTGTAAAGATCACTAGTGGTCACGACCGGAGATTCGACGGGGGTCTCGACGGCCCAGCTTCCCGCTGGCCGCACGGCCGAAAGGCCCACGTACAACCAGTACGAGGACCTTCCGGCCCCACGCCCAGCGGAAACCTGGATCCGCCGATACCCCCGTCGAATCTCCGGTCGTAACCACTAGCCAAAGCCGCCATTGACGGATATATGAAAGCGATTCATCCTTACCCGATGCCGAGTTCCCGCTGGTCCGTAGTGGTCGCGTTCGCGCTGGTAGGCGTCGCGACGCAGGTGTGCTGGCTGACCTACGCTGCGGTCACGACCATGGCCGCGGGGCACTATGGCGTGTCCGACCAGGCCATCGGCTGGCTGGCGAACATCTTCCCGCTGCTGTTCGTGGTGCTCGCGGTGCCCGCCGGGTTCGCGCTCGACCGGTGGTTCCGCCCGACGCTCGCCGTCGGGGTCGTCCTGCTCGCCGTCGGCGCGGCGGTCCGGCTGCTCGACACCTACGAGGCCGCGCTGGTCGGCCAGGTGCTCGTCGCGGTCGCCCAGCCGGTCCTCGCCAACGCCATCACCCGCGTCGCCGCTGGTTACCTGCGGCCCGACGACCGCCCGCTGGGCATCTCGATCGGCGCGGGCGCGACCTACGTCGGCATGATCGCCGCGATCGGCATCGGCACGGCCATCCCGCACGACGTCGAGCTCGTGGTCGGCGTCGGCACCGCGATCTGTGCCCTGACCTCGGTCTACGCGCTCGTCGCGTTGCGGGTCGCGCCGCCGTTCCGCGGCGAGGAGGTGCCACTGGTGCCGGTCCGCACGGCCTGGCGGGTGCCCGGGGTGCCGGTGCTGTCGGCGGTCGTGTTCATCGGGATGGGTGTGTTCGTCTCGCTGGCCACGTGGCTGGAGCCGCTGCTCAAGCCCGCGGGCCTGCCCGCGGACACCGTCGGCATGATCATGCTGGCCATGCTCGTCGCCGGGGTCGCGGGTTGTGTCGTCGTCCCGCCCGCCGCCGCGCGTCGCCGGGCCGAGCGCACCGCGCTGCTGGGCACCGGCCTGCTCGTCGGCGCCGCCTGCCTGCTGCTGGCCGTCGCGCCCGGCGACGTCACCGGTTTCGTCGCGGCCGTGCCCATCGGGTTCCTGCTGCTCGCGGCGCTGCCCGCCGCGTTCGCGCTGGTCGAGCGGACCGACGCGGGGGCCGCGGGCACGATCACGGCGCTGCTGTGGATGGTCGGCAACGCGGGCGGGATCCTGCTGTCCTTCGCCGTCGGCTACCTGCTCGACACCCCGGCGGCCGCCTTCGGCCTGTTCGGCGCGCTGATGCTCGGCGCCGCGCTGTTCGCCCGCGGGCTGAAGCAGGGCAGGTCAGAGAAGAGCCACGATGAGTCCGCCACTGCCGAGGGCCATGACGCCGCGGCACCCGGCGGTCACGCGGCGGTCGACTGAGGCCAGGTGCGGGAGGACCCGGACGGCCTGCACGGCGAAGTACGCCACGAACACCCAGCCCAGCAGCGGCAGCGCCGCCTCCCCGGCCATCCGCGGGCTCCACGCGGCGGCCATGGCGTGCGGCGAGTGCGGGACCGCGGTCAGCATGTAGAGCATCGCCAGGCCCGCGACGGCGTAGTCGACGTCGCCGCGCGCGGCGAACCAGGCGGTGAACAGCACGAACAGGGTCTGCCAGCCCGCCATCGGCAGCGGGCCGCCGACCGGGGAACACATCACGGCCATCCCGACCGCCATCAGCGCGTCCGCGGCCGCCACCGTGCGGGCGCGCTGGTCGTGGCCGCTCAGCCGGGTGACCGCGTGCGCGGCGACACCCAGGAACGCCACCGTCAGCGGCCACCCGAGCCAGGCGGGGGTCATGGCTCCACCGTCCCAGGGCCGCGACGGGCGGACCAGACCGCAACCAGGGGACTGACCGGCGCGCAAGAAGGACGTCGCGGTGACGCTCGGTGTCCGGTGTTGCGCCCCAGGTGAGCTGGCGGAGCGCTGGTCACGGCCACTAAGTTCAACCAGACAGGCTGAGCTGGCGTCACAGCCAGATAACCGCCGGGGGAAAGCGGGCGTCGTGGGCGGGTTCGTGTTGTTCACTGTTCCCTCGTGGACGTTTCCGTGTTGACCGCCGAGGCCACGCGCGTCTCGCCATTGCGCCGCGTGACGCGCTCCGCGGCGACCACGCCAGGCAGACTGACGGTCATCGCGGTCGGCCTCGTGCTGCTGACCGTGGTCACCGGGCTGTTCGGCGCGCTGACGCTGCAGACCAAACAGGACACCCTCGGTGAACTGGTCGACCACCGTGAGCCGCTGACCGCGGCGGCCCAGCAGATCTACCGGTCCCTGTCGGACGCCGACGCGACCGCGGCCAGCGCGTTCCTCTCCGGCGGCAACGAGCCCGCCGTCCTGCGCACGCGCTACGAGTACGACATCGCCCAGGCCGGTGCCGCGCTCGGCAAGGCGTCCTCGGACGTCGGCGGCGACTCGCTGGCCGCCGAACAGGTCAACACGCTCTCCCAGCAGCTGCCGGTCTACACCGGGCTGGTCGAGACCGCGCGCGCCAACAACCGGCAGGGCTTCCCGGCCGGTGCCGCGTACCTGCGTGAGGCGTCGGGCCTGATGCGGTCGAAGATCCTGCCCGCGGCCGAGAAGCTCTACGAGATCGACTACGACCGGCTCAAGGCGGGCCAGGCCGAGTCCCGGTCGTTCCCGTGGTTCAGCCTGCTGCTGGCCATCGGCCTGCTCGGCGCGCTGATCGCGACGCAGCTCTTCCTGACCCGCAAGACCAACCGGCTGATCAACGTCGGGCTGGTGGTCGCCTCCGCCGCGGTCGCCGTCGCGCTGATCTGGAGCACGGTCGCCCTGCTGGTCAGCTCCGCGCAGGTCGGCGACGGCGAACGCAACGGATCCGACCAGGTCGACGTGCTGGTGCAGGCCAGAATCAACTCGCTGAAGTGCCGCGCCGACGAGACCCTGACCCTGGTCGCCCGCGGCGACGGTCCGGGGTACGAGAAGGAATGGAAGGAACTGTCCGTCACCTTCACCGGCGACGGCGACGGCAACCTGCTGCGCCAGGCCAAGTCACTCGCGTCGAGCCCGGCCCTGTCCGGCGAGGTCCAGCAGGCGCTGGAGAACGCCGACGCCTGGGTCGCCGCGCACCGCAAGATCCGCGAACTCGACGACACCGGCCAGTACGACGTCGCGGTCGCCATGGCCATCGGCGGCGCCCCGGAGAGCGCGGCGACGGCGTTCGGCAAGCTCGACAAGAACATGATCACGGCACTGAACGCGGGCCGCGAGGAGTTCTTCATCCAGACCAAGCGCGGCGGCCAGGCCCTCACCGGCCTGGTCCCCGGCGTCGCCGCCCTGGCCCTACTCGCGGCCGCGGGCATCGCCCTGGGGATCCGCGAACGACTGCGGGAGTACCGATGACCCGAACGCGGCGCCTCGCCGTCGGCCTGGCCGCTCTCCTGCTGGCGGCGGGCTGTTCGGCCACCGGGAGGCCGGTCGACCTCGCGTCCGTCGCGTCCGCGCAGCGCCCGGAGCCCGTGGGTGTGGTCGTCAACCCGCCCACCACCACGGGCGCGGCGACTCAGGTCCCGGAGTGCGACCCGGCGGCGAGCCTGCGGCCCAGTGGCCTGCCCGCCGCCGGTGCGATGCCCGGCGGGTCGACCATGCGCAAGATCCAGGACCGCGGTCGGCTGATCGCGGGCGTCGACCAGAACACCTTCCTGTTCGGCTTCCGCAACCCGACCAACAGCACCATCGAGGGCTTCGACATCGACCGGGTGCACGAGATCGCCGCGGCCATCTTCGGCGACCCGAACAAGGTCCAGTTCAAGGTCATCACCTCCGCCGAGCGCATCCCCGCCCTGCAGAAGGGCGAGGTCGACATCGTCGTGCGGACGATGACGGCCACGTGCGCCCGCTGGGTCGACATCAACTTCTCCGCCATCTATTACGTCGCCGGCCAACGCGTCCTGGTCGACAAGGCCTCCCAGATCACCGGCGTCGACCAACTCGGCGGCCAACGCGTCTGCGCCGCGAAGGGCTCGACGTCGCTGAACAAGCTGCGGGACTCGCCCGCGCCGCCGGTCGTGGTGGCCGTCGACAACTGGTCGGACTGCCTGCTGATGCTGCAACAGGGCCAGGTCGCGGGCGTGTCGACCGACGACACGATCCTCGCGGGCATGATCGCCCAGGACCCGAACGTGAAGATGGTCGGCGGCCGGTTCTCCCAGGAGCCCTACGGCATCGGCATCCCCAAGGCCAATGAGGACATGGTCCGCTTCGTCAACGCGGTCCTGGAAAAGTCGATCACCGCTGGCTCCTGGGCGGCGAGCTACGAGAAGTGGCTGATCAAGGCGGTCGGCCAGGCCGCGCCTCCGACGCTGAAGTACCGGGACTGACGCAGATGACACAGTGGACTCCCCCCAGCGACACCCCGGACGACGGGAAGACCGCCGACTGGACGGTCCCCGGCGACGACAAGCCTGCCCAGGCTCCCGACGCCGCGACAGACCAAGGCGGATCCGGCGAGGCCAGGCCGGGCAGCGGAGCTGGGGAACCGCCCCAGTCCTCGGCGCCGCTTGGGTCTGGTGGGCAGCATCCGGCTGATCAGCAGTGGGCGCCGCAGGCTCGCCCGCCGCACTCCCAGCCGGGCGGACCGCCATCGGCCGGGGCGCACCCGAGTGGGACGCAGGGCCAGCCATGGCCGGGCAGGCCACCGCACGTCGGCACCGGCGCGCAGCAGCCGCCGCGCCCGCCTGGGTCCCAGGGACAGTGGCCCGGCAGGCCCACCGGAACCGGGGCGCAGCAGCCACCAAACGCACCGGCTTGGCGCGGCGGACCCGCTCACCAGCCGGGCACCCCGAACGCGGGTGGCGCACCGCATCCGGCGCCCGGCAGGCCCGGCACGCCTGGGCAGTTCGGTCAGGCCGGGCAGAACAGTCCATTCGGACAACCAAGCCAGACCGGCCACAAAGGTGCGCCTGGGCAGGCGGGTGCCTTTGGGCAGCCCGGTCAGTCCGGTCACTCGGGTGCGCCTGGGCAACCCGGCCAGCCAGGCCAGTCCGGTGCGCCCGGGCAGCCTGGCCGTCCAGGTTCCGCGAGCCACGGCGGTCCGTTCGGTCAAGGCGGCCCGTCCGACCAGCCACGCGCCGGTCAAACCGGTCACTCCGGCCCACCGGCGAGCGGGCATTCCGGCAGGCCCAGCCACCCCGGCCCAGCGCAGACCGGCCAAACCGGCTACCCGACCCAGC
>DATLIA010000213.1:0-21373 GCA_035540215.1 Actinokineospora sp. | reverse complement strand
CTCCCTCGTGGGGTGGTGCGTGCCCGGGTGTGGGCGTGGTGCGGTGGGGGTGTGCTGTGGGGCTGACCGGGTGCGGTGAGACGCGCCGGTATGTGGCGGCGTCCGCTCCTGGGCCGAGTGGCGCTCTCGGGTGTGGGGTCGACGGGTTGGTCGACGGGCCCGATGTGGCGCGTAGGTCTTCAGGGTCTCACGTTTCTTGGTGTGCTGGTGACGGGCGGATGGGCGGATGGGCGGGTGGTGTTCTGCTGGATGGTTCTGGGTGGGTGGTTAGGCTGGGTTCGATGAGACGCAAGCTCCGTTCCCCTCTCCCCCAGCGCCACGGCTTGGACGCCGCGCGGTTGCGGCTGCCTGAGGAGGGCCAGTGGGCGACGATCCGGGATCACCTGGTGGAGCGCCTGCCCCGGGTGGATCCGGCGCGCATCGATGTGATGTTGCGGGAGGAGCGTGTCGTCGGGTTGGACGGGCCGGTGGCGGTGGACGCGCCGTATGCGCCGGGGTCGTTCGTGTGGTTTCACCGGGATCTGCCGGTGGAGGTGCCGGTGCCGTTCGAGATCGGGATCGTGCACCGTGACGACGACATCTTGGTGGTGGACAAGCCGCATTTCCTGGCGACGATCCCTCGTGGGCAGCACATCGTGCAGACGGCGTTGGTGCGGTTGCGGCTGGAGTTGGGTATCCCGACGTTGAGTCCGGCGCACCGGTTGGACCGGGTCACGGCGGGGCTGTTGCTGTTTGTGATCCGCCCTGAGCTGCGCGGCAAGTACCAGACGATGTTCCGTGATCGGCTGGTCGGCAAGGAGTACGAGGCGATCGCCCGGTACGACTCGGCGCTGGAGCTGCCGTGCACGGTGTCGAGCCGGATCGTCAAGGAGCGCGGGGTGATCACCGCGCAGGAGGTGCCTGGGGAGCCGAACGCGCGCACGGTCGTGGAGTTGGTCGAGGCGCGCGGCGGTGTCGGTCGGTATCGGCTGCGGCCGGAGACGGGTCGGACGCATCAGCTTCGGCTGCATATGAGTGGGTTGGGGTTGCCGATCCTGGGTGACGACTTCTACCCGGTGTTGACGGAGAAGCCGCTGGGTGACTTCACCCGGCCGCTGCAGCTGCTGGCGAGGGTGTTGGAGTTCACCGACCCGGTCAGCGGGGTGCCGCGCCGGTTTGAGAGTGCGCTGCGCCTGTCGGCGTGGGACGAGCCGTGGGGTAATTCGGCGGCGCTGTCGGGTGTGGGCGACTAGCCTGCGGGCATGCCGTTCGGTTGACGTTCCCATGCTGAGTCCACGCGTGGGTTGATCCGGGTTTCGATGTGGTGGGCGGTGCTCACCTATCTGGTGCCGATCTACCCGCTGTATGCCGTGTTGTTCGCCGACACCGGGTTGTCGGGCGCGCAGATCTCGGCGTTGTTCCTGATCTGGTCGATGGTCGGGATCCTCGCCGAGGTGCCGCTGGGCGCGTTGGCGGACCGGTTCTCGCGGCGGTCGGCGCTGGTGGCGGCGAGCCTGCTGCAGGCCGTCGGCTATGTGGTGTGGGTGACGCTGCCCGGGTTCGCCGGGTTCGCGGCCGGTTTCGTGTTGTGGGGTTTGGGTGGCGCGCTGGAGTCCGGCGCGTTCGACGCGCTGCTCTACGACGGGTTGGCCGCTCATGGTGAGCAGGCGCGGTTCGCGCAGGTCAACGGTCGGGTCACCGCGCTCAACCTGATCACCGAGATCCCGACGGCAGCGTTGGCGACGGTGCTGTTCATGGTCGGCGGCTACCAGTTGGCCGGGTGGGTCAGCGTCGGTGTGTGTCTGGCGGGTGCGGCGGTCGCGTCCCGGTTCCCGGAGCCCCCGCGCGACGAGGACGACGACGAGCTGGGCTATGTGGCGCTGCTCAAGGCCGGTGTGCGGGAGGCTGGGCGCAGTGTCGGTGTGCGGCACGCGGTGATCGTGGTGGCGCTGCTGGGTGGCCTGGACGCGTTCGAGGAGTACTTCCCGCTGCTGGCGCAGGATTGGGGTGTGCCGTCGGGCTGGGTGCCGGTCGCGATGGCCGCGATCCCGCTGGCGGGTGCCGCGGGTGCCTCGCTCGGCGGCTACGGGAACCGGCTGACCACGTTGGCGTTGGCGTTGGTGCTGGGTGTCGCCGTGCTGGTGCTGGTGTTCTCTGGGGTGTTGCGTGCGCCGGTCGGGCTGGTGGCGGTCGCGGTGTTCTACGGGCTGTACCGGCTCGTGTTGGTGGTCGGTGAGGCGCGGCTGCAGGACAGCATCGAGGGTCCGGCGCGGGCGACGGTGACGTCGGTGGCCGAGATCGGCGTGGAGCTGTCGGCGGTCGCTTTGTATGGGGCGTGGGCGGCGGGTGAGGTGTTCGGTGTGGCCGCGTTGGTCGCGTTCGTGGCGTTGCTGCTCCCCCGCTGGCTGCGGAACACACCGGCGCGGGAGCGTCAGCCGAGTTGAGTCATGGCCGCTGGCCAAGGGTCTCGGCGGCGGTGTCGATGATGGCGCGGGCGGCCGCGGCGAGGGTGGGTGAGTCGAGCTTCCACTGCTGCCAGTGCAGCGGGACGTCCATCGGGTGGTCGGGGTCGAGGTCGACCAGGGTGCCTTCGCGGATGCGGGGGCGGGCCTGGACCTGCGGGACCATCCCCCAGCCGAGTCCGGCGGCGACGGCGTCGACGAATCCCTCGGAGGAGGGGACGTGGTGGCGGTGGCGGCTCGCGTCGTGGCCGCAGCGGGCGCGGGCGAAGCGGTCCTGCAGCTCGTCGCGGCGGTCGAACACGACGACGGGCGCGTCGGCGATGCGTGCGGGCAGTGGGCCGTCGAACCAGCGGGCGGCGAAGGCGGGGCTGGCGGCGGGCAGGTAGCGCATGGTGCCCAGGTGGCGGACGAGGCAGCCCTGGACCGGTTCCGGTGTGGACGTGACCGCCGCCATGACGAGTCCTTCGCGCAGCAGGGCCGTGGTGTGGCCCTCGTCCTCGCGGTGCAGGTCGAACTGGATGTCGGGCACGCGGGTCAGCGCGGGGATGAGCCAGGTGGCCAGGGAGTCGGCGTTCACCGCGATGGGCAGCCGGGCGGGTGCGCCGTCGTCGGACATGCCGAGGTCGGCGCGGGTGTCGCGTTCGAGTTGGAGGAGCTGGCGGCCGAAGCGCACGACGATCTCGCCGGAGGCGGTCGCGGTGGCGGGCTTGGTGCGCAGCAGCAGGACGCGGCCGGTGCGCTGTTCGAGGGCTTTGACGCGTTGGCTGACGGCGGACGGGGTCACGTGCAGTGCCGCGGCCGCCGCGTCGAAGGTGCCTTCGTCGACGACGGCGAGGAGGGTGCGGACCAGGTCCAACGGCAGGTCAGGCATCACGTGCGCTAATGTTACGTCACAATCTTGAACTGGACTGTTGACGGTGGTGTTCCTAGCCTCGAGTCATGGGACCGTTCCTGCTCGCCGTGGCCGCCGGATTCGGCACCGGACTGTCGCTGATCGTCGCGATCGGCGCGCAGAACGCGTTCGTGCTGCGCCAGGGCATCCACCGGCACGCGGTCCCGGTGGTCGTGGCCATCTGCGCGGGCTCCGACGCGGTGTTGATCTGTCTTGGCGTGGCCGGTGTCGGCGCGGTCGTGGGCGCGTGGCCCGCGGCGACGACGGTGTTGACGCTGGTCGGGGCCGCGTTCCTCCTCGCCTACGCCGTGTTCGCCGCCCGACGCGCGTTCAGGCCGTCGGCGCTGGTGATGGCGGGTGGGTCGGCGCGGCCCGCGGTGTTGACGGCGATGGCGCTGACCTGGCTCAACCCGCACGTCTACGTCGACGTGCTCCTGCTGGGGTCGCTCGCTTCGGCGCACGGGTCGCTGCGGTGGGGGTTCGCTGTCGGCGCGGTCGCGGCCAGCGTGTGCTGGTTCTCCGCGCTCGGGTTCGGGGCGCGCCTGCTCACCGGGTTCTTCGCCCGCCCAGCGTCGTGGCGGGCGCTCGACGCGCTGGTGGCCGCTTCGATGACCGGGTTCGGCGTCGCGCTGCTGCTCACCCTGCCCCGGTGATGACGTCGGCGACCAGGTCGACGGCGCTGCGCTCGGGGGCGCGGGCGGCGGAGTTGTAGGTGCGGTTCGTGGTGTCGACGCTGGCGTGGCCGACGTCGGCCTGCACGGTGACCAGTTCCGCGCCCGCCTCCACGGCGGCGGTCACGTAGAAGTGGCGCAGGGCGTGCGGGTGGATGCGGGTGGCGACGTCGGCGAGGTCCGGGCCCGCCGACGCGGCGATCCGGCGCAGCAGGGCCCACACGTCGGACCGGGCCATGGGTTTGCCGTCGCGGGTGCTGATCAGCGGCTGGGTGCCCGCGCGGACCTGCCCGCGCGCGGCGGGCGCGGTGTCGGTGGCGCGGTGGTGCAGGTAGGCGTTGAGGGCGTCCTGGGCGAGACCGGACAGGTAAACGACGCGGGGTTTGTCGCCCTTGCCGGGCACGCGCAGCGCGGTGCGGCCGCGGGTGGAGTGCAGATCGGCTCGGGTCAGGTCGCACAGCTCCGAGACCCGCACGCCGAGGGTGAATACCGCGACGACGGCGGTGGCGCGCAGCGTGCCGAGGCGGTCGCGGCCGGGTCGGGGCGCCGCGGCGGCGTCGAGCAGGGCGCGGACCTGCTGGGCGGTGAGGGTGACGGTGCGGGTGGTGTCGTGGTCGGTGGCCACGGCCAGGCGGCGGCGGGACAGCGCGGCCGGGTTGCCGGTGATGACGCCCTCGTCGGCGAGGTGGCCGTAGAAGGCCTTGAGGGTGCCGAGCATGCGGTCGCGGGTGGCTTTCGCCGCGCCGGAGACGGTGAGGTCGTCGAGCCATTCCTTGACGTGGGTGGTGTTGGCGCGCAGCGGGTCCAGGCCGCGGGCGCCGCACCAGCGCAGCCAGTGCAGGTGCCGCAGCCTGCCCCGGCGCGCCGGGGGCGGCCGGTTCGCGGTGACCGCGGGTGGCCGCGCGGGCAGGCCCAGGGCCTGGGCGTAGGCGTGCACGACGGGTGCGATCTCGGCGCGGTCGAACCAGGGGGCGAGGTCCGCGGCGCTCACCGGCAGCCCGAGGGACTCGGCGTACTTGTGGCGGGTGGCGCGGTTGGCGTAGCCGAGCAGCCAGTCACCGATGTGGGCGAGCAGCCGGGCCGGGTCGTCGACGCCGGGCCAGATGTCGTCGCCCGCCCTGTCGTTGAAGGCCGTGTCGTCGAACGCTGTGCCATCGAACGCGGTGCCATCAACCGCGGTGACGAGCGCGTCGGTCACGTTTCCCCCGCTCCAGGTGTCCGGGTTGATCAGCATACGGGTGCGGGCAGCCCGATCCGGCGCACTAGCCTGTGCGCCATGAGCGAGGCTTTGCCGCCGTGCCCGGAGTGCGGGAGCGAGTACACCTATGAGCTCGACCCGCTGCTGGTGTGCCCGGAGTGCGCCCACGAGTGGACACCCGCCGCCGAGGCGGTGGTGGCTGTCGTCAAGGACGCCGTGGGCAACCCGCTCGCCGACGGCGACACCGTCACGGTGATCAAGGACCTGAAGGTCAAGGGGTCCTCGTCGGTGGTGAAGGTCGGCACGAAGGTCCGCGGCATCCGGCTCGTCGACGGCGTCGGTGACCACGACATCGACTGCAGGATCGACGGGTTCGGGCCGATGCGGCTCAAGTCGAGCGTCGTCAAGAAGGTCTGACCGACGGCACCAGCCGCAGGTGGGTGACCTGGCCCGCGGTGGCCGACTCCACGCACTCGAAGCCGGTGATCCCGTCTTCGAACACCCGTTCACCTGAGCCGAGCAGGATCGGCACCACGTCCACGTTGAGCTCGTCGACCAGGCCCGCCCGCAGGTACTGCCGGACCGTCGAGGCTCCCCCACCGAGGCGCACATCGAGCCCACCGGCCGCGTCCGCGGCCCGGGCCAGGGCGGCGTCGATGCCGTTGTCGACGAAATGGAACGTCGTCCCGCCCTCCATGGTGATCGGCGGGTGCGGGTGGTGGGTCAGGACGAACACCGGGTGGTGATAGGGCGGGTTCGGCCCCCACCAGCCCGTCCAGGTCTCCTCACCCCACGGCCCGCGGATCGGGCCGAACATGTTGCGCCCCATGATCGTGGCGCCGATCCCGTCCTGGCCGCGCTTGATGAGCTCGTCCACGATGGGCGCGCGGTCCTCAGCGAAGATCCACTCGTGTAGTTCCTCGCCGCGGACCCCCAGCGGGTCGGCCCGGGTCTGCTCCGGCCCGGCCACGAAGCCGTCGAGCGACATCGCCAGGTTGTGGACCCTCAGTCTCGCCATCGGTAGCTCCCCACAGCGCCGTGTTTCCCCCGATCCTGCCACCGAACCGCGAGCCGCGTGGCTTACCAACGAAAGGTCTGTTTCGTAGGTAACCGAGGTTCCAGATAGATATCTATAACCTCGGTTAGCGGTTGGATAACTGATTGGATAGGATTGGATCCATGCAGCCGACGGTCGACGGAAACGCGTTGTGTGGGTTCAGCCGGTGCCGGAACCCACTGCCCCCACCAGGGCCGCGCGGTGGACGGCCCTACGAGTTCTGCCCCGAGCGGTCCTGGCCGGGCAACGCGACCTGCAAGCAGCTCGCGGCCGCCGAGACCGCTCTCAAGGCCGCCCTGGGAACCGAATCGGGGACCCTCGCACTGGGTGGGGTCGCCACCGAGGTCCGCGACCACGTCGAGCGGGCACTGGGACCCGCCGAGGCGCTCAAGTCGGTGCTGGAACAGGTGATCACCCGCCTCGACGGGGAGGTCGCCGCCGCGCTGGCCGCCGTCGACACCGCCCAACGCGACGCCGCGCACGACCGGGGGCTGCGCGAACGAGCCGAACGCGACGCCGAGGATGCCCGCCAGGCCGCGGCCGAGGCCGTCGAGACCACCGCCGGACACGACGCCGCGCGGGCCGACGCCGAACACGCCCGCGACGAAGCGCTGACCAGGATGAAGGCCGCCGAACTCAAACAGGTCCGCGCCGAGTCCCGCCGCGACGCCGAACACGAACGCGCCGAACAGGCCGAACACCGGGCGCGGGACGCCGCCCACCGCGAACACGCCGCCACCGAGGCCGCGGCCCTCGCCCGCCAGGAATCCGCGTCACTGCGCGCCGAACTCGCCGGCGTCGAGCAGCGCCTCATCGACGAACGCGCCAACGGCACCCGCGCGGCCAAACGCGTCGAAGCCGAGATCGCCGCCGTCCGCGCCGACCTGGGCGCCGCCCGAACCGACGCGGCCCGCGCCGCCGAACGCCACGCCGCCGACAGCGAGCGGCAGCGGGCCGAGCTGGACCGGGTCCAGGACCGGGCCGAGACCCGCCTCGCCGCCGCGGTCGACGCCCATCAGACCGCCGTCGCCGCCCTGCACCAGGACCTCGGCGGGGCGAAACACCGCGCCGAGCAGGCCGAGGTCGAGGTCCTGCGGCTGCGCCAGTCCACGCAGGCGCTCACCGAGGACCTCGACCACTACCGGGAAGCCGTCACCCGACTCACCGCCGAGTGATCAACCAGGCGACGCCCAGAATCAGGCTGCCGCGTGAGGTTGGTGACTTGGCATACCCAGGCGTCGGGTCCAGGGGCCAGCGGCCATCCACGCTGGGATGATCAGGCCGGGGTGCCGATGACGACCGTCGCGTCCACCTCGTCGGAGGTCTCGATCCACGCGCGGAGACCGTGCTCGGCGTAGGTGGCCGCGGTGTGCGGGGCCTGCGCCGAACTCGTCTCGATCAGCAGGTGCCCGCCCGGCGCCAACCACGTGAGCGCGCCCGCGACGACGCGGCGCTGGATGGCCAGGCCGTCGGCGCCGCCGTCGAGTGCCACCCTCGGCTCGTGCAGCCGCGCCTCCGGCGGCATGAGGCCGATCGAGTCGGTCGGCACATACGGCGCGTTGGCGACCAGCACGGCGACCCGGCCCCGCAGGTCCGCGGGCAGCGGGTCGTAGAGGTCGCCCTCATGGACGTGCCCGGTGACGTTGCGGCGGGCGCAGCGCACCGCGGCCGGGTCGATGTCGACGGCGTGCACGTCGACCGGGACAGCCGCGTGGACCGCGGCGGCGACCGCGCCCGTGCCGCAGCACAGGTCCACCACCACCGCGCCAGGGTGGGCAAAGGCCGCGGCCTGGGCGGCGAGGAACTCGGTGCGGCGGCGGGGGACGAAGACCCCCGGGTCGACCGCGACCCGCAGGCCCGCGAACTCCGCCCAGCCCAGGACGTGTTCGAGGGGATGGCCCGCGACCCGCCGGTCGACCATGGCGGCCAGGTCGGCCGGGGTGCGGGCGGTGTCGACGAGCAGCCGTGCCTCGTCCTCGGCGAACACGCAACCCGCCGCTCGGAGGGTGTTGACGATGGTGACCACTGACATGAGCGCGCCTCTCGGGAAAACCGGCGGGCGCTCAGGCGGTCAACGAACCGCGGATCCGGGGAAGGTGAGCGCCCGGTCTGACCTAGCGGTCATGGGTTCCCACCTCCTGAGGTCGGTCGACGCGGACAACGCGAACGCTACCAACGTCGCCCGGCGGGTGTCCGAGGGGATCGTGGCGTCGCTCACCGCGACCGTCCTGGGCGGTCTGCGTGAGCGCGCATGATCTAGTCTCGGGACACGTGACGACGACCAAGGCGCCGCGCCGCGGCCTTGCCCCCGCGCTCTGGGTGTTCCGGGTGGCCGTGACCATCCAGTTCATCCAGTTGGCGATGCAGCCGATCCTCGCCGGGATGTTCCTCAACGGGCAGTACAGCGCCCTGAGCACGCACTCCTCCAGCGGCGGGATCCTCATGGTCACCGGGTTCCTGCAGATCGGCGCCGCCGTGCTGCTGTGGCGGCCGGGGCGCATCGCCGGGTGGCCCATCGGGGCCGCCGTGGCGCTGCTGGTGGCCGAGCTGGTGCAGCTCACCGCCGGTCACTCGCGGGCCATGGCGCTGCACCTGCCGCTGGGTGTCGCCCTGGTGATCGCGTCGCTGTTGCTGACCGGGTGGGCGTGGCGCAAGCGCGTCGGGAGCCCGTCGTGAACTTCACCCGCAGGCAGGCGCTGCGCTTCGGCGGCGGGGTCGCCCTGGTCGGCGTGGCGGGCGGTCTGGGGCTGTTCGTGAACACCGGCGGGCAGACCGGGACGCTGTTGACCAGTCAGGTCCCGCTGCCGGAGCCGTTCCGGCAGCCGCTGCGGTTGCCCGCCACCGCCAAGGCCGTCGACGGGCGCGTCGAGCTGGTGCAGCGCGCCGCCGACGTGGAGATCCTTCCTGGGCGGCGCACCCGGATCCTCGGCTACGACGGCACGTTCCCGGGGCCGACGATCAGGGCGCGCTCCGGTGAGCAGCTCGAGGTGCACGTCCGGTCCGAGCTGTCGGTGGCGACGGTGGTGCACCTGCACGGTGGCATCACCCCGCCCGACAGCGACGGCTACCCGACGGATCTGATCCTTCCGACCGCGGGACTCACCCGGCACCAGATGCCCGGCAAGACCACCGTCGGCGAGCGCACGTACACGTATCCGCTGCGGCAGCCCGCCGCGACGCTCTGGTACCACGACCACGCGATGGACTTCACCGGCCCGAACGTCTACGCCGGGATGGCCGGGTTCTTCGTCGTCGGCGACTCGGTGGACGACGGGCTGTCGCTGCCGCGCGACGAGCGTGACCTGCCGCTGGTCATCACCGACCGCGCGTTCGACGGTGACGCCCAGTTCCGCTACCCCGCCCTGTCCCCCGGGCAGGAACACGCCGGGGTGGAGAGCGCCTACCTCGGTGGCGTCCTCGGTGACGTCATCCTGGTCAACGGCGTGCCGTGGCCCACCCACGACGTGTCGACCGCGAAACACCGGCTGCGGCTGCTCAACGGCTCCAACGCGCGCCGCTACCAGCTCACCCTCGACCCGCCGCCGCCCTCGGGCTCGCCGTTCACCCGCATCGCCAGCGACGTCGGCCTGCTCGACATACCCATGGGTACCGATGAGATCACCCTGGCCCCGGCCGAACGCGCCGAGGTCATCGTCGACTTCTCCGGCTACCCCGTGGGCACCCAGGTGACCATGCGCAACGCGCTGGGCAGCGGTGGCACCGCCGAGGTCATGCGGTTCGTCGTGGCGCGCGCGGAGAAGGACGACACGCCCATCCCCGAGACGCTGGCCCTCAAGGACCGGACGGCCACGATCGCGCCGCCCAACCGAGCGCAGGCCGTCACCACGCGCGACTTCCACTTCCAGCTCAACCGCGCGCCCGCCAAGGACGCCCACACCGGCCCGCACTCACCGGACCACCGGTGGACGATCAACGGGCAGAGCTTCGCCGCGGACACCGACATCGCCACGCCCCGGCTCGGCGACTACGAGATTTGGCGGTTCCTCACCGATGTGCATCACCCCGTGCACGTCCACCTGGGCCACTTCCAGGTGCTCTCGCGCAACGGGCGGACCCCGCCGCAGAAGGACCTCGGGTGGAAGGACACCGTGGACCTGCGGCCCGGCGAGGCGTGCGAGGTGCTCATCCGGTTCACCGGGTTCAAGGGCCGCTACGTCATGCACTGCCACAACCTCGAACACGAGGACATGGCGATGATGGCGAACTTCACCGTCACCTGAGGTTCGACCTCGGCGCCGGAGGTGCGAAGCGCCTCCGGACTCCCATACCCACTCAACCGCCAGATGCCCGACAAATCCGACCCGTGAAGCTTCTAACTCAGCTCAGACTTCGTCGTAGGCTCCAGGCGCAGGTGCTCGACCCGTTCCGACAGGTCGACCCCGGCCCCGAAAGTCACCACCACGTGCTCGCCTTCGCGCATGGGCAGCTGCGGGAAGGTGTTCTCGGCGTACTCGGTGACCGCCACCGCGAAGAACGGTTCGGCCAGCGCCTTGTCCAGCACGTCATCGGACACCGGCCCGTCGAAGTAGTGCACGGTCGCGGTGACCGGTGAGCCGACCGGCTCGGTGGGGAACGCGCGCAGCGGACGCAGCAGCAGCACATCGTCCGAGTCGATCATCGTGGCGTTGGCCTCGTCGCGGTGCGCCTGCCACACCGGGCCGAAATAGAACGCGGTCAGCGCGTCGCGGCGGGCGGCCATATCGGTGAAGCCGCGTAGCCACACGAAGCGGTCCGGGTCGTCGAGGTCGCGGAACAGGCCGGGCAGGGTGATGCCGTGCGCCAACTGCCCGTCGACGAACTCGCGTTCGAACAGGGAGATCAGCTCGTCGCGCCTGCCGGGGTGCAGCGTGTACTGGCGCAGCTCAAGGACCGTCATGGCCTCAACCTACGAGCGATCCCTGACACCTGCGGTCAGGGATGGGTCTCCAAGGGCTCCAGGTCCTGCATCAGCGTCGGCCTGCGCATCCACACCCCGTGCGGGCGGGCCAGCAGCGACTCCAGCGGCTCGGGTTTGCCGAGGTGGAAGCCCTGGGCGACGCGGACGCCGAGCCGGGAGAGCGCCTCGACCTGGGTGGAGCGCTCCACCCACTCGGCCACCACCGACAGGCCCAGGCCGCGGGCGATGTCGACTATGCCCTGCACCAGCACGGTGTCGCGGCTGCCGTAGTCGATGCCGTGGATGAACTCGCCGTCGATCTTCAACCCGGTGATCGGCAGTTCCTTGAGGTGGACGAACGAGCCGAACCCGGAGCCGAAGTCGTCCAGGGTGATCCGGCAGCCGCTGGCCCGCAGCTGCTGGGCCAGGCTGCGCGCGGCGTCGAGGTTGGTGACCGCGGCGGTCTCGGTGATCTCGAACCCGAGGCGGCCGGGGGCGACACCGGCGGCGGTGAGCCGGTCGAGGACGAAGTCGCCGAAGTCCTCGTCCTCCAGGGTGCGGCCGGAGACGTTGACGTTGAACCGCAGCCCCGGGTACGGGTGCTCCACCAGGGTCTGGATGGCCTTGTCGGCGACCCAGCGGTCGATCTCGAAGACCAGGTCGCTGCGTTCGGCGGCCAGCAGGAACTCGCCGGGGCCCAGGTGCGGCTCCTTGCCGTCCTCCAGGCGCAGCAGCAGCTCGTGGCCGATGACGCGGCCGCTGCCGAGTTTGACCATCGGCATCGCGTGCAGCACGAACCCGCCGTGCTTGAGCGCGGCGCGGACCCGTTCGATGACGGTGACCCGCATCTGGGTGTCCTGGTAGTGACCGGGCTCGTAGACGGTGGCGCGGTTGCGGCCCGCCGCCTTCGACGCGTAGAGCGCCATGTCGGCGTTGGCCAGCACTTCCTGCCAGGAGACGCCGGAGTCGAAGGTGGCCACGCCGATGCTGACGGTGATGCGGCTTGCCCCGGCGACGCCGGTCATCGGGATGGCGGCGATGGCGTTGCGCAGCCGGTCGGCGACCGCGACGGCCTCACGCTCGTCGGTGTCGGCCAGCACGGCGGCGAACTCGTCGCCGGAGAGCCTGCCCAGGACCTGCCCGCCGCCGATGCGGTCGCGCAGCAGCGAGGCCAGCGTGCACATGACCTTGTCGCCGGTGGGGTGGCCGTGCAGGTCGTTGACGTCTTTGAAGTGGTCGAGGTCCAGCAGCAGGAACGCGCCGCGTACGCCGAGGGCGAGCTGGCGCTCCAGCTCGCGGGTCAGGGCGCGGCGGTTGGGCAGGCCGGTCAGCGGGTCCTCGTCGACCAGGCGCAGCAGTTCCTCCTGGTGGACCGCGGCCGAGTCCAGCTCGCGGGTCCGCCACCTGGTGACGTCCATGGCCCGGTACAGCAGGCCGTCGTCGGTGGCCGTGCAGCGCACCTCCAGCCACTTGTAGCCGCCGTTCACGCCGGTCAGCGGCATCATCACGTCGGTGTCGGTTGGCCCGTCGGGCGCGCCGGAGAGCAGCGCGGGCAGCGACCGGCCGATGCTCTGCGCCTCGGTGAGCCCGAGCAGCACGGCCATCGCGGGGTTGACCCAGCGCACCGTGCCCGCGCGGTCGGTCAGCGCGAACGCGGTGTCCGTGGCGGAAAGGATCTCCGCGGGGGCGGTCTCGTGATCCGTCACCCGGTCTCCCTCACCCGTACCCGTTCTTGTGGGGACATGCGCACGAAGCGTAGTGGACCGAGCCGGTTCAGCGCAGGCGCTCGAGCCCCTTGGCGCTGATCTTGATCGCTTCGGCGAGTTCGCGCAGCTCAGCGGCGGTGGCCCCGTCCTGCGCGGCGGTCGCGACGTCCTCCGCGGCGCACCTGAGTTGGAAGAGGCGGTCCTGCAGGTCGGCGAGTTCGGTCGCCGAGAGCACCACGGCGTCCTCGGGGAGCCCGCCGCGCTGCACCGCGGCGCGGCGTTCGTAGGCGCGCTGCCTGCACGCCTGGGCGCAGTAGCGGCGGGGCCTGCCCGCGCGCGGGTCGCCGGGCAGCTGCCTGCCGCACCAGCCACAGTGCCGGGGTTCGTCGCGTCTCAGGAGCACGTCCACCGGTTGGGTAACCACCGCCATACCGCTGGACGGTATCTGGACACCCTGAGTGCACCGACACGCCACGCCGGTTTGGGAGGTCGGTGCGACACTGCTGCCGTGCACTCCGACCATGGTTTCTTCTCTGGCCCCTACCCTCGGGCGTTCGTCCACCGCGGCTGGCACTACGACGAGCTGGCGGGCATGGAGAACTCGCTCGCCGCGTTCAAGCGCGCCATCGCCGAGGGCTACCGGTATGTCGAGACCGACGTCCACGCCACCAGTGACGGGGTCGTCGTGGTGCACCACGACGAGCTGCTGGACCGCACGACCGACGCGACCGGCGCGGTGGCGTCGCTGCCGTGGACGACCGTCGCGGCGGCGCGGATCGGCGGGCGCGAGCCGATCTGCCGCATCGAGGACCTCCTCGAGGAGCTGCCGGAGGCACTGGTCAACATCGACCTGAAGTCCGACGCGGCGGTCGAGCCGATGCTGGCGGTGCTGCGCCGGATGAACGCCCTCGACCGAGTGTGTCTGGCGTCGTTCTCCGAGACGCGGATGAAGCGGGTGCGCCAACTAGCACAGTCGCGCGTGCTGACGTCGATGGGGATGCGGGCGATGGCCGGGTTCTGGGCGTCGGCGAAGCTGCCGCAGGTGCTGGCGCGGCGCTCGGCGCGGCCGCTGGTATGCCAGGTGCCGGTGAAGCAGGGTCCGCTGACGGTGGTCGACAAACGGCTGATCGCGGTGGCGCGGCACCGTGGTGCCGAGGTCCACGTGTGGACGATCGACGACGCGGCGCAGATGCGGGAGCTGCTGGACCTGGGTGTGGACGGGCTGATGACCGACCGGCCGCAGGTGCTCAAGGACGTGCTGATCGAGCGGGGCCTCTGGGCGCACGCCTGACCGAGTAAACCGACCGCCCGGTATGTTCTGCTATCGTGGGTGCCATGACGGTCCCGGCGACGGCGAAGGGCGAGGCGACGCGCGCGTATCTGCTGCGCACCGCCGCGCACATGTTCGCCGAGCGCGGCTACGCGGGCACCACCCAGAGCGACCTGATCGCCGCGTCCGGGCTGACCAAGGGCGCGTTCTACTTCTACTTCAAGTCCAAGCTCGACCTGGCCATGGCGGTCATCGCCGACCAGGAGGCCCGCTGGCTGTCCCACATCACCGAGCGGGTCCTGGCCCAGTCGAGCGCGGTCGACCAGCTGCGTGCCGTGGTGCCCGCGCTGCTCGACCTGTTCGCCACCGCGCCCGACGCGTGGGTGGCCATGCGGCTGTGCAAGGAGTTGGGGTCCAATCCGGACCTGCCCGACGTGCGCAAGCCGATGGCGTCGTGGATCACGCTGATCGCCGACATCGTCGGCCGCGGCCAGGCCGAGGGCGACCTGCGCGACGACCTGGACGCCGAGTCGGTCGCCGAGGTGCTGGTGGCCGCCTTCGACGGGCTCAAGTCGCTCGCCGACGTCCTGGGCTTCACCGAGGACCCCGACCGCTTCGCCACCCGCGCCCGCACGCTCATGGCCCTGGCCGAACACGCGCTCGTCCGCTGAACCCCGCTCGACCCACCCATCGACCCCACCGGCATGCAAAACAAACCGCTCGGTCGGTTTTTCGCAGGAGGAGAACCCATGGACTACACCGGACAGACCGCCCTCATCACCGGCGCGTCGGCGGGCATCGGCGCCGGGTACGCCCGCGACCTCGCCCGCCGGGGCGCCGACCTGATCCTCGTGGCCCGCCGCGAGGACAAACTGGAGGCACTCGCCGTCGAACTGCGCGCCGAGCACGGCCGCAAGGTCGACGTGCTGGCCGCCGACCTCTCCGCCGAGGGCGCCGCGCGTGAGCTGGTCGCGCGGGTCGATGCGCTGGGCCGCACGGTGGACGTCCTGGTCAACAACGCCGGGATCGGCACCCAGGGCCTCATCGCCGAGACCGACCCCGAGCGGCTCGTCGCTCAGGTGCAGCTCAACTGCGTGGCCGTGGTCGACCTGACCGCGCGGCTGCTGCCGGGGATGGTCGAACGCGGCCAGGGCACCGTGGTCAACGTCGCCAGCGGCGCCGCGTTCCAGCCGATGCCCCACCTGGCCGTCTACGGGGCGACCAAGGCATTCGTGCTGTCGTTCAGCGAGGCGCTGTGGGCCGAGGTGAAGCCCAAGGGGGTGCGGGTGATCGCGGTGTGCCCGGGAGCGACCCAGACCGAGTTCTTCGAGGCCAACGGCACCGAGGTGGTCACCGCCAGCGGGATGCGCACCCCGGAGGACGTCGTCAAGACCACCCTCGCGGGCCTGCGCAGGCGCCGCCCCAGCGTGGTCGACGGCACCCTCAACACGATGCTCGCCTTCCTCCCCCGTCTCATGCCGCGCCGCGTGTCGATCGCCGTGGCCGAGCGGGTCGCGCGCCCCAGCAAGCCCAAGACCACCGTCTCCTGAACGCGGAAGGACACCCATGGACTTCACTGGACAGACAGCACTGATCACCGGCGCGTCGACTGGCATCGGCGCGGACTACGCGCGTGAGTTCGCCGCCCGCGGCGCCGACCTGGTCCTGGTCGCCCGCAGCGAGGACAAACTGGAGGCACTCGCCGTCGAACTGCGCGCCCGACACGGCCGCGCCGTCGACGTGGTGGCCGTGGACCTGTCGCGGCCCGGCGCGGGCCAGGACGTGGCCGCCCGGGTCGACGCGCTGGGCCGCACAATCGACGTCCTGGTCAACAACGCCGGGTTCGGCACCCACGGCGCGCTGGCCGACGCCGATGTGGACCGGCTCGTCGAGCAGGTCCGGCTCAACTGCGCCGCCGTGGTCGACCTGACCCGCCGGTTCCTGCCCGCGATGATCGGACGCGGGCGCGGCACGGTGGTCAACGTGGCCAGCACCGCGGCGTTCCAGCCGGTGCCGCACATGGCCGTCTACGCCGCGACCAAGGCGTTCGTGCTGTCGTTCAGCGAGGCGCTGTGGGCCGAGGCCAAGCCCGCCGGGGTGCGGGTGCTCGCCGTGTGTCCCGGCGCGACGGAGACCCCGTTCTTCGATGTCGTCGGCACCGACGCCGCCGCCGTCGGCCGGCGGCGCGGCACCGCCCAGGTCGTCGCGACCACGCTGCGCGGGCTGCGGCGGGGCGCGCCGAGTGTCATCGACGGCCCGGCCAACGCCGCGCTCGCCGGTCTGACCCGGTTCACCCCGCGCCGCGCGCTCATCGCGATCGCGGGTCGGGCGGTGGCGCCGAAAGTCTCTTGACCTCCACCGCGGTGGAGGTGATGCCATAAGGGCATGACCACAACCCCCACGCCGGACTGGGGTGTCGAGGACCTCGACCTCGACAGCTACCTCTTACGCATCGACCACCCCAGGGTGGACCCGACACCGCAGGCGCTGCGCACGCTGCACAGCGCCCACGTGCGGGCCATCCCGTTCGAGAACGTCACCGTCCTGCTCGAGGGCACGCCCGACATCACCGTCAAGGCGGTGGCGGAGAAGATGGTCGGGCAGCGGCGGGGCGGCTACTGCTTCGAACACGCGACGCTGTTCGCCGCCGCGGCCGAACAGCTCGGGTTCACCATCCGGCGCCGGATCGCCCGCGTCTCACCGCACCGCGGCGGTCCGCGCACGCACATGATGCTGGTGGCCACCTTCAACGACACAGCGGGCGTCACCGAATACCTGGTCGACGTCGGCTGGGGCGCGCAGATGTGGCAGCCGATGCCGCTGGTCGACGGCGTCGAGGTCGACCAGGCCGGGTGGCCGCGCACGCTCACGCCCACCGAGCTGGGGTGGACGCTGTGGACGCGCGGCGACGACGGCGAGTGGGAGCCTGACCACGAGTTCGACGACCTCCCTCTGCAGCCCGTCGACTTCGAGATGGGCAACCACTACGCCGCCACCGGCGCGCGCTCGCCGTTCCCCGGGAAGCTGATCGTCAAGCAGCTGGAACCGGGCATCAGCAGGCGCCTCATCGGCGAGGAGCTGACGGTCGTGCACTCCGACGGCCGTACCACCGCCACGCCGTTCGGGCTCGACCAGCTCGGCGAGATCCTGCCGGGCTTCGGTATCGAGCTCGACCATGACCAGCTGGCCGCGCTGCGCGCGAAGCTGGGCTGACCCCGGGTCTGGGTGGGCCCGGGGGCCACCCAGACCCGGCGGCCCCCAGATCCACGGGCACCTTGGCCAGAGGATCAGCCCGCCAGCGCCTTGCCGGTCTCCAGCAGCGACTTGAGGTCGCTGAGGACCCACGGCCACCCGCCACCACCCTGGTTCGGGTCGGCCTCGCCACCGGCGACCATCGCGGCCAGACCGGGCGCGCCGGTCAGGTCGTGGATCAGGGTGAGTGAGCAGTAGCCGCCCTGCAGCTCGGCGATCTCGTGGGTGAGGGTGGTGAAACCCTCCTCGGCCATGGTCGGGTCCATCAGCATCCGCCACGTCGTGACCAGCTTGCGCGGCGCGTCGGCCTCCAGCACCTCGCCGTCGATGATCAGCTCGGGGACGCCGTAGCCGTTGGCCTCCGCCGAGCGGCGCATCTCCTCGGAGGAGCGGATGACCAGCGAGCCGCCGGGCTTGAGGTCGACGTCGATCATGCCGGTGTAGCCGTAGCGCTCGGTCCACTCTGGCTTGGTGATCGCGTCCCAGATCGCCTCCGGGGTGGCCTTGATGTAGATCTTGTAGACCTGCGTGGTCTGGGTGCTCATGTCTCATCCTCCAGTTGCCTTTTGAGCTCGACAAGGGCGCTGACGTGCCGCTCGTCGGTGTACTTGTCGATCCACCGGTCGTGGATCAGTCGGATGGGCACCGGGTTGAGGAAGTGCAGCTTCTCCCGCCCGGAACGGCGTGTGACGACCAGGCCCGCCTCCTCGAGGACCTTCAGGTGCTTCATGACGCCGAAGCGCGTCATCTCCTGATCGGCCTCCAACTCCCCCAGCGTCTGCCCGTCGCGGGCGAACAACCGGTCGAGCAGCAGGCGACGGGTCGGGTCGGCCAATGCCTTGAAGACCCGGTCGTCGTTCACGCCACCAGAATAGGTGACCAAATGGTCACATGTCCAGTCCGGTGGTTCCACCAGGTGCCATCCGGGGAAATCAACGCCGGGGAGCCACGCCCTCCCAGGCCGCGCGCCAGGTCTTCGGGCCGAGCTTGCCCGAGTCGGTGATGCCGTTGGCCCGCTGCAGTTCCAACACCGCGCGCTGGGTCTCGGCGTAGTAGCAGCCGGTGCCCTGGAAGTCGTAGCCGTAGGCGTTCATCCGCAGCTGCCATGCCCGCAGCGACGGATCGCAGTCGCCGTAGACGTAGACCTTGCCCGGCCACGCGGGCGCCACGTTCGTGGCGGGTGGGGCCGACGAGCCGCCGCCGATGTAGGCGGACTCGGCGTAGGTGGGGATCCGCTTGCTGCGGGCGTCGCGGTCGGGGACGAGTCCGACCATGCCCGCGCACTCCCACGGCTGCCAACCACGCATCCGGTACAGATACAGCGCCCGGTAGTCCTGCTCGGCCTTGCCCGCCTGGTGCGGGTAGCCTGCGCCGCCGACACTGCGCCACGTCGGCAGGTCGAACTGGTAGGCGCCGTAATAGCCGGTGCCGGTGTTGACCGTGTAGCGGCCGCTGGACTCACACATCCGCAGCCTGCCCCAGTCCCCCGCGGGCGGGTCGGCGACGGCCGATCCCCCGGCGAGCGCGGCGGCGGTACCGATCGTGAGCACGAGCAGGACCAGCCGCGAAATGCCTCTGAGAACGCTCTTACCAGCCATGACAGAGGACGGTAAGCCCGAATCCCATCCGCCACAACCGCAACAGCCAACACATCAGCATCACACGTCACCCGCGCGGGTGGGTCCGCGACACGCCGATCGGGGGACAGATGATCTCCGCGGTGACTGACTGGATCAATGTTTGGACTCGACGGTGCCTGCCGCCCCTGATCCGGTGGCCAGGCCAGTACTCTCCGCCAGACCGGGCGAGCAGGGTGCGGTCTGGAGTGGACGGCGGAGGCGGGCCTTGAGCATCGTGGACGACAACACCGCGACGGCGGACGAGTCCGCGCGCAAGCGCGAACAGCGCGGCTGGTGCTGGTACGACTGGGCGAACTCGGTGTTCCCCACGTCGGTGACCACCGTCTTCGGCTCGCTGTACCTGACGTCGGTCGCCGCGAGCGCGGCGATCGCCGACACCGGCCGCAACGGGTCCAACCCCTGCCCGGCCGACGCCGCGGGCAAGACCGACAAGCTCAAGGACTGCGACGTCAGCCTGTTCGGGCTCGACTTCGCCGCGGGCTCGCTGTGGGGCTACCTGCTGTCGTTCGCCACGATCATCCAGGTGCTGATCGTGCCCCTGATGGGCGCCATCGCCGACCGCTCGGCCAACAAGAAGCCGATGCTGGCCTTCTTCGCCTTCGGCGGCTCGGCGGCCACGATCGCGATGGCACTGGTCAGCGGCACCAACTGGCAGCTGGGCGTGGTGCTGTTCATCCTGGGCAACATCGGCTACGGCACGTCGGTGGTCATCTACTACTCCTACATCCCCGAGATCGCCACGGCCGACGAACGCGACGGGCTGTCCACCCGCGGCTGGGCCTTCGGCTACCTGGGCAGCGGAACCGCGCTGGCCATTCAGCTGGCGATCGTGCTGTCCCACGAGAGCCTGGGCATCACCGAGGGCAACGCCGCGCAGATCGCGTTCGTCATCTCCGGGATCTGGTGGGCGCTGTTCACCCTCATCCCGCTGCGCAGGCTGCGCGGGCACAACCCGAACAAGGAAGGGCTCGTCGAGGGCTCGGTCATCACCGCGGGCTTCCGCGAACTCGGCGCGACCCTGCGCCACGCCCGGTCCTTCCCGCTGACCCTGGCCTTCCTCGGCACCTACCTGATCTACACCGACGGCATCGCCACCGTCGCCAACGTCTCGGCCCAGTACGGCAGCGAGGAACTGAAGTTCTCCTCCGACGTGCTGATCACGACCATCCTGATCGTCCAGTTCGTCGCGTTCTTCGGCGGCGTGCTGCACGGCATGGTCGCCAAGCGCATCGGCGCGAAGAAGACCATCATGATCAGCCTCGCGATGTGGGTGCTGGTCGTCGGCGGCGCCTACTTCGTGCAGGCCGGCCAGGCGCTGCAGTTCTACCTGGTCGCCGGTGGCATCGGCCTGGTGCTGGGCGGCACCAACGCGCTGTCGCGGTCGCTGTTCAGTCAGATGGTGCCCCCGGGCAAGGAAGCCCAGTACTTCGCCGTCTACGAGATCGGCGAGCGCGCCACGTCGTGGCTGGGCCCGCTGCTGTTCGCGTTCATGGCCGGGGCCACCGGGTCCTACCGGTACGCGATCATCTCGCTGGTCATCTTCTTCTTCGTCGGCCTGATCCTGATGTACTTCGTCCCGGTCCGCCGCGCCATCCAGGCCGTCGGCAACCCGGAGCCCGCCATACTCTGAAGCCATGCCACCGGTCCCGTTCGACCAAGGTGACCTCGGGGCGGTGTTCCCCGAGGTCACCGGCGAAACCGCGGCCGCCATCACCGCCGCGCTCAGGCGAATCGCCGACCGGATCGAACAGTTCGCCGCCGACCTCGGCGGCGACGCCGACTCGCCCGGCTGCGGCCTGGAGATCGCAGGCGTCGACCTGACCCTCAGGGTCGACTTCGACGATGTCGCCTTCGGCGCGGATCTGGACACGCCGCGGGACCCGATGACCTTCGGCGCGGCGCCCCCGCCCCCGTGGTCGCTCAGAGCCGCGATCGAGGTGCGTTGCGCGGAGCCCGCCGACTGCGGCATGCACGCCATCGAGGAATGGCGTGACGCCGACTACGACGACCCGCTCGAGGCGGCGCTAGGCCTGGAACAGGCCGTCGAGTGGCTGATCCGGCGTGGCAGGGAGGAGCCGCTGGGCCGGTGGCGCGAGCGAGATCCGCGGCACCCCGCGCGGTGACCCCATCGGGCGACGGGCGACCACTAGTGGTTACGCCGGAGGTTCGTCGGGGGTATCGGCGGATCCAGGTTTCCGCTGGGCGTGCGGCCGGAAGGTCCTCGTACTGGTTGTACGTGGGCCTTTCGGCCGTGCGGCCAGCGGGAAGCTGGGCCGTCGAGACCCCCGTCGAATCTCCGGTCGTGACCACTAGTGATCTTTACAGAACCCGAACGCGGTCCGGGCGGTC
>DATLIA010000212.1:0-5352 GCA_035540215.1 Actinokineospora sp. | reverse complement strand
CATCAGTGCGGCGATCTCGGTCATGGCACCGTCCACATCGGTCTTGTTGGCGTGGGTGATGGTGAGCGCGCCGATCTGCCAGTGGGCGCCGTCGCCAACGCGCAGGTACACGGGCAGCTCGGTGGTGTTAGCGGGCAACGGTTCCCCCTTCAGGCGGTGGTGATCTCGCAGTCACAGCCGGGGTGCAGCGGCGGGTGGAAGGTGTCGCGCTTGACTCCCAGTTTTGCGCCGAGCCCGACCTCGCTGCCCTCGACGACGAATGCCTGGTCGATAGCGACCACGCGCCCGTCGAGTTCGGTACAGAACGGGCAGGAGTCGCCGACGGTGACCCACCGCAGGGCGGTGACACCGGCGGCCCGGTAGGTCTCGCGGGCCGCGGCGTTGGGCAGTTGGCTGGTCTGCCAACGGGCGGTGCGCTCTGGCCGGGTGTCGACGACCTCGTCGAGCAGGGCGAGCACGGCGGCGGCCTGGTCGCCATCGGCCGTGTCGTCGAGCGCGGCCCGGATGCGCCCGTAGGCGGTGTTGACCCGGTAGTCGACGTGGACGGCCACGTAGCCGCGCAGCCACCGGTCGAGGTCGACCTCGCCGTCGAACCCGACATCGGCGATGGCGTCGGCGATCACCTCGACCATCAGCGCCTGCAGGACCGGTGTCCATCGCTCGGCGGTCTTGCCGCGGACCAAGCCGTCGTAGAGCTTCCACAGCGCGGCCAGGAACGCCGCGATCCCGTCACGTGTGCCCGCTGACCGTTCGGGGTCGAGGTGCTTGCGGACCAGGGCGGCGACCTCGGCGCGTTCGAGCTTGGCCAGGCGTGCGTCGGCGTCGGCAAACAGGGGCGCAAACGCCGCGGCGATCCGCTTGCGGGCCGCGGTGCCGCGCCCGCGCAGCGCACGGGCGTGGGACAGGCGGGCGGGCTCGACCTCGTCGAGCGTCGCCCCGGCCTCGACCATGTTCAGCGGCTGCAGGTAGATCGTGCCCTTGCCGTTCGGCAAAGGGTTCTCGTTCTCCTTGTCTCGGACGTCGTCGGCACTGAGCCAGCCCCAGTTGCGGCCAATCGCGTATGCCTCGTACCGGGACTTGATGTCGCCGCGCAGCAGGGCCTCGACGATGTGCTCGGCGAAGTACCGGCGGCGCTCGGCCTTGGTGAGCAGGCGCATCCTGATCGCCTGTTCCCACCGCACGAGCCAGGACCGCAGGGACTCGGTGACGTACTCCATCGACGACCACTCGATGTTGTTGAACGACGCGTTCTCCAAGTCGCCGATCTTGTGCGGCGGCAGCCGCAGCCACCGGGCCATCTCGGTGACCTGAAACCGGCGGGTCTCCAAGAACTGGGCGTCCTCGGGCGGGATGCCGATCTGGTGCCAGGACACGCCTTCCTCAAGGATGGCGACGCGGTGTGCGCGGTCGACGCCGCGGTGCAGGTTGTCCCAGTCAGTCTTCATCCGCAACCTAGCGGGCTCGGACACGGTGCCCGGGTGCTGCAGCACACCCGACGGGCGCGACCCGTTGCCGAACCACGCGCTGCCGAACGCCTCAGTCGCCAGGCCCAGGCCGATCGACTGGCGGGCCATGCGGACCAGGGAGTAGCCGCGGACGCCGTCGGAGCCCAGGCCGTGCACGGCGAGCACCTCGTCGGGCAGCAGCACCGATTGCGGCCCGTCGTGCGGAGTGTGGACGTACACGAGCCTGGACCGGCGGCCATCTCCGACCAGGCGCGGCCGGACCTGGTCCGGGCGCAGCGGCCACAGCGACTCGACGTGACCGCCGCTGGTGCGCTCGATATAGGCGCAACCCAGACCCCACGTCAGCGCGTGCCCGGTCAGGGTCTCGCGCAGGTCCATCGCGGACATGAAGTCGTTGGCCTGGTCGTGCAGGACCTCGTAGAGCGGGTGATCATCGGCGCGACGCTTGCCGCGGTCGAGGCGCTCGTACAGGGGAAGCGGCAGGCTGCCGATGTCGGAGGAGATCACCTGCACACCGGCGAAGAACGGCGCGTAGTGCATCGCGGTGTCCTGGTTGACGAAGATCCCCGACGAGGTCGACCCGCCGCCGAACATCTCCTGCATCCAGGGCTGCGGATCGGTCAGCGACGACGAGGTCGAGCGCAGCGCGGAGCGGATGAATCCCACGGTCAGCCACCTCCGCTCGGCGTCGGGTCCTGCTCGCCGATGTCGTTTCCGAGCAGCTCGACGAGGACGCCGAGCGTGAGGGCCAGGGCGCCGACGACGGTCAGTGCCACGCCGAGCCCGAACCACAGCCACAGCCCGGCGAACAGCAGGACCGCGCCGAGCAGACACAGCACGTCCCCCCGGTCGAGCCCGCCCACGGCCGGGGGGTTCGGTCGGGCCGGTTCGAGTGCGGCGGGCATGGGACCTCCCGGTCAGTAGTCGTCGAGCCAGACGATGCGAGTCGCGCCGCCGTGGCCGTGGATGGCCTCGGCGTCGGCCATGCGATCCCAGTGCGCAGTGGACCGACGCTCGCCGCGCCATCGGACGGTGGCGGTCCCGTCGGGCCAGAGCACGCCGTCGGCGACCCGGCCGGTGCCACTGGCGCCGGTGACGTCGACGGCGCGGTCGAGGTAGAAGCGGCGCGGGTCGTCCGCCACGGGCAGCGCGTCGACGAGCGCGGCGTGCAGGCCCTTGCGGATGGGCCGTAGCCGGTCGTCGTCGCCGATGGGGTCGAGGGCGGCGAGCGCGGTCACGGCGTCGGCGACGGCCTGCGCGAGGGGTGAGCGGGTGTCGCGCGGGCGGACCGGCCACGTCCACTGGCCGGGCTGGTCGCCGCGGGTGCGCGACGTCGCCCAGTAGGTGAACGCGCCGTCGACGAACACCTGCAGGTTCACGCACTCGCCCGCGTCGCGCACGATCAGCGCGGGGAACGTCTGGCCCTGGGCGACCTGGTTGTAGTGCTCGCGCCACGGGGCGCCGTTGAGCGCGGCCGTGGTGATCTGGGCGACGTCCCACTCCGACAGTGTGTAGTGGACGATGCGGCCGAATCCGGCCATGCCGTCGGACACGGATGCTCCTGATTGTTGTTGGGGCTAAAGGGATGCGATGCCGCGCGACTCGTAGACCGACTCGATGGGTCCGCCGCGCATCGCGCCGTCGGTGGCAAAGAACAGCGCAGGCATTCCGTCGATCCGCTTGCCGACCTTGTCGCGGTTGGGTTTCACCGGCCGGATCCGGTCGGGATCGTCGGTGGGGTGTTTGGCGACCAGGCCGTCGGCCATCCACCGCGCCACGGGGTTGCCGTGGTGGACGTACTCACCCGCCTTGAGGCGCCGCATGGCCTCGGTCATCGGCGGTGTCATCCGCTCGTAGGTCGTGTTCGACTCGATCAGGGTCAGCCCGGTGCGCTTGACGATCGCCTGGCGCACCGGTTCACCGGACCACTTGTCGTAGGTGACGTCGACGATCGTGTAGAGCGCGGCGTCGTAGGCGATGTCGTCGTAGATCTGGTCATAGTCGATCGTGTCGCCGTCGGTCTCGGTGATCCACCCGGCCTCGACCCACTTCGAGAAGTTCCCGCCGGTGTGCTCGTCGAGGACCGGAGTGACCGACTCGGGAACCCAGAACCGCCACGAGACCTGACCGGAGTCGAACAGCAGACACCACGCTGTGAGGTCCAATTTGGACGACAGGTCCAGTCCGCCCCAACACTTGCGGCCCTCCATCTGCCGCTCGATCCACAGCGGGTCGGGCGCGGGCTCGCCGGTGTTGGCATTCCACAGCTCGACCGAGATCCACCGGAACGCGCTGGATTGCCGTTGGTTGCAACGGAACTGGCGGAACGCCGCTTCCTTGCGCTTGTCGTTGCGGGCCTCCAGGGCGGCGCGGCGCATGGACTCGCGGGACAGGAACTCGTCGAGCGCCGGACACGACCACTTCCAGTTGCGCTCGTCGAACGGGTCGGTGCTGACCGGCAGGTCGGGGTCGTCGGGGAACGTCGCCTGCAGGCGGGCGAGCTGCTCGTCGGTGATCGGCAGCTTGCGGACGAACGCGAACACGTGCGGGGCGCGCGCGGGATCCTCTTGGATCCGCTCGGCCTCGTCGATCATCTCCGCACCGAAGCTGATCGGCTCGTTGGTCTCGGTCGTGGTGGTGAACAGCAGCTCCTGCAGGCGCGTGCCGTCGGCGGTGTCCATCGCGTCCCACAGCGACCCGTCGGGCTGCGCGAGCAGCTCGTCGAGGTTGAAGCCGTGCGGGTTGTGACCGAGCTCGCCGGACGCGTCGCCGGTGATCGTGGTGTAGACGCTGCCGGTCTTGGCGTCGTAGAGCCGCTGGTCGTTCTTGGTCTCCTTGAGCCGGGCACGCAACCGCGGTGACAGCTCGACCATGCGCGCCGCGGGGCCGAACACCTTGGCGGCCTGGTCCTTGTCCTTGGCCGCGGAGTACACCTCGGCGGAGTCCTCGCCGTCGCCGATCAGCAGGTAGAGCAGGATGCCCGCGGCGATCTCCGACTTGCCGTTCTTGCGGGCCATCACGATGTGCGCGCGGCGGAAGCGGCGCACATAGCACTGCCACTCGTGCGACCAGACAGCCTCGCCGAACAGCGGGCGAAGGATCTTGTGCTCTTGCCAGTGCCGCGGCCGGAACGGCGTCCGGCGCAGCGGACCCTTGATGTGGACGAGCAGCTCGGCAAAGAACGCGATCACCCGGTCGGCGCGCGGCGCGCAATAGTGCGCGCCGCGCTTGCCACACCGGGTGTCGCGGAACCGGGCCGGGCACGGCGGCCCGTCCGGGGCGTAGGGCCGCCACCGGGCGTCGTGGTCGACGACGCGCACGGCGGCCTGGTCGACGGGCTCGGCCGGGTCAGCCGAAGTCGTCGAGTAGTTCGTCGGCTCCATTCGGGGCCTCCCCCATGCGCAGCTGCGCCCGGTCCGAGGGGGTGAGCCCGAATCTCGCGGCGTAGTAACGGAACTGGGCGTCGGCCTCGTTGAGCACCAACGTCCACGGAGACTTACCGATCCGCTCGCCGGTGCGCTCGCCGTTCTTATTGAAGACCGGCAGCTCCATCACGGCACCGGTCTTGCGCAGCTCGGCGACCGCGTCGCGGCGACGCACCGCGGCGTCGCAGAACGCGGCGAACGCCTCGACGTCCCACGGCGTCAGCACGCCGCGCGCCTGCAGATCGGGGCCGAGCTTGGCCCAGACGTACTTGGCGCGCTGCGTCAGCCAGCTCGGCGGCTCGACGACACCGGCGCTCGGCCGAGGTTCGTCGGTGTTGATCCGGTCGGCGCGGTCGCCGCGCAGGACCCGCAAGGCGGTCGGCGCCCCGGCCGGCCCACGCTTACCCATCGTCACCACCCCCAAGCCCGATCACGCTACGTATACGACCGCCGGATACGGC
>DATLIA010000211.1:0-6191 GCA_035540215.1 Actinokineospora sp. | reverse complement strand
CACCGACGCCGACGCGAAGATCTCCGGCGACGCCGTCGGGTTCGCTTTGACCGCGCAGCCCTGCTTCAGGTAGTCGGCAGCCGATCGGCGCAGGTTCTCCAACCTGCGCCGCCAGTCGTGTGGGTCGACCGGTGGCCGGGTGATGACCACCGTGGTCCGGCTGGACAGGCTGTCACCCGCCCGGTCCCGGAACTCGCACGTCCGGTTCGGCCCGTCGTCCGTCGCGTTCGCGACGATCGTCGCCGGATAGACCTCTGCGGGAAACGCCAACTTGGCACACGCCGGAAGCCCCTCACCAGTGGGCAGCGGCGGCGAAGTCTCCTGTGTCGCAAGGTATCCGCACGCCATGGCGACGACCGAGCCGGACACCCCTGGGCCTCGATAGCCCAGGGTGAACCCGGCGCCCGTCGAGCCAGGCTCCACCCGCCAGCCCCGGCCGGTGATGTCCCGCTCCACCGCCGACCTCAGCTCGCCGAGGTCGCCACTCACCTTCCCCGCGACCACCGTGCGCGGTACGTCCGGGTCCGGCATGGCCAGCGTGGACTGGCCTGCCGGGATCTCCACGCCTGGCTGGGCCGGAATCACTGTGGCCCGTGCGTCGGCCACACCGTCGGGTACCGGGACGCCTGCCGGAACCGGGCCGTCCGCGTGCGCGAGCGTGTCGATCCGAGCGCAGTCCGGCGACGGGCTCCCGGACCCGGTGCCGCAGCCGACCGCGCCGAGCAGCAGCGCGGTCACGACAGCGAGGCGCGCGCCTTGGACTCGCAATAGTGCTCCCCGTTGATCTCGGCCAGGCTGTCGAAGGTGACCTCGACGCCGGACAATGTCGCGCCGGGACGGTCCAGCGTCGACCGGTCGACGACCACCTTGGCGACGCCGTCGCCGCCGGTGGTCGCCTGACCGGCCAGGTGGCCTTCCTCGCCGCGCGGACCCGTTGCCATGATGTAGAAGTCGAGCCTGGCCCCTTCGACGGGGTCGCCGTCGGCGGTTAGCTTGGCCTCGAAGGTCACCGGCCCCTGACCCAGAACCGGTGCCACGACGGCGATCTCGGTGTCCGAGCAGAACACCGAGCAGCCCGCCAGCGCGAGCACGACCAGCCCGCGGGGCACCCAGGTGAGTGCCCCGCGGCGCGCTGTCAGCATGAACCGAGGTTCCAGTCGCTGATGTCGAGTTCGGCGTTGGGGAACGGCGAGGCGAACTTCGCCAGCAGGTCGATCAGGTAGTCCGGCACGGCGTCTCCCGGGTCGAGGAAGTTGACCATCTGCTGCCCGTCGGCGGCGCGGACCACGATGCCGTTGGTGCCGGTGGCCACCTTACCGGGGCGGGTCGACAGCTGCAGGCAGCCAAGATCCGCGCCCAGCGCCGAGAGCTGCAGCTTGCTGCTGATCGGCCGGAATTGCTGGTCGTAGCGGTGGAACTGGAGCACATCGGTGTGCCCCAGGGTCAGCGCCTCGTGATAGGCGTCCGGGAACGGACTGGGCCGCTCGATCTTGAAGTCGAGCAAGACATCGCCATTGATGTCGATACCGGACGCGCCGAGTTCGACGTTGTCGTAGTCGCCGCTGTCGAAGGACGGCATGAGGTAGCCGACCGCGCGCGGCACCTTGTTCTCATCGTCGAACGGGATCTTCGCGGGCCGGATCGTCAGGTCGCTGATCCCGTGGATCTTGAACCCGAGGTCGCCGATGCTGCTCGCGCCCAACCCGTAGTGCCCGCGCAGATGGCCGGTGAAGAAGCCGCCCGCGTACTCGAACAGCTCCTTGTCGACCGGCTGCCGCGCCATCGCCGACACCAGCAGGCCGGTGTGGAACTCGATCAGCGGTGTGCGCGGCGTCGAGGTGAACTTCAGCGAGGTGTCGTCCTGGAGCGTGATCTTGGTGTCCCCGCCGAGGTCCTCGAACTTGAAGGAGATCCCCGAGATGCCTGCCTGGACCGGGTCGACGTCGGTCATCAACCGTGCCTCCACGGCGAACTCGCCGTCGAGCGTGCTGCCCGGCGAGCTGTAGACGAAGTTCGGCGCGGTGACGGCCGCCGCCTTCGGTGCCATGGTGATGGAGAACTTCGCGGGCACGTCGGTGAACTTGACGAGTGCGGAAGCCGGGTGGTTGTCGTAGACCCCGGTCGCCCGCAGCGACAATTCGTTGATCCCGACCGAGTTGTCGACCGACACCACCGCGTTCTTGCCGAACTTGCCGGTCACGTGCACCTTCCCCGGCGCCGGGTCGAGCTTGGCCAGTGCCCGGGCGTTGCCGAGTACCGGCACGCCGAACGCCTCCGCGTGCACCTCGATCGAGGTGATCTTCTGCACGCCCGCGTCGTAGGTGAAGTCCAGCCCGTCGTCGACCTTGATCGGGCCGAGGGTGAACGTGATCGCCTGCGGCAGCCCATTGAGGTTGACCTTCGCCCGAGCCCTGGTCAGCGGCGCGGGCACGAACACCCGATCGTCCACATAGAACTCAAGCTTGTCCACCACCGGGGTGTAACCGCTGAACGCGAACGACTTGTCCTTGGTGTTCACCGTGATCTTGTCCGGCAGTCCGGACACATTGATGATCGCGGTGGCACCGAAGCATTTGCCGTCCTGGCAGAACGGACCGTCGTCACCCGCGCACCCGGCTCCGGCCGCGCACACGTTGTCGACGGCGGAGATGCCGTTGGCGAACTTCGGTGTCCCCAGTCCGTTGAGCGCGGCGACCTTGCCCAGCCAGAGCTGCGCTTCGAGGTTGAGCTTCTTGTCCGCGGTGTAGCTGATGACGCCCTTGGCCGAGCTGACCGTCAGCTCGCTCGGGATCGGGCCGAGCCTGCCCAGCGCGGCCAGCCGCACGTCGTCGGCCCCATTGGCGGCTAGCACGACATCCGCGTCCAGACCGATCGTCTGCGAGGTGGAGTTGAACCTCGTGGTGAAGTCGCCGCCGGTGTGGTTGTATTCCGCGCGGCGGAAGCCCGCCAGCGAAGCACTCGCGTCGATGTCGCCGGAGGTCTGCCGGTAGTGCGCGGCCAGGTGCGAGCCGACCGGCGCCCGCGCGCCGCCGTGGTTGGTGACGGCGAACTCCGCCAGGCTCAGCGGCGCCGACTCGGCGTTGAGCAGGTACTTCCCCTCCGCCCAGTCGGCGGTGAACTTCGCCGGGATGTCCCGCAGGTTCCCGTACGCCGACCACGTGCGCCCGGCGACGGGGATGTCGCGGGCGAGCGCGGTGACCGCCCGGATCGGCGCGGACATGGTGACCTCGGCGTGCTTGGCAGGCATGTCCACCACGACATCGGCTTCCGCGGGGACACCGAACACGCCTGCCCGCAGGTAGCCGGACCGGTCGCTGGTCACGGTCAGGGAGATCTCCTCGACCGGGGCCGAGTTGCGCATACTGACCGAGGTTCGATCGCCGAGCGTGCCGGTGACATGGAGGGTCGCGGGCAGCGAGTCGATCACGCCCCTGGCCCGCAGCACCGGGAACCGAGAGTCCGTTGTGGACACATCGGCGTCCAGGGTGAGCTTGCCCAGCGGCGCCGACGCCGTGTAGCCGACGTCGACCTTGCCGTCGCCGACGCTGATCGGGCCGACGGTCAGGTCGACCGGCGACGCGAGCCCGGCGAGGGTGGCCAGCGCCTTGAAGCTCGGTGCCCGGTCGATCAGTCCGAACACCCCGACGTAGGCCTGCAGCGGCGCGGTCGGGCGGTAGTCGTCGAAGCTGAAGGTGCGGTTCTTCATGTCGACCACGACGGCGGTCGGCAGACCCGGCAGGTTCACCGTGCCGACGACGCCGAAGCAGCGGGCGAACACGGTGCAGAACGGCGACTCGTCCCGAGTGCAGCCCGCGCCGTCGTCACAGCCCCTGGCCACGGCCGCGACACCGTTGTCGAACAGCGGCGCGCCGAGACCGTTGATCGCGGCCACCTTGCCGAACGCGACGTTGAGCGCGAGCCCGACGTTGCGGTCGGCGGCGTAGGTGATCTTGCCGTCGGCCACGTCGACCCGGATCGTGCTCGGCAGGTTGTCGATCCGGCCGGACACCGCGTACTTCGTGTCGTCGGCGCCGAGGACCACGTCCGCGTCGACGAACACGGGCGCGCCCGCGGTGTCGACGTCGAGCCGGAACGTCTGGTTGCCCTGCGCGGTCCTGGAGTACTCGATGTGCGACAGCTTCACCACCGACACGCTCGCGTCGAGGTCGCCCGTCGACTGTCGATAGTGGACAGCCGTGTGCAGGCCGGTCGGCGCTGTCGTGTAGGCGTGGTTGGTCACGGCGAGCCTGACCGTGCCCAGTGGCCCGCTGACACCGCGGAACCTCAGGTTGCCGTCGGCCCAGTCGGCGTCGAACTCCTTCGGCACCCCGGTGAACTCGGCGATGGCGGTCCAGTCGCGGCCCGCGACCGGGAACCGCGCCACGGCGGTCACCCCGTCCAGGACGTCGGTCAGGGTGCCCTGAAGGTGCTTCGCGGTCAGGTCGACGAGGATGTCGATGCCGGTGGGCACGTTCACCGTCGCCGCGGACAGGTAGTGGTCCTCCTGCGGCCGCAACTGCTCGACGTGGCCAGGCGCGGCGAACAACTCGATCCGCGGGACCCGGCTGCTCGCGGTGTACCGCAGGCGCGGCTTGTCGCCGAGGTCGTAGTTCAGCTCGACGCTCTGCGGCACCGACCGGACCGTGCCGAACAGCGTCGGACCGGTCTGGGTGTTGGTGTAGGCGACGTGCGCGCGGTCGATCACCGCGCTCGCCTGGTACCCGACCTTGCGCGCGGCGGTGTCCGCGTCGATGTTCATCGTCGCGGGCAGGTTCGAGATCTCCAGCCGCGCCTTGTGCACGCCGTCGATGTCGCCTGCGCCGGTGAACGCCTGCCCACCCGGGTCGAACTCGGTGGCCAGGCGGGTATGGCCGTCGTAGTAGGCGTCGACCTTCTTCATGCCGGTGATCCGGGCGCTCGCGCCGATGGCTTGATCGCGCGTGACGACCGTGGCGTGGTCACCGTCGAGCGGCGCGTAGGCACCGAGGTTCTTGGCGAACGCCACGGTCGCCGACCCGATCGCCTGGTCGCCGAGCAGGCTGACGTGGCTCGCGGCCCGGTCGACCAGCAGGTCCAGCCTGGTCGGCAGCGACCGCAGCGCGCCGCGGCCGACGATGGCGGGATCCTTGTCGTAGAAGTTCACATCCAGCGCGTCGAGCTTGCCGGACGCGGTGTAGTTGGCGGTGATCCGGTCCGACGCTGTCTTGAACGTGGCCGCCCACCGCGCGGGCACCGCCTTCGCCGTCGCCTGGACGGCCCACTTGAGGTCCGGTCCTGAGTAGACATAGTCGGCGAACAGCACGTCGGTGATGGTCGACGAGGCGTCGTAGCGCACGGTCGTCTCGCCGCCGCCGACCGGCCTGGTCAGTTCGGCGGACACCCGCTGCGGCAGGACGTCGACCTTGACCTGGTCGAACCGGTTGGCCTGCGCGGAGTTCGTCAGCACTTGGGCGTCAAGGTGGGTGTCGGTGGTGCTGAACGCGTCCACCTTGGCTGTCTGCGCCCGGTCGGTGGCGCCCATGTCGATCCGCGCGTGCGCCTCGAACAGGAGGGGCACGGGCGAGAACCGGGCACTGGCCACGGTCGGGTCATAGGCGGCGCCCTGCTGGTCGTCGCGCACCGACGCCATGCCCGCGGTGATCGCCATCGCGTCACCCGCGCCCAGCTGCAGCAGCGACGCCTTGATGTCGAAGATGCCCTTCGCGGCCGCCTCGAACGGGTTCAGCGTGAACACGCCAAGGGTCGCCGTGGAAAGGCTCGTGCCGCGACGGAATCCGTCGTAGCCGAGCGACAAGCGCTTGCGCCCAGGGATGTCGTAGACCGCCCAGACGTGGCCGGGCAGGTCACGGCCCGCGAACTCGCTGGTCGGCAGCCGGACCTCCAGCATGGCGAGGCCGACGTTGATGATCCGCAGCAGCGCCTCGGTCTTGGTCCGCAGCGCGTCGCCGAGGCTGATGATCAGGCCTTCGAGGTTGAGCCGCTCGATGAGCAGCTCGGGGTGCAGGATCACGTTGAGCGGATCCTTGAGCAGCTCCAGCACGATGTTGAGCCGGGCGGTGACGTCGTTGAGCTGACGCCGCAGGTCCAGGATCTCCCGCACCGCGCCGAGGATGTCGCCGATCGCGACCGCGGGGAGCAGGTCGGCGACATCCTCGGCGCGGTGCGGGAGATCCTGGACCTGCGGCGTCAGC
>DATLIA010000210.1:0-2720 GCA_035540215.1 Actinokineospora sp. | reverse complement strand
CCTCTGCACGCCGGCGCCCGCCTGCTCGAGGTCGCCGGCGTGCAGAGGAGGCGAGCCGAGTGGTGACGCCCGGCGACCTCGTTGTCGAAGGTGACCCGGAGTGGGCGCCGGCAGGGCGCGAACCTGCGCCGCGGCGCAGGTCTGCTTTGCGTCGAGATGCTGTCGGGCCATTCGGTGAGCGCTGCCCTCAGGCGTCGGCCAGGATCATGTCCGACGCGCGTTCCGCGACCATCATGACTGGCGCGTGGATGTTGCCCGAGGTGATCGACGGCATCACCGACGCGTCGGCAACCCACAGGCCCTCGAAGCCTCGCACGCGCAGACGGGGGTCCACCACCGCCCCGTCGTCGCTCCCCATGCGGCACGTCCCGCACGGGTGGTAGAGCGTCTGGCCCGTCGCCCGGGCCCAGCGCAGCAACGCGTCGTCGTCCCCGGCGAGGGGACCGGGGTTCATCTCGCGTGCGATGAGCGGGGCGAGCGACGGGCGGGCCACCAGGCGCCGCGCCAGTCGCATCGCGTCGACCACGTGTCTGCGGTCCTCGGGAGCGCTCAGGAAGCGCGGGTGAATCGCCGGTGGTTGGACGGGATCGGCGGAGACGCTGTGGATGGCTCCAACCGAGCGTGGCCGCTGCTGGATGATGCCGATGGTCATGCCCGGTTGCCGGTCCAGGACGCGCCGGGCAGCGTTCTCGTAGCTGGCGTGCATGAACAGGAACTGCGTATCCGGACGGTCGCCCTCGGGATCGGTCATGACGAATCCGTGGCAGAGCGCCGGCCCCAGCGTGAGGATGCCGGTGCGCCGGACCAAGTACTGCGCCACCGCGGCCGCCAGCCGCCATCCCCGCGTGGATTCGTTGAGGCTGTGGATTCCCTGGAGCCTCCAGTTCATGCGCAGGGCGTAATGGTCGGAGTAGTTCTCACCGACGCCCACGAGATCGTGCCGCACTGGCACGCCGATGGAACTCAGCACGTCCGCGCGTCCAATCCCGGAGAGCTCGAGGAGCTGGGGCGAGCGGATCGCCCCGGCGGCCAGGATCACCCCGCGTCGGGCCCGAACGTGATGCTCGGACCGTCCGCACCTGACCCTCGCACCGGTGCATCGGTGGCCGTCGAACGTGACACCGACCGCGTGGGTGTGGATCATCACGCTGAGGTTCGACCGTCCGCGGGCGGGAGCCAGGTACGCGTCGTACGGGCTCCATCGGCGACCACGGAGCTGGTTGACCTGGTAGTAGCCGAACCCGGCCTGGTCCAGGTTGTAGTCCTCCACGAGGCGACCACCGTCCTCCACGGCCGCACGGAGGAACGCATCGGCGACGGGGAACCGCTCCCGAACTTGGGTGACGTGCAGCGGCCCGTCGCGTCCCCGTCCCTGGCCGTCCTGCGCGTAATTCTCGATACGCCGAAAGTACGGTTCGACCTCCGCGTGCGCCCAGCCCGTCGCTCCGGCGGCGGCCCACCCGTCGTAGTCGGCGGCCTGACCGCGCGCGTACACCATGCCGTTGATGAGGCCCGACCCGCCCAGTCCGCGCCCGCTGGGCAGGGGGATCGCGCGGCCGTCGGTGTCCGGATCGGGGGCGGACTCGTAACCCCAGTTGTAGCGCTGGCTGCGCAGCAGGTGTCCGAAGCCTGCCGGGACGCGAATGAACAGGCTGCGGGGCTCGCCGCCGGCCTCGACGAGCAGCACTCGGTGCCGACCGGACTCCGTCAGGCGGCTCGCGAGGATGCACCCCGTCGTGCCGCCCCCCACGATCAGGTAGTCGAAATCGTCCATTGGCGGCTTCGCTGCGTTGTGACGGCCCACGAGTCAAATATGCACTTTCGCGCGGCCGCGCCGGTGCCGGGTCACGTCCGAGTGGTCCCGCGCGAGCGGCCGTGCGCAGGCACCGGAACGCTCATCGCCGCCGCTCGATCATCGCCTGACGCAGATCCTCGCAGAGGCGCTGCCCGCGCCCTGCGCGCCTGGTCCGACGCGAGCGCAGCCGCGCGGCCACGCCTAGCGCCAGCCGGCCAGCCCGACGGTGGAGTGCGCCACGCTCGATCTCGCCGACGAGCTTCGCCAGTGCCTCGCGGTCAGGCCTCGCGAAGATGCTCCGCCGGTCAGTCCGGCCGCCGCCAGCGCCTCCTCGGTGGCGCCTCCGGCGGACGTCCTGACGCCGTGGCCCGGGCTAGCCGATCCCGACCACATCCTGCGCACCGTCGAGACCTTCCACCACCCGGTCGGCAGCTGCCGCATGGGCCGCGAGGACGACCCCGACGCGGTGGTCGACGCCGGGGGCCGCGTGCGCCGCGTCGAGGGCCTCTGGGTCGTGGACGCCTCGGTGATGGCGCGCGTGCCCTCGGCCAACACCCACCTGGCGACGATCGCGCTGGCCGAGCGCCTGGCGGCCGGCTTCCCGGGCGCGGGGGAGCCCGCCACCGCGACCCCGCCCTCCGCCGAGGCGACATAAACGGTTCTGGTCCGTCAAGACGCGGTGCGGTGGAGGGGCCCGTCCCAGCGCCTACACCCCATCTACGACGACCTGAGGTGGCCCGCGCCTCTCGAAAGCGCGGGCCTGCGCTCGTCAGAGCGCAGGTTCGAATCCTTGCGGCGTGTCCGGGACGGGCGCCAAGCCGGCTCCTACTCGGCCGGGCTCGCGATCTCGGTGGACGACCTGGCGGCGGACATCAGGGTAGTGGTCTCCCCGGCCCTTCACCCGCAGGGTGGGAAGCTGCGATCC
>DATLIA010000209.1:0-3874 GCA_035540215.1 Actinokineospora sp. | reverse complement strand
GCCCAGCACCTCGGCCCCGGCCACGACGGTTCCCACGACGTCGGCGGCACCCGGCACCAAGGCGGGCACACAGGACTGGCAGGTGACCCGCCCCGGCCTGCCCCACGAGATCGAGGGCTTCGCCGACCGGGTCAGCGCGCTGCCCGGCGAGGACGTGCGCCTGTTCGTCTCCACGACGTCGCCCGAGTTCACCGTCACCGCCTATCGGATGGGCGCCTACCAGGGCTCGGCCGCCCGCGAAATATGGCGGTCGCGACCCCTGCCCGGCGTGCAGCAGCCGCCGCGGGTGATCGAGGCGCCGACCAACACCGTCGTGGCGCCGTGGCAGCCGTCGCTCACCCTGTTGACCGGAACGTGGCCCGCGGGCGACTACCTGCTGCGGCTGGACACCGTCAGCGGATCAGCGCAGCAGTTCGTCCCGCTGACCCTGCGGACCGTGTCGAACGCGGGCCGCGTCGTGATCGTCAACGCCGTCACCACTTGGCAGGCCTACAACCGCTGGGGCGGCTACAGCCTCTACGAGGCACCCGACGGCAAGCGGGCCAACCGGTCGCGGGCGGTGTCCTTCGACCGGCCCTACCAGGCCGAGGTGATGCACGGGGCGGGTGACTTCCTGTTCTTCGAGCTGCCGTTCCTGACCTTCGCCGAGCGACTCGGGCTCGACCTCGGCTACGCCACCGACGTCGACCTGCACGCCGATCCGCACCTGCTCGACGGCGCCCGCGCCGTGGTCACCCTCGGCCACGACGAGTACTGGTCGACAGCCATGCGTGACCACGCGACCATCGCCCGCGACGCTGGGACCAACCTCGCCTTCCTCGGCGGCAACGAGGTCTTCCGGCACATCCGGTTCGCGCCCACCGGCAACGGCCCCAACCGGCTGGAGATCGGCTACAAGTCCTTCGCCGACGACCCGATGAGCCGGACCGACCCGAAGGAGGCCACCCAGGACTGGCGGTCCCCGCCGCACCCGCGGCCGGAGAGCGTCCTGCTGGGCAACATCTACCAGTGCAACCCGGTCGAGGCCGACCTCGTGGTGGCCGACGAGTCGAGCTGGCTGCTCACCGGGATCGTCCAGAAAGGACAGAAGCTGCCGGGTCTGCTGGGCAACGAGTACGCCAACGTGGACCTGCGCTTTCCCACGCCACGACCGATTCAGGTCCTGTTCCGCTCACCGGTGACGTGTCGGGGCAAGGCCGACTTCGCGGACACGACGTACTACTCGACGCCGAGCGGGGCGGGGGTGTTCTCGGCCGGGACCCAGTACTGGATCTGCGCGCTGTCCCCGCAGTGCGGACACAGCCACGCCGACCCCACCGCCCACCAGGCCATCACCGCGATCACCGAACGCATGCTCCGCGCGTTCGCCATCGGCCCTGCGGGCGCGACCCACCCGGCTGTCGACAACCTCGCCGCGCTCGGCATCGCGGGCGGCTAGATCGCGTTCTCCAGCAGTTCGTCGTCCTCGGTCTCGGCGGCGGCCAGGCCGCCGACGCCGATCAGCCTGCGGTAGCGCAGGGCGATCTCCATGGTGAGACGTTCCTCCGGGTCGGACAGGTGGTCGCCGAGGAGCGTCTCCAGCTGGTGCATGCGGTAGCGCACGGTCTGGGGGTGCACGTCCAGGCGGGTGGCGATCTCGTTGATCCCGCCGCGGGTCTCCAGCCAGGCCAGCAGCGTGCTCTCCAACCGGTCGCGCTGCTTGGCCGTCAGGTTCTCGAAGGGCAGCAGGACCCGCCCGGTCAGATGCGACACCAGGAACTCGTCGGACATCAGCGCCAGGGTCGACAGGTTCTCCACGCACCGCGTGACCGGCTGGTCAGGCAGCACACCGCGCTGGACCAGGCTCATGGCTTTGCGGGCGCAGCGCAGGGACAGCACCGCGTCCGACAGCGGCACCGACGGGCCGATCGCCGCGCGTCTGCCGCGCAACTCACGTTCCAGGCCGGTCAGCGCCGACGCGTCGGCGACCACCAGACACGGCTCGGTGCTCTCCAGGTCGACCAGGACCTCGGGGCCCAAGGCGCTCGCGGGCAGCCGGTGCTGGTCCTCGCGGTACTCCAAGGCGATCACGCAGACCCGCGCGGGCAGCTCCCAGTCCGTGGCGCCCGCGAGGTCCACAATGGACTGGCGGGTCGCCGGTGGGTCGGCCAGCAGCAGCTTGAGCAGCTGGCGGCGACGGCGTTCCAACGCGCCGCTGGAGCGGGCCTGGGCTGCGGTGTAGCCGGCGATCGCGGCGCTGCACAGCTCGTCGACCCAGGCGAAGATCGCGTCAGCCAGGTTGAACAGGGCGTCATGCGGCAGGCCGATCGACCGGCCCGCCGCGCTGAGCTGCCGCCACACCACCCGCGCGCCGACGCGCACCGCGGTCTGCAAGGCGTCGAGAGTGCGACCCTCAAGGAACTCGACGCGGCCCGCGTAGCGGAACGCCGCGTCCCAGTCGGCCTGCGGGGCGTTGGGGTCGCAGATGTTCTCGAAGCACTTGACCACCGCCATGTCGACCGCGCCGACGAGGACCTCGCGGAACTTGCCCTGCAGTGGCTTGGCGTACTCGGGCACCGACCGCTGGATCTCCTGCACCGCCGACATGACCAACTGCGGCGTCATCGGGATCAGCCTGCTCGCCAGCTCCGGCGGGATGGTGCGCCAGAGTTTCAGCGCCGCGTCGGTCTTGCGTCGGTCGCGGGCGGCGGACTCGGCGGTGTCCACCGGGGCGAGTTTGCGCATCGCGGTGGCGGTGAGGTCGGCTCGCGGACTTCTGCCCTGCTGTTCGGTCATGACCTGCCCTTGGCTGTTGAGAATGCTCGCTCCCGCTCGTGTCTGGCGGCTTTTGCTCGGTTGACGATAAAATCGCACCGTAGCGGTGTCAATCAATGACGCGCATTAGGGTGACCGATTGTCGTGGAGCGACAATCTTGCCGCTCGCCCTTGTCTGATCATGACAATTATGGCTGTGAGCTGGACTTTGTCATCTCTTCGCAACCAGGTTGGCAGGTCTGTTAATGCTGTGACAATAGCGCGATAGGTGGGTGAAACTGGGGTATTGCGAGGCTGAACTACTGGCGGGTACGTTGCTTCGGGATAGCCGGATCATTTCCGACAATTGTCGTCAATGGTCCATTTGTGTAGCTCCCAGCTATTTCTCGATCCCGTTTTTGTGCGGTTGGAGACAAAATGACACACCGTAGAGCAAGGCCCAGGCGTCTGGCCGCCGCGCTCGCGGGCGCCACTCTCGTCGGCGTCGCGACCACGACGCTGCTGGTGACCGCGAGCGGCGGAGCCACCGCGGCCACGCTCGACCTGAACTACTCCTGCACGTTCCCACTGATTGATCTGCAGCCGGTGAAGGTGCACATCAACGCCGACATCCCGGACACCATCACCGCTGGTGTGCCGACCGGGAAGTTCACGATCGAGGCCCTCAGCACGCTCAACGAGGACACCACGACCGGCCTCAAGCTGGTCAAGGTCGCCACGATCGAGGGCACCGCGATCTCGTCGGCGCACATCACCGCACCTGGTTTCGACACCGACCTCGACGTGCCGGTGGTCGTTGAGAAGACCGCTGTCCCCGCGTCCGGTGGTTTCACCGTCCGCGCGGTCGGGCAGACGCCGTCACTGACCTTCCCGTCGGCCGGTCCCATCAAGATCACCGTGCACAACCTGACGCTGACGATCACCGCTCGCAAGGCGGACGGCACGCTCGCGAGCATCCCACCGTCGAACCCGTTCGACGCTCCGTGCACTCAGGACCCGGGGCAGAACAACGTGCTGAAGGAAGGCCAGATCCTTCCCAAGCCGAACCCGACCACCGAGCCCACCACGGTGCCGCCGACGACGACGACCACCGTCCCGCCGACGACGACCACCACCACCA
>DATLIA010000208.1:0-23935 GCA_035540215.1 Actinokineospora sp. | reverse complement strand
GTCGAACAGGCCGGTGTGATCGTCGGCGAGTCGCGCGACCTGCCGGACACAACGGTGCCCGACGCGTTCGCCGCGCAGGTCGCCCGCACGCCTGACGCCGTCGCGGTGATCGGCGAGGACCTGCGGCTGACCTACGCCGAGTTGGATCGTCGGTCCGACGCGGTCGCGGCGCGGCTGCGGGGCGAGGGCCCGATCGTCGCGGTCGCGTTGCCACGGTCGGCCGACTCGATCGTGGCGTTGCTGGGTGTGCTCAAGTCGGGTTCGGCCTACGTGCCGGTCGACCTCGACCTTCCCGCCGACCGCGTGCGCTACCTGCTCGACGACTCCGGCGCCCGCAGCGTGATCACCACGGCTGACGCCGCCGAGAGCCTGCCTGCCACCGTCCGCCCCGTCCTCATCGACGGCGACGACGTCGAGCCATGGACAACCGCGATCCACCCGGACGACGCCGCCTACGTCATCTACACCTCAGGTTCCACCGGCAGGCCCAAGGGCGTCGTGGTCAGCCACCGCGCCGTCGTCGGGCAGCTCGCCTGGGCGGCGGAGCGGTTCGGGTTCGGTCCGGGCGACCGGGTGCTGCACCAGTACTCGACCGGGTTCGACCCGTCCGTGCAGGAGATCTTCGCCCCGCTGCTGAGCGGCGCCGCTGTCGTCGTGGCCCGGCCCGACGGGCATCGGGACCCGGCGTATCTGGCCGAGTTGGTGCAGCGGGAGCAGGTCACCACGATCGACCTCGTCCCCTCCATGTACGGCGCGCTCCTGCGCACAGCCGAAGACGGCTGGTGGGTGAGTCTGCGTCGGGCGTTCTCCGGGGGTGAGGCGCTTCGAGTGGAGTTGGCCCGCGACTGGCTGAGCCGGACCGGGGTGCCGCTGTTCAACGTCTACGGACCCACCGAGGCTGTCATCCAGGTCACCAGCTGGCCCGCCGACACCGACGGTGACGGGACTGTCCCCATTGGACGTCCAGTGTGGAACACCAGTGCCTATGTACTCGACGACAAGCTGCGGCCGGTCGGCGCGGGCGTGCCCGGCGAGCTGTACATCGCGGGCGCCCAGCTGGCGCGTGGCTACCACGGTCGGGCCGGGCTGACCGCCGACAGGTTCGTCGCGGACCCGTTCGGTGGGCCGGGGGAGCGGATGTACCGCACCGGCGACCGCGTCCACTGGACGGGTGACGGCGTGCTCACCTATCTGGGGCGCACCGACCATCAGCTCAAGATCAAGGGCAACCGGGTCGAGGCGGGCGAGGTCGAGGCCGTCCTGCTCCGCTCCACCGCCGACGCCGTGGTCACCGTGGTGGCCGACCAGCTTGTCGGCTACCTGGCAGGTCCCGTCGACCTCGACGCTGTCCGGGCCGACCTCGCCGCGGCGCTGCCCGCAGCTGTGGTGCCCAGTCACCTGGTCGTGGTTGACGCGCTGCCCCGCACGCCGGGCGGCAAGGTCGACTTCGCCGCGCTGCCCGCGCCGAGTGTCGAGCGGCGCGCGTCCGCCCCCGCGGCGAACCCGCTGTGTGGGATCTTCGCTGAGGTGCTGGGGCTCGACGGTGTCGGTCCCGATGAGGACTTCTTCACCCTCGGCGGCGACAGCATCCAGTCGATCGCGGTGTCCAGCAAGGCCCGCAAGGCCGGGTTCGCGATCAGCCCACGCGACGTGTTCACCCACCGCACCCCGGCGGCCCTGGCCGCGCTGGGCGCGCCCGAACCCGTGGCCGCCGCCGATCTGGACGGCATCGGGGATGTGCCGCTGCTGCCGATCGTGCACCAGCTGCGCGAGGACGGCGGCTCGATCGCCCGTTTCACCCTGTCCGCGCTGGTCAACACCCCCGCGTCGGCCGACGCCGCGTCGCTGGCCGCCGCGCTGCGGACGGTCGTCGATCACCATGACGCGCTGCGCATGAAGCTGACCCGTGTCGAACTCGCCCCGGGGATCCCGCCGCTGTGGTCGCAGGAGACCAGGCCCGCGGGCAGCGTCGAGGTCACCGTGCGGACCGCGACCGGCGACGTCGAGACCGAGGCCGACGCGGCGGCGGGCAGGCTCGACCCGGACAACGGCGTGATGGTCCAAGCCGTCGCGTTCCCCGGCAGGCTCCTGCTCGTCGTCCATCACCTTGTGGTCGACGGAGTCTCCTGGCGGATCCTGCTCGACGACCTACGCGCCGCATGGTCCGGTGAGCCGCTGGACCCGGTGCCTACGTCGCTGCGCCGCTTCGCCCGCGACCTGGCGGAGGACGCGAGTTCGGCCACCCGGCTCGCCGAGCTGCCGCACTGGGCCAAGACCCTGGCCCCCGACGCCGACCTCGTCCCCGGTGCGGGCCGTGACGCGGTGACGGCGTCGGCCCGGCACCACGACGTCGAGCTGTCCACTGAGGACACCGGTGCGCTGCTGACCGGCGACGTCACCGAACTCGTGCTCGCCGCGCTTCGGCTGGCCGTCACCCGGACTCGTGGCGCCGGTGACCTGCTGGTCGATGTCGAACGCCACGGCCGCGCCGGTGCGCACGACCTGTCCCGCACAGTCGGCTGGTTCACCAGCCTGCACCCGGTCCGCCTCACCGATTCCGCCGACGTACTCGCCGGTGTCCGCGCCGCTGTTTCCGCCGCGCCAGACCACGGCGCGGGCTACGGCCTGCTGCGCTACCTCAACCCGCAGCTGGCGCCCGTGTTCGCCCGGCTGTCGACCGCGCAGGTGCTGGTCAACTACTTCGGCCGCTTCGACGCCGACGACGCCGACTGGTCGCCGCGGGCCGTGTCGATCGAGCCCGATCCCGACCTCGCGCTTCCTTACGCGCTGCAGCTCAACGCCATGACGGCGCGGACCGCCGACGGCAACGTTCTGCGCGCGACCTGGACCTGGCCCGCCGGCGTGCTGACCGACGCCGAGGTGCACGCGATCAGCGACGCCTGGGCCGCCGCGATCAGCGAACTCGTCCGCACCGGCCCGGCGTTCCTCGCCGACGTGGACGACGCCGAGATCGAGCGGATCCGGCAGGTCAGCCCGGTGCCGGTGGCCGACGTGTGGCCGCTGTCGCCGCTGCAGGAGGGCATCTACTTCCACGCGGGCTACGACCAGGACGGCCTGGACGTCTACACCGCCCAGGACACCTTCGACTTCGACCGGCGCCTCGACGTCGACCGGCTCCGCGCGGCCTGCGCGTCGCTGCTCGACCGGCACCCGACCCTGCGCGCGGGCTTCACCAGCGACGGCCTGCGCGCCCCGGTCCAGTTCGTCGGCGCTACCGTCGACGTCCCGCTGACCGTGGTCGAGCAGCCAGACGACGTCGACGCGATCCTCGAAGCCGACCGGCGCACCCGGTTCGACCTCGCCGCGCCGCCGCTGTTCCGCCTCACGCTGCTGCGCCTGCCCGACGGCGACCGGCTGGTGCTCAGCCACCACCTCATCGCCTGGGACGGCTGGTCGCAGTCACTGTTCCTGGCCGAGCTGATGGACCTCTACGCGGGCGGTGAGCTGACCGCGCCCGGCAACTACCGCGACTACCTGAAGTGGCTGTCCGAACAGGACTTCGACGCCGCCCGCGCGGCCTGGCGCGGCGCGCTGGGTGACCTGGCCGAGCCGACCCTGGTCGTGCGGGACCGCGGTGGGGAGCCCGCCATCCCGCTGCGGCGCCGCGTCGAGTTCACCGCCGAGCAGACCGCGCGGCTGCGTGCCCAGGCGCGTGCCCAAGGTCTGACGGTCAACACGGTCCTCAACACCGCGTGGGCGCTGACGCTGTCGGCGATGGTCGGCGCGGACGACATCGTGTTCGGCGCGACGGTCGCGGGCAGGCCCGCCGAGGTCGCTGGGCTGGACACCGCGGTCGGCATGTTCCTCAACACCGTGCCCGTGCGGGTCCGGTTCGCCGCGGGTGAGCCGGTCGGCGATCTGCTGCGCCGGGTGCAGGCGCAGCGGGCCGACCTGATGAACCACGACTACCTCGGTCTGGGCGACCTGCAGCGGGAAGCGGGCCACGGCACGCTGTTCGACACGCTGTTCGTGCTGCAGAACTTCACCGACGTCGGCACCTTCACCGAGCTGACCGCGCGGCACGGCATCACCGGCGTCGGTTCGGTCGACGCCACGCACTACCCGCTGACGCTCATCGTCACCCCCGGGGAGCGGCTTCGTGTCGCGTTGGACCACCGGCCCGACCTGATCTCGGCCGAGCAGGCCGCGGTGATCCTCGACCGGTTCCAGGCCATGGTCGACCGGCTGCTGGCCGACCCGGCCGCCCTGACCGGCGGGCTGGATCTGCTGCTGCCCGCCGAATACGACGAACTGGCCCGTGAGCGGGCCGCCACCGAGCACCCCATCCCGGACGAGACGGTCGCCGACCTGCTCGCCGCGCAGGTCAAGCACACGCCCGACGCGGTGGCGCTGGTCTTCGGCGACCGCCGCCTCACCTACGCCGACCTCGACGGCGAGATCAACCAGCTCGCCCGGCTGCTGCTGGCCAGGGGCGCGGGCCCCGAGCGGGTCGTCGCGCTCGCGCTGCCCCGGTCGATCGAGATGGTCGTGGCGCTGTTCGCCGTCCTGCGAACCGGCGCGGCCTATCTGCCGCTGGACCTCGATCACCCGGCCGACCGGCTCAAGCTGATGATCGAGGACACCGCACCACTGTGTGTGGTGTCCACCCCGGCGGTCGCGCCGACACTGCGCGGCACCGGCACACCCGAGGTGCTGCTCGACGGGTCCCCACTGGGCTTCCCCGCCGACGAGATCACCGACGCCGAGCGTCCCGCGTTCGCCCACGGCGTGCCCGGCAGGCTCGACCACCCCGCGTACGTGATCTACACGTCTGGGTCCACCGGCAAGCCCAAGGGCGTCGTGACGCCCTACCGCGGCCTGACGAACATGCAGCTCAACCACCAGGGCGCGATCTTCGACCCAGCCATCGCCGCGGCCGGGAACCGGCGCCTGCGCATCGCCCACACCGTGTCCTTCGCCTTCGACATGTCGTGGGAGGAACTGCTGTGGCTGGTCGAGGGCCACGAGGTGCACGTCTGCGACGAGACCCTGCGCCGCGACGCCGAGGCACTCGTCGCCTACTGCGACGCCCACCAGGTCGACGTCGTCAACGTGACCCCCACATACGCCCAGCTCCTCATCGAGGAGGGCCTGCTCGACGACCACGTGCCGCCGCTGGTCCTGCTCGGCGGCGAAGCGGTGTCCGACACCGTGTGGAACCGCTTACGCGACACCGAGGGCACCTACGGCTACAACCTCTACGGCCCGACCGAGTACACGATCAACACCCTCGGCGCGTCCACTGAGGACAGTGCGACGCCGACCGTCGGCCGCCCCATTTGGAACACCCGCGGCCACGTGCTCGACCGCGCCCTGCGCCCGGTCCCGCCCGGCTGCCCCGGTGAGCTCTACATCGCGGGCATCGGCCTGGCCCGCGGCTACCACGCCCGCCCGGGTCTGACCGCCGACCGGTTCGTCGCCGACCCGTTCGGCGCGCAGGGCGACCGGATGTACCGCACGGGTGACCTCGTGGTCCGCCGCGCCGACGGCAGCGGGATCCTCGACTTCCTCGGCCGCACCGACGACCAGGTCAAGATCCGCGGCTACCGAGTCGAGCTCGGCGAGATCGAGACCGCCCTGTCCGCGCATCCCGGCATCACCCACGCCGCGGTGATCCTGCGGGACAAGCGACTCGTCGGCTACGTCGTCTGCGCCGAGGACCTGCTCGGCGGCCTGCGCGACTTCCTCAAGCGCACGCTGCCCGACTACATGGTCCCGGCCGCGTTCGTCGCGGTCGACGCGCTGCCGCTGACCGTCAACGGCAAGCTCGACACCCGAACCCTGCCCGACCCGGTCGTGGCGGCCAGGGAGAGCACGGAGCCGCGCACCGAGCAGGAAGCAGTCCTCTGCGCCCTGTTCGCCGACGTGCTGGGCGTCGAGTCGGTCGGCATCGACGACGACTTCTTCGCCCTCGGCGGGCACTCGCTGCTGGCGACCCGCCTGATCTCCCGGTCGCGCGCCGCTCTGGGCGGGCACCTGTCGATCCGCGACCTGTTCGAGGCCCCGACCGTCGCTCAGCTCGTCCGCCGCTCGGTCGACCGCGACCGGACCGCGCTCACCGCGCGGCCGAGGCCCGAGGAGATCCCGCTGTCGCACGCGCAGCAGCGGCTGTGGGTCGTGCAGCGTTTCGCCGACGCCGCCTACAACTTCCCGCTTGTGCTGAGGGTGACCGGCGAACTCGACGTCGCGGCCTGGCAGTCCGCGCTCAACGACGTCCTCGCCCGGCATGAGGCCCTGCGCACGGTGATCGGCGAACGTGACGGTGTGCCGTTCCAGCGCGTGGTTCCCGACGCCCGGATCGCCGTCGAGGTCGTGCGCGGTGACGTGGCCGCGATCGTGGCCGACCGGATCGCCCGGCCGTTCGACCTGGCCACCGAGGTGCCGCTGCGGGCGACGCTGATCGAGGTCGGCCCCGCCGAGCACGTCGCGGTGATCCTGCTGCACCACATCACCACCGACGAGTGGTCCGACCGGCCGTTCCTGCGTGACCTCGCCGCCGCGTACGGGGCGCGCACGTCGGGTGTGGCCCCGGACTGGGCGCCGCTCCCGGTGCAGTACGCCGACTACACGCTCTGGCACCGAGAACTGCTCGGCGACCCGGCCGACCCGGCGAGCCTGGCCGCGCGGCAGCTCGACTTCTGGGCCAAGGCACTCGACGGCGCGCCAGACGAGTTGGACCTGCCGACCGACCGGCCCCGGCCGACGCGGCCGGTGTTCACCGGCGGCGAGGTCGAACTCGACCTGCCCGCCCACAGTGGACTGCGCGCGCTGGCCAAGGAGACCGGCGCGAGCATGTTCATGGTCGTGCACGCCGCCGTCGCCGCGCTGCTGACCCGGCTCGGCGCCGGGTCCGACTTGCCGATCGGCGCACCGATCGCAGGTCGCACCGACACCGCGCTGGACGACCTCGTCGGGTTCTTCGTCAACACGCTGGTCCTGCGCACCGACACCTCCGGCGACCCCGCGTTCCGGGACCTGCTGGCGCGGGTGCGGGAGCACGACCTCGCCGCGTTCGCCAACGCCGACGTGCCGTTCGAGGCCGTCGTCGAGCGGCTCAACCCGCCGCGGTCGGCCGCGCGCAACCCGCTGTTCCAGGTCATGGTCGGCTACCACCACCGCACCGGCGAGCGGATCGAACTCGCCGGGCTCGACATCGCCGAGGTGCCGTTCGAGGCGCGCGCGGCCAAGTTCGACCTGGCCTTCACCTTCACCGAAGGCCCCGGCGGCCTGGCCTGCCGGATCGAGTACGCCACCGAGCTGTTCGACGCGGTGACCGTGACCGCGCTCGGCCGGCGGCTCACCGCGCTGCTCGACGCCGTGGTCGCCGCCCCGGACGAGCCGATCAGCCAGATCGATGTGCTCATCGACGGCGAGCGCGACCAGGTGCTCGACGTGTTCAACGCGACCGAGCGGGCAGTCCCGGAAGCCACCCTGACCGCCTTGTTCGCCGATCTGGTCGCCCGGCAGCCCGACGCTGTCGCGGTAGCCGAGCGGTCGGCGACCGCGACCTACGCCGAACTCGACGCGCGCGCCGCGCGGATCGCGGGCCTGCTCGCCGCCCGCGGTGTCGGCGCGGAGAGCGTGGTCGGCGTCGCGGTGCCGAGGTCGATCGACATGGTCGCCACGATCATGGCCGTCGCCCGGCTCGGCGCGGCGTTCCTGCCGCTGGACCTCGCGCACCCGGCCGACCGGCTGGCGTACATGATCACCGACTCCGGCGCCCGGCTGGTCGTGGGCACCGAGTCCGTGTCCGGCAAGCTGCCGCCGGTCGCCGAGATGATGCTGCTCGACGACCCGCGGGTCGATCTGTCCACTGTGGATCCCGCCCCGGTCGTCCCGGTCGCGCTCGACCAGGCGGCCTACGTCATCTACACGTCCGGTTCGACGGGCAGGCCCAAGGGCGTCGTAGTGCCGCACGAAGGCATCGCGAGCCTGGTGGCCACCGCCGTCGACCGGATGGGTCTGCGCACCGACAGCCGGGTCCTGCAGTTCGCCTCGATCGGGTTCGACGTCGCGGTGTTCGAACTGGCCATGGCGCTGTGCCACGGCGGCACGCTGGTGCTGGTGCCCGAGGAGGCCAGGGTGGCGGGCGCGCCGCTCACCGACTTCCTCGCCGAGGCCGCGGTCACCCACCTGATCCTGCCGCCGTCGCTGGTGTCGGCCCTGCCGCCGGAGTGCGACCTGCCGGTCGGCTCCACGATCCTCGTCGGCACCGAGACCGTGCCACCGGACCTCTTCGACCGGTTCGGCCGCACGGTGAACCTGATCGCCGCCTATGGGCTCACCGAGGCGACGGTGAACTCCACGCTGTGGGTGGCCGAGCCGGGTGTGTCGGTCGGCCGGGTGCCCATCGGCGTGCCCGACCCGAACACCCGCTGCTACGTGCTCGACACCGCGCTGCGGCCGGTCCCGCCCGGACACATACAGCTCGCCCACCACGCCGGGCGGGGGCTCGCGCGCGGCTACCTCGGCAAGCCGGGGCTCACCGCGGAACGCTTCGCGGCCGACCCGTTCGGCGCGCCCGGGTCCCGCATGTACCGCACGGGCGACCGGGCGCGGTGGGGCCGCGACGGGAACCTGGACTTCCTCGGCCGGGTCGACAGCCAGGTCAAGATCCGCGGGTTCCGGGTGGAACTCGGCGAGATCGAGGCCGCGCTGACCGCGCACCCGTCGGTCACGCAGGCCGCGGTGCTCGCCGACCGCCAAGGCGACATCGTGCGGCTCGTCGGCTACGTCTCGGGAACGGTCACCGACCCCGGTCAGGTGCGCGCGTCCGTCGCGGGTGCGCTGCCCGAGTACATGGTCCCCGCGATCGTGATCCCCCTGGACGGCCCGCTTCCGCTGACCCCCAACGGCAAACTCGACCGCCGCGCCCTGCCCACGCCGGACTGGTCAGAGCTGACCGGCGACGCGCGGCCCGCCACGCCGAAGCAGGCGGCGCTGGCCGAGCTGTTCGCCGACATCCTCGGCCTGGCCGGGGAAGTGGGCGTGCACGACAACTTCTTCGCCCTCGGCGGGCACTCGATGTCGGCCATGCGGCTGCTGGGCAGGGTGCGGTCGGTCCTCGACGCCGAGCTGTCCGTCCGGGACGTGTTCGACGCGCCGACCGTCGCCGGGCTCGCGGCGAAGCTGGGCGACTCGCCCGCACGCACACCGCGCCTTGAACCGTCCACTGAGGAATGGTCGGTGCGGCCGGTGTCGCCTGCCCAGCTGGCCCAGTGGACCCGGCTGCGGCGCACCCCCGCCTTCGACCACGCGCTGCTGCTGCGCTGGCCCGGGGCGGACCCGGACGCGCTGGTCGCCGCCGTCCACGACGTCGTCGGCCGCCACGAGCCGCTGCGCACCGTCGTCGGGGAGATCGACGGCGAACCGCGGCAGCGGCTGACCGCGGGTATCGACGTCGGGCGCGAGCGGTGCGCCGACATCGACGGGCGTGCCAACCGCCTGGCACGCAAGACGCCGCGGGCGCCGTTCGAGGCGACCCTGCTGACCGACGGCGACGAGCACGCGCTGCTGCTGGCCATGCACTACCTCGCCGTGGACGAGTGGTCCGTCGTCCCGCTGATCGGCGACCTGGCCACCGCCTACGCCGCCCATGTGGCCAGGGAGGCGCCGCACTGGCCGCCGCTGCTCGTGCGCTACGTCGACTACGCGGCCTGGGCCGCCGAACTCGACACCGACGCCGACTTCTGGCGCCGGACCCTGGCCGGTGCCGACCTCGCGCCGACCGCGGGCCACGCCGCCGACCACGTCGAGTTCGTCCTCGACGAGCTGTTGCACGAGGGCATCGACCGGCTCGCGGGGGCGACCGGGACCAGCATGTTCATGGTCCTGCAGGCCGCGCTGGCCGTGGCCTTGGGCGGCGGTGACCTGCCGGTCGGCACGATGGTCGCCGGGCGCGACGACGACCGGCTCGCCGACCTGGTCGGGCCGTTCCTGTCCACAGTGGTCCTGCGCACCGACGCGTCCGGCGACCCGACGTTCGCCGAACTGCTCGGCCGCGTCCGGGCGGCGAACCTCGACGCGCTGGCCCACCGGGCGGTCCCGCTCGAACAGATCGGCGGGCACCCGCGGGTCATGGTGGTCCACCACGAGGCCGCCGAGCTGGACACCCCGTTCCGCGCGGTGTCCACCGGGTCCGCCGACGCCGAGCTGACGCTCAACTTCTACGAGCCGCGCGGTGGCGGCCCGGTGCACGGCGAACTCGGCTACGCCACCGACCGCCACGACCAGGCGGCCGCGACCGTCTTGGTCGAGGTGCTGCGCACGGTCCTCGAGGCCGTTGTCGCCGACGCCGACCTGACAGTTTCCGCACTGATCAAGAGGAGCGAGACCCGATGACCAACCCGTTCGAGGACGAGCAGGGCCAGTACCTGGTGCTGGTCAACGCCGAGAACCAGCACTCGCTCTGGCCAGTGTTCGTGCCGGTGCCGGCGGGCTGGACCCAGGTGTTCGGCCCCGACGCCAAGGACGCGTGCCTGGCCCACGTCGAGGCCAACTGGACGGACCTGCGGCCCAAGAGCCTCATCGAGCAGCAGGGGTGATCACCCGCACCACCGGTCTGCTCGTCGCGGTCGTCGCGCTCGGGTTCGTCGTGCTCACCGGGATCTGGCTGGGCACCAAGGACATCTCGTTCCTGGAGACGTGGCGGGTCCTGTGGCACCCCGACGGCAGCCCCGACTCGATCATCATCCACGACTACCGCGTCCCCAGGACGATCCTCGGCCTGCTCGTCGGCGCCGCGCTCGGCCTGTCCGGCGCGCTCATGCAGGCGCTGACCCGCAACCCGCTGGCCGACCCCGGCCTGCTCGGGGTGAGCCTCGGCGCGTCCAGCGGCGTGGTCGTGGCAATCGCGTTCGTCGGGGTGTCGGGTGTGCTCGGGTACGTGTGGTTCGCCTTCGTCGGCGCCGCGATCGCCGCCGTCGTGGTGTATCTGCTCGGGTCGGCCGGGCGGACCCTGGCCACACCGGAGCGGCTCGTGCTCGCCGGGGCGGCGGTGACGGCGGTGCTCTACGCGTTCAACACCGCCGTGCTGCTGGTCGACCCGCGCGCGTTCAACCAGTTCCGGTTCTGGAACGCGGGATCGCTCGCCGGGCGGGACTACGACGTCGTGACCGCCCTGCTGCCGTTCCTGGCAGTCGGCATCGCGCTGGCGCTGGCCTTGGCGCGGCCGCTGAACGTGCTGGCGCTGGGTGAGGAGATGAGCCGCGCGCTGGGCGCGAACGTCGGCCGGACCCGGATCGCGGGCGCGGTCGCGGTCACCCTGCTGTGCGGGGCGGCGACCGCGGCGGCGGGGCCCATCGGGTTCGTCGGCCTCGCCGTGCCGCACGTCGCGCGGCTGATCGTCGGGCCCGACCAGCGGTGGGTGCTGCCCTACACGCTCGTGCTCTCGCCGATCCTGCTGATCGGGTCGGACACCCTCGGCCGGGTGATCGGCTCACCCGGCGAGGTCCAGGTGGGCATCGTGACCGCGTTCGTCGGCGCCCCCGTGTTCCTGGCTCTGTGCCGCCGACGGAAGCTGAGCGCATTGTGAGCACGCTGATCACCGGCCGCGTCGTGCGGTTGCGCGGCTACTCGGTGCGGTTCGACCCGCGCGCGTTGGCCGTGGCGGTCGGGCTCGTGGTCGCGCTCGCCGTCGTCTCGGTGTTCAGCCTCGGCACCGGCGACTTCGCGCTGAGCCCCGGCGCGGTGATCGACAGTCTCGTGGGCGACGGCACCCCCATCGCCGACTTCATCGTCCAGACCATCCGCCTCCCGCGGCTGCTCACCGCCGTCCTGGTCGGCGGCGCGCTCGGCGCGAGCGGGGCGATCCTGCAGCGCCTGTCGGGCAACCCGCTGGGCAGCCCGGACATCATCGGGTTCACCTACGGCTCGGCCACCGGCGCGCTGATCATGATCACCGTCGTGCACGGCAGCATGATGGCCATCGCGGGCGGCGCGCTGGTCGGCGGTCTCGCCACCGCGGTGCTGATCTACGCGCTGGCGTTCGGCCGCGGCGGGGTCGCCTCCCGCTTCGTCCTCGTCGGCATCGGTGTCGGCGCGATGCTCCTGTCGGCCAACTCCTACCTGATCACCCGCGCGAGCTGGCAGGACGCCCTCGCCGCGCAGGCCTGGCTGTTCGGCACCCTCAACGGGCGCGGCTGGCAACAGGTCATCCTGATCGGAGTCGCCATCGCCGTCCTGTTCCCCATCGCGGGGTACTTCGCGCGCAAGCTCGCCCTGCTCGACCTGGGCGACGACATGGCGCGCGCGTTGGGCGTGGGCGTCGACTGGGCCCGGTTCGCTTTGATCGTCACCAGCGTCGCCTTGGCCGCGTTCGCCACGGCCGCCACCGGACCCATCTGGTTCGTCGCGCTCGCCGCCCCGCAGCTTGCGCACCGGCTGGCCCGCGGCGGCGGGCCCGGCATGATGACCTCGGCCTGGATGGGCGCACTGCTCCTGGCGCTCAGCGACCTTGGCGTGCAGCGGCTGTTCCCCGACACCCAACTCCCCGTCGGCACTGCCACCGGGGTCCTCGGTGGGCTCTACTTGATCTGGTTCCTGGCCACCCGGCGACGAGAGGGGCGCGCATGAGCCGCCTGCACGGCGAGAACCTGACGCTGGGCTACGACCAGCGGGTGGTCGCCACCGACCTGACCGTCGCGATCCCGACCGGCTCGTTCACCGCGATCGTCGGCCCCAACGCGTGCGGCAAGTCCACCCTGCTCAAGGCCATGGCCCGGATGATCAAGCCCCGGGCGGGCGCGGTGTACCTCGACGGCGCGGAGATCGCGACCTACAAGGCCCGCGAGGTCGCCCGCAGGCTCGGGCTGCTCCCGCAGACCTCGGTCGCGCCCGCCGGGATCTCCGTGGCCGACCTTGTCGCCCGCGGCCGCTACCCGCACCAGCGGCTCCTGCGCCAGTGGTCGCGCGAGGACGAGACGATCGTGACCGACGCGATGGCCGCGACCGGGGTGCTCGACCTCGCGGGCAGGCTCGTCGACGAACTGTCCGGCGGGCAGCGGCAGCGGGTGTGGCTGGCGGTCGTGCTCGCCCAGCAGACCCCGATCCTGCTGCTGGACGAACCCACGACCTACCTCGACATCGCCCACCAGCTCGAAGTGCTCGACCTGTGCGCCGACCTGCACGAAGGCGGGGCGCACACCGTCGTCGCGGTCCTGCACGACCTCAACCAGGCGTTCCGCTACGCCACCCACGTGGTGGTCCTGCGTCCCGGCGGCATGGTTGCCGCCGAAGGCGCCCCGGCCGATATCGTGACCGCCGAGCTGATCGAGGACGTCTTCGGCCTGGGCTGCCGGGTGATCGATGACCCGGAGACCGGCACCCCGATGATCGTTCCCACGGCCCGCCGCGGCGCCGCGCTGCGCACCTGACCCGTAGGAGATTCCCGTGCCCGACTACGCCGTCCTCATCTACTCGCCACAGCCCGCCGACCCGATGGAACTCACCCCGGACTACGTGGCGCTGCTCGACGCGTACCCCGGGCAGGTGGTGGAACTGGGCGGCCGGATCGTCACCGGGTTCGGCCTCGCGCCGAGCACCACGGCGACGTCGGTGCGCGGCGACATCGTCACCGACGGCCCGTTCATCGAGGCCAAGGAGGTCGTCGCCGGGTTCTTCGTCTTGCAGGCGCCCGACCACGAGACCGCGGTGCGCATCGCCAAGCTCAACCCGGCCACGCGCGCGGGCGGCGTCGAAGTCCGGCCGCTGTTCGTGCCGCCCGCCTAGCCTTGACCGCCGCGGAAGGCGTCCAACACCCGCCGCTCTCGCTTTGTCGGCCGCCCGGCGCCGCGCTCGCGGCGGGCCACCGGGACGGCCGCGTCCGGCGGCGGTGGCGGGGTGCGGTCGATGAAGCACGCCGAGGCGTCGGCCGCGCCGACCCGCTTCTGGATCACCCGCACGACCTCGAGGATCCTGGTCGTGTCGCCGACGCGGGCGCGCACCTCGTCGCCGGGAACGATCATCGTCGCGGGCTTGGCAGGCCGGTCGTTGACCTTCACATGCCCGCCGCGGCACGCCGCCGCCGCGTCCGGTCGCGTCTTGGTCAGTCGGACCGCCCACAGCCAGCGGTCCACTCGTGTGGACTCCACAGCGGTACATCATGGCCCGTTCCGCCACACCGCGCCGCCATACCTGACAGTATGGCGGCATGATCGTGACACTGCCGCTCGACGCCGCCGCGGCCGATCTCGCCACCGTCGGGGGAAAAGGCGCGTCGCTCGCCAGGTTGGCCAGGGCCGGGCTGCCGGTGCCCACGGGCTTCCACATCACCACGGACGCGTATCACGCGTTCGTCGCCGGTGGGCTCGAGGAAACCCTCAGCGATGCCCTGACCAGGGGAGACGCCGCTGAGGTCATCGCGGCGGCCTTCGCCGAGCACGACCTGCCGCCCTGGCTGGCCCAGCCGATCCGCGAGGCCATCCCGGACGGGCCGGTGGCCGTGCGTTCCTCGGCGACCGCGGAGGACCTGCCCGAGCTGTCCTTCGCCGGCCAGCACGACTCCTACCTCAACATCACCGGCGCCGACGCCGTGCTCGACGCGGTCAAACGCTGCTGGGCGTCGCTGTGGACCGCGCGTGCCATCGGCTACCGCGCCATGCACGGCATCGACGGCGCCGACGTCGCCATCGCTGTCGTCGTGCAGGAACTGGTCCCAGCCGACGCCGCGGGAGTCCTGTTCACCGCCAACCCGGTCACCGGCGCGCGCGACGAGCAGGTGGTGAACGCGGCGTGGGGGCTGGGGGAGTCCGTGGTCGGCGGGCACGTCACCCCCGACACCTACGTCGTGCGGGCAGGCCAGGTGACCAGCCGCAAGGTCGCGGACAAGACCGTCATGACCGTGCGGACCGAGACCGGCACCGAGGAACGTCCGGTGCCGGAGGACCGCCGCCGCGAAGCAGTGCTCGACGCGGCCCAGGCGATCGAATTGGCCGAGCTGGGCACGCGGATCCAGCGGCTCTACGGGGTACCGATGGACATCGAGTGGGCGCTGCGCGACGGCCGGTTCAGCGTCCTGCAGGCCCGCCCGATCACCACCCTCTACACCGCGCAGGCCATGTGGAATGACACTCTCGGCGGCGACTACCTGTGGACCTGCGTCAACCTCGGCGAGGCCGTCCCCAGCGTGATGACGCCCGCGACGTGGTCGCTGGTCAAGATCCTCTCCTCGGCCGCCGTGGGCCCCTACCGGATCACCGGCAACATCGGCGGCAGGTTCTACCTCAACCTCAGCGTCTCCACCGCCGCCGCGGCCGCCGTCGGCATGGGCGCCGCCGCCCGCAGGCAGAGTGAGCAGACCCTCGGCCGGATCCCCGACGGCGTCGAGGTGCCGCCACTGCCGATGTCGCGGCTCGCGGTGATCCGCGCGGCCATCCCGTTCGCCAAGGAGGCCATCGCCTACCGCCGCAAGCTGCCCCAGCTGCTCGTCGACACCCCGCGGCGCTGCCGGACCCTGCACGAGCGGATCGCCGCCACCGGCGACGCCCGCGCGCTGGCCGAACTGTGGCGGTCCGACCTGGACTCGCTGCTGCGGGAGACCTGCCGCGTCCTCGACGCGGGCGCGCGCGGCGCCGGGCCGGTCAAACTCGAACGCGCGCTGCGCGGCCTCGTCGGCGACGCCGACACGACCACTCTCATGACCGGCCTGCACGGCGCGGACGGGGAACTGGCCAGCCTCGGCCCGCTGCTCGGCCTGGCCCGGCTGCGCGCGGGCGAGCTGGACCGCGACACCTACGCCGCCACCTGGGGCCACCGCTGCCCCGACGAGTTCGAGATCGCCGAGCCGCGGCCCGCCGAGGACCCGGCCTGGATCGACCGGCTGCTCGACACCGTCGGCGACCTCGACCCGCGCACGCTGCTCGACCGCCAGGCCGCCGCCCGCGACACCGCGTGGCAGCGGCTCACCGCCGCGCACCCCGGCAAGGTCAAATGGGTGCGCCGACACCTCGACAAGGCCGCCGCCGTGGCCAGGGCCCGGGAACGGGCCCGGTCGGAGATGGTGCGCGCGTTCTGGGCGTTGCGCGCGTTCGCCCTGCGCGCCGGTGAGCTGACCGGGCACGGCGCCGACCTGTTCTTCCTGCCCGTCGACGACATCGTCGCGGTCCTCGACGGCGACGACACCCCGCTCGAAGCGGTACCCGCGCAGAAGGCCGCCTACGACCGCTACCGCGCGCTGCCGCCGTACCCGACGCTGATCCGCGGCCGGTTCGACCCGGTCGCCTGGGCCGCCGACCCGGACCGCCGCACCGACCTGTTCGACGCCACCGCCGAACACACACCCCAGGGCACGGAGATCACCGGCTTCCCCGGTGCGGTCGGCGTCGTCGACGGCACCGCCCGCGTCGTGTCCACTGTGGACGAGGCGGCCGCGCTGCTGCCGGGGGAGATCCTGGTGACCACGGTGACCAACGTCGGCTGGACGCCGCTGTTCCCACGCGCCGCGGCGATCGTGACCGACGTGGGCGCGCCGCTGTCGCACGCCGCGATCGTGGCCAGGGAACTCGGCATCCCGGCGGTGGTCGGCTGCGGCAACGCCACGACCCGGCTGTCCACCGGCGACAGGGTCCGCGTCGACGGCGCGCGGGGGACAGTCACACTTGTCATCGATGACTGACGTCTCCCACCTGCGTGCCGACTGTTCGCGCTGCGCCGCCCTGTGCTGCGTGGGCTTGGCGTTCGCGAAGTCCTCGGACTTCGCGTTCGACAAGCCCGCCGGGCGGCCGTGCCACAACCTGCTCGCCGACTACCGCTGCACGATCCACCCGCGACTGCGCGACAGCGGCTTCCCCGGCTGCACGGTCTACGAGTGCTTCGGCGCAGGCCAGCAGGTCGTGCAGGTCACCTTCGGCGGCCGGACCTGGCGTGACCAGCCCGACCTGGCCCAACGCCAGTTCGACGCGTTCGGCGTGCTGCGGGTCCTGCACGAACTGCTCTGGTACCTGACCGACGCGCTGACCTTCGCCCCGGCACTGCGCGACGAACTCCAACGCGCCTACGACGAGACCAGCGCGCTGACCACGGCCGACGCGGACGCCCTCCTCGCGCTCGACGTGGCCGGGCACCGGCACACGGTGAACCAGCTGCTGATCCAGGCCAGTGACCAGGCCCGCGCGGGCCTTCGGGCCAAACGCCGCAAACCGGACCTCATCGGCGCCAACCTCCGCCGCGCCGACCTGCGCGGCGCGAGCCTGCGCGGCGCCCTGCTCATCGCCGCCGACCTGCGCGAAGCCGACCTGACCACGGCGGACGTCATCGGCGCCGACTTCCGCGACGCCCAGGTCCACGGCGCGAACCTCACCGGGGCACTGTTCCTCACCCAGTTCCAGCTCAACGCCGCCCGCGGGGACGCGGCCACGCGGATCCCGGCCCGGCTGGCCCGGCCGAAACACTGGTGAAGAAAATTTCCGTCGAGGTGTCGATCCGGCGGAGTGCTGTTCGTATAGAGGGCGAGGAGCAGGCACGAGCAGGCTCCACCACTCACCGAGGAGCAGTCCGATGACCCAGTACCTGCTTTCCGTCTACGAACCCGACATGGACCCGCCGCCCGCCGAGTTCCTCGACCCGATCATGCGCAAGGTCGGCGCGTGGAGCGACGAACTCAAGGCCGCGGGCGCCTGGGTGTTCACCGCCCGGCTGCACCGGCCGCACACGGCCACCGTCGTGCACGCCAAGGGCGAGGAAATCCTGACGACCGACGGCCCCTTCGTCGAGGGCAAGGAGTTCATCGGCGGGTTCACCGTCATCGACGTGCCCGACCTCGACGCCGCGCTCGGTTGGGCGCGCAAGTTCACCGAGATCACGACCCTCCCACTCGAGGTGCGGCCATTCCGGGACGCGGGTTGATGCCAGTGCCACGACACAGAACGTCGGCTGGGTGTCGGCCGGCCCACGACACCGCTGACTGCGTTGCAGGAACAGCCACGTACAACCAGTACGCGACTGTCCCTGCGCCTTGCCAGCGGTGCCGTGGACCGGCCGACACCCAGCCGACGTTCTGTGCCGCGGCACTAGACCGGATCTACACCGAGGAATACGGGCGCGCGGTGGCCGTCCTGGTCCGCGTCTTCGGCGACATCGACATCGCCGAGGAAGCGGTCCAGGACGCGTTCGCCGCCGCCGTCGAGCGGTGGCCCACCGAGGGCGTCCCGCCCAGCCCGGCGGGCTGGATCATCACCACCGCCCGCCGCCGCGCCATCGACCGGCTGCGCCGCGAGGCGTCCCGGGCCGACCGGCACGCCCAGGCCGCGCTCACCCACGCCGACGAGGACGAGATCGAGGAGGCCGCCGTGCGCGACGACCGGCTCCGCCTGATCTTCACCTGCTGCCACCCCGCGCTCGCGCCCGCCGCCCAGGTGGCGCTGACCCTGCGGCTGCTCGGCGGGCTCACCACCGCCGAGATCGCCCACGCCTTCCTCGTGCCCGAGGTGACCATGGCCCAGCGCCTGGTCCGGGCCAAGGCCAAGATCCGCCACGCCCGCATCCCCTACCGGGTACCGGGCGCGGCCGAACTGCCCGAGCGGCTGCGCCCGGTCCTCGCCGTCGTCTACCTGATCTTCACCGAAGGCCACACCGCCACCTCCGGCGACCACGCCACCCGCGACGACCTGTGCGCCGAGGCCATCCGGCTGGGCAGGCTGCTGGCCGCGCTGATGCCCGACGAACCCGAGGTAACCGGCCTGCTCGCGCTGATGCTGCTCATCGCCTCCCGCCGCCCCGCCAGAGTCGACGCGCACGGCGAACTGGTCCGGCTGCCCGACCAGGACCGCGCCCTGTGGGATGGCGCGCTGATCGCCGAAGGGCAGGCGTTGGTCCGCCGCTGCCTGCGCCGCGACCAGCCCGGCCCGTACCAGATCCAGGCCGCGATCAACGCCGTGCACAGCGAGTCGCCGACCGACTGGACCCAGATCCGCGACCTCTACGACCAGCTCCTCGACTTCGCCCCGACCCCGATCGTCGCGCTCAACCGCGCCGTCGCCGTCGCCGAGGTCGACGGACCCGCCGCGGCCCTGGACCTCGTCGACGGCCTCGACCTGCCCGGCTACCACCTCTTCCACGCCATCCGCGCCGATCTCCTGCGCAGACTCGGCCGCGGCGAGGAGGCGGCCGCCGCCTACACGCGGGCGATCGAGCTGACCGACAACCCGGCCGAGCGAGTCCTCTTGGAACGTGCCAGGGACCGATCCAGCATGATGGAGCCGTGACCCTTCGCACCGTGACAGCGACCCGCTACGTCACCCCGTTCCGCGAAGGCGGCTCGCTGCCCGGCCTCGTCGAGGCCGACGACCTCGGCATGTACGTCCTGAAGTTCCGCGGCGCGGGCCAGGGCATCAAGTCGCTCGTCGCCGAGCTGATCGTGGGTGAGCTGGCCAGGGCGCTGGGCTTCAACGTGCCCGAGATCGTGCTGGCCGACCTCGACCCGGAACTCGCGCGGCCAGAACCCGACCAAGAGGTCCAAGATCTGCTGCGGGCCAGCGGCGGACTCAACGTCGGCTTCGACTACCTGCCCGGATCGTTCGACTTCAACCCACTCGTCCGCGACCCCGGCCCCGACCTGGCCGCACGGCTGCTGTGGTTCGACGCGCTCACCCTCAACGTCGACCGAAGCTGGCGCAACCCGAACCTGCTGCTCTGGCACCGCGACATCTGGCTCATCGACCATGGGGCGTCCTTGATCTTCCACCACTCCTGGTCACCCGGCTGGACACCGGCCGCGGCCTACCGGTTCGACGCCGCCGACCACGTCATGTTCCCGGTCGCCGGTTCCCTCACCGCGGCCGACGCCGAACTCAAGACACAGGTCCCGGCCGCGCTCGGCCAAGTGCTCGCCGACGTCCCCGACGACTGGCTGGTCCAAGACGGCGCCACCGCCGAGGACATCCGCGCCCGGTACGCCGCGTACTTCGCCGCGCGCCTGGCCGCGTCGGCCGACTGGGTGCAGGCGTTGGAGGTGGCCCGTGCCGCACGTGTTTGAGTACGCCATGCTCCGCGCCGTCCCCCGCCAGGACCGCGGCGAGTCACTGAACATCGGCCTGCTGCTCTACTGCGCGCCACTCGACTACCTGCGGTGCAAGACCTTTGTGGACGAAGCCCGGCTGCGGGTGCTCGACCCGGACATCGACTTCGAGGTGCTGGTGGAGAGCCTGCGACACCTCTGCCTGTCCTGTGACGGGGGAGCGGCGCCGGTCAACGACATCTCGGTCGGACGGCGATTCCGCTGGCTGACCGCGCCCCGCAGCACGATGGTGCAGACCTCACCCACCCACACCGGCTTGACAGACGACCCCGACGCCGAACTGGCCCGCCTCTTCGAGCGGCTCGTCCTGCCGCCCAGCTGACCGCTACTCGGCGACGTTGTCGATGTCGTCCGGCACGGACTCGGCGGGCGGGACGGGAGCCTGCCTGCCCGACGTCCGGATCCTGGCCACCGCGGCGAACATCGATACGAGCGCGGCGACGAGGCAGAGGTAGAGCCCGGTGCTCGCGTTGGACTCGACGTCGGCGGGGGACAGGTTCAGCAAGGCGAGCTTGTTCGGGTCGAGCTCGGGCAGCGTCACCCAGCGGATAATGATCAGCACGACGGCGGTCACCGCCAACAGCAGCCACAGCACGAGCGCACCTGGCACCCGACCGCCGAACGCCCGCGCCAAGAGCAGCGCCGCGGTCACCACGAGCGCCATGACCGCCAGCCAGGCGACCAACCCACTGCTCCACGCCGTGCTCGTCGTGCGGAAACCGATGGCGTGGACCAAATCGGCGAACTGCCCGGACACCCGCTGCCACGGGAAGAAGCTGAACACCAGCCCCGCCACCCCCGCGACGATACCGATCCACTCCACCAGATCGAACCGTCGACCCTGCACGCCCACCTCCGTGCGTCCCACCCGAACGGACAGTATGCGCGCGGCCACCGGGATCGGCCAGGCGCTGTCCTGTAAGTCTGGTGCCCGGGCACGGATAGCGCGCGCCGGATTTGCAGGACAGTGCCTGGGTGAAGACCCCGCCGCCGTGCCTGCTGGGGGCGGGCACGGCGGCGAGGCCTCACAGTGCACCACCGACCGTGGGGACGGATCTTGTGGTGCGCCTTTAGGACGCCTGACCCCCCTGCCACGTTCCAGGCCGCCAGGCACTAATTTCGCCCGCATCGCCGCTGCCGGGAATGCCCCTGGTCTACATGGGATTGACAGCCGCACCACTAGATCCGGAGCCAGACATAGCGGGTCGGCTGACCGCGATTCCACTCATCGGCCTCGGCCGCGCCGACCCGGCTGAACCCAGCGGACGCGTAGCAGCGCAGCGCCGCGGTGTTGTCCGGATGAACCCGCATGAAGATCGCCGGATAGTGCGTCGACGCCAACCCGGCCAGCGCGGCGGCCAGCCGCCTGCCGATTCCCCGGCCACGGTGCGCCGGGGCGACGATCAGGCGGGCGAGCTCCACTTCGGCCTCGTCATGGTCGATCCACAACTCCCCGTACCCGACCAGCTCACCACCATCGATGAGCCCGAACCCGGCGTCCGACCACTCCGCGACGAGACCCGCGTCGACCTCCGGCAGCGAACACCAGAGCCGGGACTCGTCTTCCGACAGCGGCCAAGCGGCGACGATCGCCGCGTCCGCTGGCTGAGCTGGTCGCAACGCCGTCATCAGACCGACTCGGTCGCCGCGCGGAGGCTCTGGTGGGTCGGGGCGTCGGGCACGTGCGCGGGCTTCACCGCGGCGAACTCCTTGCGCAGGACCGGAACGACCTCCTCACCCAGGATGTCGAGCTGCTCCAGGACGGTCTTGAGCGGCAGGCCCGCGTGGTCGACCAGGAACAGTTGGCGCTGGTAGTCGCCGAAGTGGTCGCGGAAAGTCAGGGTCCGGTCGATCACCTGCTGAGGGCTGCCGACCGTCAACGGGGTCTGCTCGGCGAAGTCCTCCAGCGATGGGCCGTGGCCGTAGACCGGCGCGTTGTCGAAGTACGGGCGGAACTCGCGGACCGCGTCCTGGGAGTTCCGCCGCATGAAGATGTGCCCGCCGAGGCCGACGATGGCCTGGTCGGCCGAGCCATGGCCGTGGTGCTCGAACCGCTGCCGGTACAGGCCGATCAGCCGCATGAAGTGCTCCTTCGGCCAGAAGATGTTGTTGGCGAAGAACCCGTCGCCGTAGAACGCGGCCTGTTCGGCGATCTCCGGGCTGCGGATGGAGCCGTGCCAGACGAACGGGGGCACGCCGTCGAGGGGCCGCGGGGTTGAGGTGAAGGAGCGCAGCGGGGTGCGGTGCCTGCCTTCCCAGTCGACGACGTCCTCCCGCCACAGTCGGCGCAGCAGGTGGTAGTTCTCCACGGCCAGGTCGATGCCGTCGCGGATGTCCTTGCCGAACCACGGGTACACCGGGCCGGTGTTGCCGCGGCCGAGCATCAGGTCGACCCGGCCGTCGGCTAGGTGCTGCAGCATCGCGTAGTCCTCGGCGATCTTCACCGGGTCGTTGGTGGTGATCAGCGTCGTGGCGGTCGACAGGATGAGCCGCTCGGTGCGCGCGGCGATGTAGCCGAGCATCGTGGTGGGGGAGGACGGCACGAACGGCGGGTTGTGGTGTTCCCCAGTGGCGAAGACATCGAGACCGACTTCCTCGGCCTTCAGCGCGATCGTCACCATCGACTTGATCCGGTCGGCCTCGCTCGGGGTCCCGCCGGTCGTCGGGTCGGCCGTCACATCGCCGACACTGAAGATCCCGAACTGCATAGCCACTCCCTCAGCTAGTCAAACTCTCAACTAACTTGCCTGAACGTGTCGCCTCACCCCTCTATTCCACCCCCTCCGCGCTCATCGGGCCGATCGGTGGTGGCGCTTCTACGATCCGACCGTGAGTGAATCCGGGGAGAGCACCTTCACCGTCGTGCTGGCCGGGGCGATGAACCTGGCGATCGCGATCATGAAGTTCGTCGCGGGCGCGGTCACCGGCTCGGCCGCCATGCTGGCCGAGGCCGTGCACTCCGTGGCCGACACCCTCACCGAGGGCCTGCTGCTCGCCGGGCTCAAGGTGTCCGACAAGCCCGCCGACCGGCGCCACCCCTTCGGCTACGGCAAGGCCCGGTACTTCTGGTCGCTGCTGGCGGCGGTGTCCATCTTCGTCTCGGGCGCGGTGTTCGCACTCTATGAGGGGTTCTCGACGATCTTCGGCGAACCCGAGGAACAGACCTCCCCGCAGTGGGCCTACCTGGTACTGGCGATCGCCTTCGCGCTGGAATCGGTGTCGTGGTCGCAGGCTGTGCGCCAGGTGCGCCGGGAGGCCGCCGAACAGAACCGCACGCTGCGCGTCCACCTGCGTCGCAGTGACGACCCGACCTCCAAGACCGTGCTCTACGAGGACTCCGCCGCGCTGGTCGGTCTGCTGTTGGCCTTCGCGGGCGTCGGCTTGCACCAGTTGACCGGGTCGTCGCTGTGGGACGGGGTCGCGTCCGTGGCGATCGGCGTGCTGCTGGCGTTCGTGGCGTTCCTGCTCGGCCGCACGAACGCGGGCCTGCTCATCGGCCGCCAAGCCGACCCGACCCTGGTCTACGCCATCCACGCGACCATTGCCGCGGCGCCCGAGGTGGAGGCCGTGGTGGACCTGCAGACCATGCTGATCGGCACCGACCGCGTGCTGGTCTGCGCGCGCGTCGACTTCGATGACGCGCTGGCCGCGGCCGATCTGGAACGGGCCTGCGTCCGGCTGGCAGGGGAACTGCAGGCCGAGCACACCGACGTCGCCGAGGTGTTCATCGAGCCGGTTCCGCGCACCGACCAGCAGCTCCGCGAGACGGTCCTGGCCCGATACGGGAAGATCGACCTGCCGCGCTGACGGTTGCCCAGGCCGATGATCGAGTCCTGTGCCATGCTGCGGTCTCGTGATCGTTCGCCGCGCCGCTCTGCTGGCCGTCGCCGTCCTCCTCGGTGG
>DATLIA010000207.1:0-6525 GCA_035540215.1 Actinokineospora sp. | reverse complement strand
CCCTTGGGGAGGGCGGCACCGCGGGCGGCGATGGCGGCCAGGCGCTTCTCGATGGTGTCGATGTCGGCGGGGCGCAGGGTGTTGGGCAGCTTCATCAGGTGCTTCTGCAGGCCGCGCAGGGGCACCTGGCCCTCTTCGTTGCCGACGATGACGTCGTAGATCGCGGTCTCGCCGACGATGCGGGAGATGCGCTTCTTCTCCTGGCCGAGCAGGGTCTTCACCCGGTGCGGGGCGCCCTCTCCGACCAGGATGACGCCGGGGCGGCCGATCACGCGGTGCACGGCGTCGAGCTGCGTGGTGCCCGCGACGGTCGGGGTGACCCGCCAGCGGCCGCGCAGGTTCTCCAGGGCCCAGGCCGCCGCGCCGGGCTGGCCGTCGGCCTTGGAGTAGACGTTCTTCTGCACTCGCCTGCCGAAGATGATGACGGCGACGAGCAGACCGACGGCGATGCCCACCGGCAGCAGGAACCACTGGATGCCCAGCAGCCACCCGACACCGAAGAAGACGCCGGTCACCACCAGCAGGGCGCCGACCATCCACGGGATGAGTCCCTTGTCTTCCTTGCGCTGCATGTTGAACGCCTGGAAGAGCTGTCCGCGCTTCGCCTTCGAGGCCGCCTTGCGTGCCTGCTTGGCTTCCTTGGCGGCCGCCTTGTCCTGCTTGTCAGCCATACCCACCAGGATACGGGGCCGGGTCCCACGGCAGGCAGGCGCGCTCTGTCAAGATGGTCGGCATGGCCGGCGCACATGATCCGCTCGCCGGGCTGGACCCGGAACAGCTCGCCGCGGTGACGGCCCCGCGCGGCCCGGTCTGCGTTCTCGCGGGGGCGGGCACGGGCAAGACCAGGACGATCGTCAGCCGCATCGGCAACCTCATCCACGCCGGTCACGTCACCGCGAGTCAGGTGCTGGCCGTGACGTTCACCGCGCGCGCGGCAGGGGAGATGCGCACTCGGCTGCGGGCGCTCGACATCCACGGCGCGCAGGCGCGTACGTTCCACGCCGCCGCGCTGCGCCAGCTGCGTTACTTCTGGCCGAGGGTCGTCGGCGGCGAGCAGTGGGAGCTGCTCGACGGCAAGCTGCGGCTGGTCGGGCAGGTGTCGCACCGGCTGGGCCTTGGTTCCGAGCGGGAGACCCTGCGGGACCTCGCCAGTGAGATCGAGTGGGCCAAGGCGTCGCTGATCGGCCCGGAGGACTATCCGGCGGCCGCCGCGCGCGCTCATCGGGAGACGCCCGCGCCCGCCGAGCAGATCGCCAAGGCGTACGCGGCGTATGAGGAACTGAAGACTCGCGGCCAGCAGCTCGACTTCGACGACCTGCTGCTGCACACGGCCGCAGCGCTGGAGGAGCACTCGGCCGTCGCCGAGGAGTTCCGGGAGCGCTACCGCTGTTTCGTCGTCGACGAGTACCAGGACGTCACCCCGCTGCAGCAGCGCGTGCTCGACGCGTGGCTCGGCAAGCGGGACGACCTGACCGTCGTCGGCGACGCCAACCAGACCATCTACTCCTTCGCGGGCGCGTCCCCGCGTCCGCTGCTCGACTTCACCCGGCGCTTCCCCGAGGCCACGGTCGTGCGGCTCGAACGCGACTACCGGTCGACCCCGCAGGTGGTGTCGCTGGCCAACCGGGTCATCTCCGCCGCGCGCGACCGGCCCGCCGGTTCGCGGCTGCGGCTGGTCGGGCAGCGGCCGATCGGCCCGGAGCCGAGGTTCGTCGAGCACGACGACGAGCCCGCCGAGGCCGCCGCGGTCGCCGGACGGATCAAGGACCTCATCGACGCGGGGACGCCGCTGAGCGAGATCGCGGTGCTGTTCCGGATCAACGCGCAGTCGGAGGCCTACGAGCAGGCGCTCACCGAACTCGACATCCCCTACCTGGTGCGCGGCGGCGAGCGGTTCTTCGCCCGCCAGGAGGTGCGCCAGGCCATGGCCACGCTGCGCACCGCGGCCGTGCAGGCGCCCAGTGGGGAGCTGCCCGAACTGGTGCGCGCGCTGCTCGGCCCGCTCGGCCTGACCCCGGACCCGCCGACGGGCGGCACGGCCCGTGAGCGCTGGGAGTCGCTGCTGGCACTGGTGGAGCTGGCCGAGGAGCTGACCTCGACGGTCGCCGACGCCGACCTGCCCCGATATTGCAACGAGCTCGACATGCGGCTGCAGGCCCAGCACCCGCCGACCGTCGAGGGCGTGACCCTGGCATCGCTGCACGCGGCGAAGGGCCTGGAGTGGGACGCGGTGTTCCTGGTCGGCCTGGTCGACGGCACCCTGCCCATCCAGCACGCCGACGGCAACGACGCCGCCGTGGAGGAGGAGCGCCGTCTCCTCTATGTCGGCGTGACGCGCGCGCGGGTTCATCTATCGCTGTCGTGGTCGCTGGCGCGGGCCGCGGGCGGCAAGAAGTACCGCAGGCGCAGTCGGTTCCTCTATGGCCTTATCCCTGACAACCATCCGACCGCGCGGGTGAGCGCGGCGCGGTCCGGCGGGCAGCGGCCGATGGCGGTCATCCGGCACTGCCGTGTGTGTGGCGACGAGCTGGCCGGGACGATGGCCACGAAGCTCGGCCGGTGCGAGACGTGTCCCGCCGATCTGGACGAGGGTCTGCTGGATCGGCTGCGCGAGTGGCGCCAGGAGCGGTCCAAGGCGCTGAAAGTGCCCGCCTACGTGATTTTCACCGACGCGACCTTGCTCGCCATCGCCGAACAGCGTCCGGCGGATCGGGCCGCGCTCGTGTCAATCTCCGGCATCGGGGCCGCCAAGCTGGACAGATACGGCTCAGAGGTGTTGTCGTTGGTGTCCGGGGGCACTCGCTAGGGCGGAGTGTGACCGCTGTCACACGAAGTTCTGTAAAATCGGTTGCGAGGTCTCCCGCAACCGCAATAACCTGCAATGGCGGGGCACGGAGTGCCCCGAGAATTTCGCCCAAACGACAGCATGAGGGAGGTGGACCCGATGGTGAACTTCAAGAGGAACCAGACCCCGGGCTACCTGCTGTCCTGGGGCGGAGCCATGTCCATCGCAGGCCGCAACGCGGCCACCAGTGAGCAGCGCGGGCGAATCGCCGTCATCGGCGGCGTCTCGACCGCCCACGCTCGCACCCTCGATGTCGACGTTCCGACCAATCCGTCCGCACCCTCGGGCTGGGTGACTTGACGCCAAGTCAAGTAACTCCAGGCTCCCGAGGCCGCGGACTCCGATACCGGAATCCGCGGCCTTTTTGTTTGTCAAAAAACACGTGAACAAGATCGAATCTAGGAGATTCCACACCATGTCAACCGCCACCGTTCCGCTCGACGGCGGAGCATTCGACCTACTCGGACCTCCCGGTTCCGGAGTGAGTGAGCTGCTGGACGCGGCTCCTTCCGCCGGACTCGACCTTCCTTGTCGATCCGCGGCCAACCCCGACCTGTGGTTCGCCGACACCCCGAACGAGCTCGAGCGCGCCAAGGTCCTCTGCGGCGACTGCCCGGTCCGCTCGGCGTGCCTGGCCTCGGCGCTCGCCCGGCACGAGCCGTGGGGCGTCTGGGGTGGGGAGATCTTCGAGCGTGGCGTCGTCATCGCGCGCAAGCGGCCCCGCGGCCGCCCGCGCAAGGAGGACGTCGCACGCGAGGCAGCCGAGCGCGCTGCCCACACCAGGGATGAGGTCGCCGCATGAACGCCCAGCTCAAAGACCCGATGTACACATTCAAGCCGGAAGGCCCCACGCAAATGTTGATCTATGAAAATCTCGCGCGGTCTCGAACGCGCGAGGCGGAACAGGTCGCGCACGCACACCGCCTGGTCCGCCTGCTCCACACCGCCAAGCGATGGGAGCGGGTTGCCAAGTGGGCGACCAGGCGCGCTGACCGCGCCTCCGCCTGCCTCTGATCCCTACTGACGAGGATGCCCGTCACCGCGAGCCGCGGTGGCGGGCATCCGCCGTTCACCTGGCGAAACGTAAGGGAAACATGAAGGTCACGGGATGGCATCGGCGCGTGGTTAGCCTTCGTTGTCCCTGTTCGCGAGGGCCTTTGGGGCTGACGTGGCGCAGAACATCTCCGCAGGACGGCGCAGACGGCGCGCCGAGGTCGGCCGCACCGGTGCCCGGTTCGGGCCGACCGGCGCGTGGCGCGACGAGTCCGACCCGGTCGACGTCGAGCCGGTGTTCGAGGCGCCCGACGAGACATCCGCGATCGGTGTGACCGGTGCCCGGTTCGGTGGCGCCTACACGCGATTCGACGACGACTATCTCGACGACCCCGCGTACACCTATGACACCGCGGGCTATGAGTACGAGGCGGCGCCGCTCCCGCCGCCGTGGGTCGAGGCCGAACCCGAGCCCGACAACGGTGAGCTGACCGAGTGGGCGCGGAGACCCGAGTCGCACGCGATGGTCCGGCCCTACGCGTGGACCGGGGGCCGCACCAGGGCGGAGACCCCGCTGGCGATCGAGGCGCTGGTGCGGTCCACCGGCCGGGTGCCGACCTGGGAACACCGGCCGCTGGCCGCGCTGTGCACGTCTCCGCGCTCGGTCGCCGAGGTCGCGGCGCTGCTGTCGCTGCCCCTCGGCGTGGCGCGGGTGTTGATCAGCGACCTGGCTCAGCAGGGTGTCCTCGTGGTCGACCGCACTGTCGGCGCGGCGCCTGACTTGATGATGCTTAATCGCGTATTGGCTGGCTTGCAGAGGCTTTAGTGTCGGGCGCATGGCTCACACACACGACGGGATCGACTGGCCGAGCAGGCTAGGGCCGATGCGCCGCAACGACGCGATCGAGGCCGAGGTCAACTCCTGGGTGGCCGACCGGCTGGTCGACTCGCTGGCCGACGGCGCGACGGTCGTCGACGTCGGTTCCGGGTCGGGCGGGATGAGTGCCGCGTTCGCCACCGCGCTGAGCGTGCGGGGCGGCGGGCGGCTCGTGCTGGTCGACGCGGTGCCGGAGGTGTTGGCGGCCGCGCGTTCCGCGGTCGCCGAGGTCGTCGGCGACAAGATCGACGTCGTGCCCGTGCTGGCCGACGCGGCCGACCCTGGCCTGGCCGACCTGGTTCCCGCGGCCGACCTGGTGTGGGCGTCGCGCGTGGTTCACCACCTGCCTGATGAGCGGCGTGGGGTTGAGGCGCTGGTCCGGATGCTGGCGCCGGGCGGCTGGCTCGCGCTGGCCGAAGGCGGTCTGAGCACGCGTTGCCTGCCGTGGGACGTCGGTGTCGGCGAACCCGGGTTGCAGGACCGGCTCGCCGCCGCGCAGACCGCCTGGTTCGCGCGGATGCGCGCGGGGATCGAGGGCGTCGTGCGCATGCCGTACGGGTGGAACCGCGCGCTGGCCGACGCCGGGCTGGCCGACGTCGGGTCGTTCAGCTACCTGCTGGACCTGCCCGCGCCCGCCCCGCGGCCGGTGCGCGACTCGGTGGCCGACTGGCTCGGCTGGATGGCCCACGTCGGCGAGGACGTGCTGTCGGCCTCGGACCTGGATGCCCTGCGGCGGCTGCGTGACCCGGACGGCGCGGACTATGTCGCCCGACGCGATGACGTGTTCCTGCTCAGTGCCACCACGGTCCATCAGGGTCGGCGTAGCGTCGCGGCATGACCGACGAGCCGACGTGCTCGATGTGCGGCAAGCCCCGGGCGGGCGCGACCGCGGTCGAGGCCCTGGCCTGGGTGACCGACACCGACGAGCGCGGCACCCGCTGGCTGTGCCCGGCGTGCGCGCGCACGCACGTGCGCTCGATCGAGGGAAAGCTGCCCGCCGAGTACTGGTGACTCAGGCGTCGGCGAACCCGGGCTGCCACTGGGAGATGATCGCCCGCATCGGGACCTTCGCGTCGAGCTGGCAGAGGATGCCGGTGGCGCCCGCGGTGACCCGCTGGATCAGCAGGTACTGCGGCGGCAGGTTGAGTGAGCGCCCGGTCTTGAAGTCCTGGCCGCGCAGGTCGCCGACCCGCTCGGCCTGCTTCTGCATCCACTTGCGGCTGAAGTGGAACACCTCGACCGCTGCGGGCTCGGCGAATGGGGCCAGGTAGGCGAGCACGTCTTCGGCGTCGATCTTCATGCCGTCGCGGACGAAGCCGTCGTCGCGCATGAGCCGCAGGAGTTCCGCCGAGCGGCCGTCGATGGACAGGCGGGTCATCTGGCCGAGCGGGCGGGGCAGGCCTTCCGGCAGCCGGGCGACGGCGCCGAAGTCGATCACGCCGAGGTGGCCGTCCGGGGTGACCATGAAGTTGCCGGGGTGCGGGTCGGAGTGGAGCAGGCCCGCGCGGGCGGGCGAGGAGAAGTGGAATTCCGACAGCAGAAAACCGGCGTGGTCGCGTTCGGCGGCGGTGCCGCTCTTGATGATCGCGGCCAGCGGGGTGCCGTCGATCCACTCGGTGACCGTGACCTTGGGCGCGCTGGCGATGACCTTGGGGACCAGCACCCGGGCGTCGTCGTGGAAGGCCTTGGCGAAGGCGCGCTGGTTGTCGGCCTCGGCGCGGTAGTCGAGCTCCTCGGTCATCCGGTCGGACAGCTCGCGGAGCAGTGGCTTGACCTCCAGACCGGGGACGAACGGCTGGAACAGCCTGCT
>DATLIA010000206.1:0-11095 GCA_035540215.1 Actinokineospora sp. | reverse complement strand
ATCATGGGGGCGGCCAGCAGCGTCGCCCCGCACAGCGCCGCGAACCGGCCGTCGGAAGTGCCCATGCCGCGGTCGTAGTCGCAGTCGGTGACGGCGTGTTCCCGTCCACCGTCGTTGTCGGTGACCCACGTGACGTGGGCGCGGTCGGTCACCGTCCGCCCCAGAGGGGCGCCAAGGCGCGGCACACGGCGATTGCCGCGACCAAGCCCATGATGATCACGACTGACACGGATACCTCCGTCAGGTCTGAAACGGTGCGCCGAGAGAGGGGAGTTCCGAGAAGGTGATTCACGAGATCAGCGGTCGCGCCCGACCGGTGCCATCGTCCGACGGCGGGTAGGGCGGCGGTTGGCGGCGGGCGGCGCGGGCGTGGATCGCTTGGCCCAGTTCGATCATTCGTCGGCCGAGTGTGGATTCGTCGGTGATCGGTAGTTCCGGCGCGCGTTGCGCGTCGACATCGAGTAGGCGCAGGACGTAGAGGGCGAGTTGGCGGTTGACGGTGCTGAGTGCGCCGATGAGGGTCAGGTCGTCGCGCCAGTGGGTGTCGGTCGTGGTGTTCATGTGGGCCTGACCAGTAGTCCTGCGATGAGGTGGCGGGTGGCGGCGGGGTCAAGGGCCACGGTCTGGAGTGTTTGGGTGAAGGTGGTGTAGGTGGCGGTGTCGGCGTGGTGGTGCAGTAGCAGGGTGGCGGTGTGGTGTTCGAGATGTACGACGTGTTCGCCGCGGATCACTGCGAGCAGTCGGAATGGCTCGATGCCGCGGTAGTGAGCGCCGGGAGGTACCACGCGCAGGGTGAGGTCGTCGTCGGCGCGCTGTAGGAGGTGGGCCAGTTGGTGGTTGCGGATGTCCTCGGGGATGCCGGGGCGGGTCAGGACGTGGGTGTCGAGGAAGTACGTGCCGCCTGGTTCCGAGGGTGCGGCGGGTCGTTCGATGTCGGCGAAAGCCCCTGAGCGGATGTGCTGGTCGTAGGCGGTGGTGCGCAGGCGCCGGGGTACGAGCAGCGGGGCGTAGGTGGTCACGTTGGTGGACACCGATTCCAGCAGGGCGAGCATGTCGGCGGCCTGGGTGTCGGTGTGGTCGTAGAGCCAGTGGGTGCGGTGGGTCTGGGTGGCGAGCCCGCACAGGTAGGTGCGCAGTTCGGGTGGCCAGCCGAACACCATGGACAGGACCGCGACGTCGGTGGGCCGCACGGGGCCGTGTCCGGTCATGATCCGGGACACGCGGGACATGGAGAAGCCGGTGGGCTCGGCGATCTGGCGCACTGTCAGACCGGACTTGGCGGCCGAGGTCGTGACGGCGGCGCCGATCACGAGGCCGCAGAGGCTCCGCGCGGGCAAGCTCAGTTTCTTCTTCACCGCCACACCCCCGGCACCGCGCGCCCGCCTGCCGAGTCGGCCCGTGGAACCGCGCCGGTCGCGAGAGGCGACGACCAGGGCGCGGGTGGTCGCGGTACGACGCGGATCGTGTCGCGACTGATGGTGAACACCGCTGCGAGCGCGGCAAGGGTGGCCGCGATACCAAGGAACGGCCAGGCCACAGTCATCGCCTCGCCAAGGCGACGTGGTTGACCTGGCCGACGGCGACCATCGCGGCATCCAGCGCGGCCCGGTACCCCACCCATTGTGCCGGGGTGAGGCTGAAGACAGCCGGGCCATGGAACACGAGACCGAGGATGGGCGGACTTGCCGCGCGAATGGTCACCTGGCCCATGCCGGGTTCGCCCATAGCGTCAGCGGGCACGGTGATGGCCGCGGTCCATCCCTGTTTGCCGAGTGCTGCGGTCTGCATGACATGCGGCCTTTCGCGTGGGTCCTTTGGCTGCGGATGCCCGCCCCGTCATACCTGTGAGAGCAGTGACGGGGCGGGTGCCACCGGGCGACAAGAAGGCCGTGGAACTGACATTCCGTGTCGTAGGGCGCAGCCGGAACCATAGCGCAGGAACTTCCTCCACGGCTCTGCCTCAATCGAGTGACGTCCCGGTGGGTTCCGCGACGGACAGTGCAGAATGGCGCCAAAGATCGAGCGGAAGGGTGCAGACGTGGCGAGTTCTGATTCTCGGCCCCTGTCGCGGCGGCCGACGATGGCGAAGTGGCGGCTCGGCCGCAGGCTGCGCGAGCTTCGGGAACACGCCGGGGTGACGATCGCGGAGGCGGCGCGCGAGGCAGGCATCAACGCCGGAACGGTCAGCAAGATCGAGTCCGGCAAGCAGGCGTGCAAGACCGCGTTCGTCAACCTCTGGGGCCGGATGTACGTCCTGACCGACGACGAACGCGCCGAGCTGGCCGTCCTCGCGGCGGAGGCGCAACAGCCCGGCTGGTGGTCGAACTACAGCAAGAGCGTCCCCGACTGGTTCCGCTTGGCCGTGGCCTATGAGTCGGAAGCGTCGACCATCTTCACCTACGAAGCGTCACTTGTGCCGGGCTTGTTCCAGACCGCCGCCACCGCCCGCGCTCTCGCGCTCGCCAACTGGCCCGACGCCGCGCCGGACGATGTCGACCGCCAGGTCGAGCTGCGCGCGATGCGACAGCAGCGCCTGTTCGACGCTGATCCGCCGACCGTCCGGGCCATCCTCGACGAGGCCGTGCTGATGCGGCCGGTCGGCGGCGACGCGGTGTTCGCGGCGCAGATCGCCCACCTCATCGAGATGGCCAAGCTGCCACACATCAGCATCCGCGTCCTCCCGTTCAGCGCGGGCGCTCACCCCGCGATGACCGCGCCGTTCCTCATGCTCGGGTTCGACGCCGAGCCCGGCATGGACACCGTGTACCTGGAGAACGGGCGGGGCAGCGTGTATCTCGACGCGCCCGCCGACCGCGCGATGTACGCCGACAAGTTTCACCGTCTCGAGCTTCTGGCGTGCGGCCATGGGGAGACCGAAGGGCGGTTGTCTAGCCTGAGGGCTCAGTACCTGTGAGAGCACAACGGAAAGGGTCCCCATGGCTGAGATCGGAGTCACGAGGGCGTGGCGCAAGGCGTCGTTCTCCGGTGGCGAGGGTGGCAACTGTGTCGAGGTCGGCAGCACCGGCACCCACCTCGACGCGGTGCGCGACACCAAGAACCGGGCAGGCGAGGCGCTGAGCTTCGCCACCGGCGCGCCGGTGGACGCGCTCATCGCCGCCACGCGTCGGGGTCAGCTGTACTGACTTTCGCCAAAGAGAAGGCGCGGCCCCCATGTCCATGCGACGGGGGCCGCGCTTGTTCTCGGCGAGCGGTCCCCTGGCGAAACCGCGTTGAAGCCGGTTTAGGCGACACTTGATATCAAATTATCCACCATCCCGGACTCATCGGCGGCCTGTCGGGCGACGGAACCACTCGCAGGGACCCTACTGTTTAGACTGCGCCAAAATCTGAGGCATCCAGCCACTCAAGAGTGAGATCGTACCCGTAAACTTGTTTAGGTTTACCCGGAGGTAACACGGGCGCAAGGGTACGAAACAGTCCAGGAACGGAATCAGGATATTCCTCACCGGTGGGCGCCGCGACAATAATCGCAGCACCCGAGAAATGCGGGACGACGCGATGAAATCCCGCATTCTTGATCGTTTTGGCACCGCCCAGCCTATGCACCAACTCATTCGGCACGAGCGTGATCCATGAGTAACCGCGTAGATATTCACGGCTACACGCGAGAGACTCATCGTATCGACGGCCCATTGCGTAATCTAATTCGGTGTCTTCTTGCATGGCGAATCGTGTTGAAACACACCCGAAGGCGGGGTCGGTGTCGGAAATCATGGAATCGAGGAATTCCACGATATCCGACTCGTCGGCCTGAGAGTCCGAGGTCACGATGCCCCAAAGAGACAGACCCAGGCCTGCAGACCAGGAGGATCCGATAGACCAACCGGCAGTGTCAGTGTCGCCACTCGTTCTGAATGACGCGAGCGCCCGAGGAAGAGTACCGATCCAGTTGACGAGTGCTGGCATGTCGAGCTCACCCGCCTCAATGGCGCCGTCTCGCCGCTCCACGAATCCGAAACCGACTGACGCTGGGGATGTGTTTTCTCCGACGAGCTTGGGAAACCCGCGCATCCACCGTAGCAGCAACTCGCTGAAGTCTGATTCGTCCACGGCGTCAAGATCAAGCATCGCGGAAATCAGGTATTTGTCGTCACGAGGACCATGCCTCACGTCAGCCAACTCCCAACAGTTCGAGCCCACGGGTCACGCTGCTAGCTCCCAATGCAATTGTAACCGGATCGTCAACAATGCCTACCCCGACTGTGGCCACGTCCTCGACGATGGTTCCGGCGATCGTGGCGAGACCACCTACCACGTGTACACCGCCCATGATCCTCTCGCCGATGCTCGGGTCGTCCTGCTGCTTCGTGATTACGATGGGCTCGCGCTTCCACTTGGTGGTTGAAGCATAGATGCGCAGTCCTGGATAATTTTGCTGGGACCATGCGTCGACGGGACCGAGCGGCGTCGGTATTTCGGCCTGTCGAGCATGTGGATAGCCGCGCCTGACCAGCCGGCCATCGCGCTCGTTGTCGAGTTCGGCCTGAAGTTGTCTGATATATCGCGCGAGTTGCTCGCGACCCAATTCGAGCTGATCTGGCGTGTTCGGCTTGATTTCCCATATGTACGCGCCGTCGTCGGTCCATAGCACGATGTCGGCGATTCCGGGCCCCCAAGACCGTCTCGACCAGCCCCGTCGATGGTATTGGCGTCCTTACCATCGGCGTCAAGGTCCAGGTAAGTCGGCCCGACCGTCCGGTAGAGACGAGGTCAGCCTTGATCAACGCGGCCGTCGCGGCAACAACGACGTCGTGCTTGACTGAAATGCCGTCGTCGTTCTGAACCGCCGACAGACAGGTCGAATCCCTCCCCGACCCACGAGGTCTGGTTGTTGGTCGACGCGGTCCGCCCGTCCACGCTGCCCGAGAAGTAGGACAGCGCCGCCTGCGACGCCGGACCACTAGCGACGGCGGAATCCGTACTGGGATAGGACCACCCGAAGTGCCCGCCCGCGGTGGGCCAAATCAGACCGCCAGAGTTACGCTCCCTGTTGCGAACGGCCCTCGCGAGCCGATGACGATTCTGACTCGGCAAGCTGGGCATGACCCGCCATCGAGGACATTGAGACCGCCATGACAGCCAGCCCAACGGCCCCCGAACGCCGCGCGCACGCTGCAATTCCGATCAGCCCGCAACTCTTGACGCCCGACAGCCGACGACTCCCGGAGCGAGCCGGTTTGAGCCCGAACGTCTCATCGCCTCCGGTGCACGCCTATGACTGGACGAGGTCCGGCGAGAGGTGTCTACCTGACCATGGCGGATCTTCCTCCACGGTCAGCGTTACCATAGCAACAATCAATCAAACTCAAGGATAAAGGTTCGCCAGTAGCTCCCCAGCTTTGCCCCGCCGGGCCCTGTCATAGGGAGACAGCAGGACTGACCGTTGACCGCCGTCGACATGGTCGAGACAGACTTTCAAATAGGTCAAGAGCCGACTTTCTGGATCGGCCACGCGCACATTCTCGATCAGCTTGGGCAGCTCGCGCTCCGCATCGGCGATATAGATGTACCCATCCCCCACAGGGAGAATCTGAGCATCAAGTTGGACTCCACCCCGAAAGGACACATCGATCAACTTGACACGACTAAAATCGTTACCCGAATAGATATTCTCGATTCGGCCCAGTTTTATCCGATCCGAAGCTTGTACCCGACGGTCGAATACCACGTCCTTCATGACTCCAGAGAAAGTGCAATCAACCATCTCCACCTCTCTGAATATCAAACGAAACAGGTCGACATTCTCAAACGTGCATCCAACGAAAGTCGCTCGACCAGGAGTTATAGATCGGATCTCGCAATCGCTGAAGACGCAGTTGCGATAAGTTGTAGGTCGCATCCCGGCGCCGAAACTGAAGTTCTCCGCCTTAACGTTCTTGAACGTGACCCCTTGGATAACCGATTGGATAATGACCCATTGTCGCACATTAGGCAGATCAATAACCTCGTCGACCAACGTCATGTCGCGAATGATCAGCCAATCATCATCAAGCTCATACGACACAGGGTTCACCTACCTTTGGCCCACAGTCATGTGAATATCATACGCGACATACGCCGTGGAGTAGTACGAGCCTCCTCGTGCATAGTGCGCATCGACTTGACCTCCGGTGGTCAACTCCACCATCGCGCCACCGCGGTGCTCAAAGTCCACGCCGTGTGAGGCCTTGTATCGGAACTCGCCAGGATACATCTCGTCAAGCGCTAGTGCTACAGCACGGTGCACCGCCGTTCCGTAGAACGCACGGATCAGACCCGGCTTCCTGTTCATAGCGTCCAACTCGGGGTCGGAAAGCTCGCCCAGAATCTCCGCTGTGGTCCTATTGCTCAACACTCGTTCAGTCGCTGCCCGCACTTTCTCAGCAACCTCACCTTTGTCGGGGGAACCACCCTTCGGCGCGGCGATCCAAGCCGCTCCCGCCGCAATTTCGAGGCTAATGTCCCGGCAATGATTGCCGTAACTTTCGCATAGCCGGTCTTGAACCAAGTCATAGGCGTACTCGCGAATGTGACTTGGTACACCTTCAGCGCCGACCATCTGTTCCCAAGTTTGGTCGTCGCCGGTCAACTCTCGGGCGACGTCCTTTTTCGCCCTCGCCATGGCGGCGGCCCAGGGCCGCTTATCCGCCTTCTTCCTCATTGCCACCTTGGCGGCCCATCGAGCCCTTTGCTTGCTATTCAGGTAGGTATTCGCATCCGACTCACTCAACGGCGTTCCGTTCGCATTATGCAAGACGTTGGCGGAGCCATACTTGTCTGATGCGCAACCGCAATCGGAGAACAACCCGCTAGGGTCGGCGAAGGTTGCCGGGTTTCCGTTAGCGTAGGAATAGCCGTTTAGTTGTTGCGAGTTTGTGATGTCAAGAATGGGGTCGACGCTGATGAATCGGCCGGTGTTCGAGTCGTATTCGCGGGCGCCAAGGTGGGTGAGGCCGGTGGTGGAATCGATCGTGCCACCAACAAACCCTTGTTCTCCTTGCCACGAGGTGGGGTTGGTGCCGCGAGGCGTTCCAAGAACTCCGTATCCGAGGTTTCACCTGGGGTTCACGACGGGCAAGCGAGCGATCCGCGGGTGAAACCGCGTTGAAGCCGGTCTAAAACCGCGGCCAAGCAAGCTCTGCGACATGACAGCGAACCGAAGCGAACCGGCCATCACGGTCACGGGATTGCGCAAGTCCTACGGCGACAAGGTGGTGCTCGACGGCATCGACCTGCACGTCCCGGCCGGGACCATCTTCGCCATGCTCGGCCCCAACGGCGCGGGCAAGACGACCACCGTCCAGATCCTCTCGACCCTCATCCGCGCCGACGGCGGCCAGGCCCGCGTGGCCAGTCACGACGTCGCCGACGCCGCCCAGAACGTCCGCGCCGCGATCGGCGTCACCGGGCAGTTCTCCGCGGTGGACAACCTGCTGACCGGCACCGAGAACCTGATCCTCATGGCCGACCTGCACCACCTCGGCAAGCGCGAGGGCAGGCGGCGGGCCGCCGAGCTGCTGACCCAGTTCGACCTGGAGGAGGCGGCGAAGAAGCCGGTCTCCACCTACTCCGGCGGGATGAAGCGCAGGCTGGACCTGGCGATGACGCTGGTCGGCGAGCCCCGGGTCATCTTCCTCGACGAGCCGACCACCGGGCTCGACCCGCGCAGCAGGCGCACCATGTGGGAGATCATCCGCGGCCTGGTCGCGGGCGGCGTCACCATCTTCCTGACCACCCAGTACCTCGAAGAGGCCGACCAGCTGGCCGACCGGATCGCGCTGCTGGACCACGGAAAGCTCGTGGCGGAGGGCACGGCCGACGAGCTGAAGCGGCTCGTCCCCGGCGGGCACATCCAGCTGCGGTTCGCTGACGCGCGCGGCCTGGAGTCGGCCGTCGCGGCGCTGCGGGTCGGCGAGGCCGACGGCCTGACCCTGACGATCCCCAGCGACGGCAGCATCCGCTCGCTCAAGTCCGTACTCGACCGCCTCGACGACGAGTCGATCGAGGTCGACGACCTGTCCATCCACACGCCCGACCTCGATGACGCGTTCCTCGCGCTCACCGGCCAGAAGGAGAACGCGCGATGACACTCGCCCTGATCGACTCCGCGACGATGCTGCGGCGCAACCTGCAGCGCATGGTGCGCTACCCGTCGATGACCCTGACGCTCGCGTTGATGCCCATCGTCTTCCTGCTGCTGTTCGTCTACGTCTTCGGCGGCACACTCGGTGACGGGCTGGGCGGCGCCGGTGGGCGCGCCGCATACGCCAACTACGTCGCGCCGGGCATCATCCTGATGACCGTGTCGGCCGCGGCGCAGGGCACGGCCATCTCGATCGCGATGGATATGACCGAGGGAATCATCGCCCGGTTCAAGACAATGGCGATCGCCCGGGCGTCTGTCCTAACCGGACACGTGGTCGGCAGCATGATCCAGACGCTGCTTATCATGGGCCTGGTGACCGGCGTGGCGCTGCTCGTCGGCTTCGAGCCGACCGCGGGCGTCGGCGACTGGTTCGCCGTCGTCGGTGTCCTCGCCATGATCACCTTCGCGCTGACCTGGCTGTCGGTGGCGCTCGGCATGGTGGCCAAGACCGTCGAGTCAGCCAGCAACCTGCCGATGCCGCTGGTGCTGCTTCCCTTCCTGGGCAGCGCTTTCGTGCCGACCGAGTCGATGCCCGCCGCGGTCCGGGTCTTCGCCGAGTACCAGCCGTTCACCCCGTTCATCGAGACCGTCCGCGGTCTGCTCATGGGCACCCCGATCGGCGACGGGTTCGTCCTCACCGCCGCGTGGTGCGTGGTGATCGGGGTCGGCGGCTACCTCTGGTCGAAGAAGCTGTTCAACCGCGACCCGGCAAGCTAGCCAGCGCGACCGCCCGCAGTTCGTCCCGGCTCAGGCAGGCATACTCCGACACCGCGTCGGCGTAGGCCTGCCTGTCGGCCGTTTCGGCGGCTTTCCTGGCCAGCGCCCCGATCATCGTGGGGTGGAAGTTGCGGCTGAACCGCATCTGCTCGGCGAGTGCGATCAGCCGTGCCCGGGTCCGCGCGTCCGGATCGGCCATCGCCATGGCCAACAGCAGCGCCCCGCACAGCGGGAACTCCACCAAGGCCTGCTGACGCTGGGCGGTCGGGCTGGTGAGAAGCTTGGCCGCCTTGCTCGGCAGGTCGGCCACCACCGCGTCGACCAGGTCGAGCCTGCCGTGGCGGGCGTGCGCGACGACGGTGACCGCCCGGACCTCCAGCGCCCACGGGTCCAGATCCCGGTCGACGCCGTAGGTCGGGTGGGTCGAGGTGCGCAGCCGGTCGACCGCGCGGCGCCAGAGGCTCAGTCCAGGATCGACGTCGCCGCGGGCCAGCAGGATCTCGGCGCGGACGCAGAGCGCGAAAGTGTAGGTCAGGTCGCCGTCGTCGAACGGGTTGAGCGCGGCGACCTCCGTGCACCGCTCGGCCTCGTCCATGTCCCCGCACTGCAGGTGAGCCAGCACGAGCGCCCAACGCAGGCCGATCGGGTCGCTGCCCTCGCCCAACTCCTCCTGCAGGCCGATGGCGGCGCGCAGGTGGTGGCGGGCGTCCTCGCCGCGTTCGACGTTGAGGCACAGCTCGCCGAGCCGTGAGTGCGCCATGACGCGCATCCATGGCGACCCGGTGCCCAGTTCGGCGAGCATCAGCTCGGCCGCCGCCAGCGCGCCGGGCAGGTCGCCGGTGAACTCCCGCAGGTAGCTGGTCAGGCACTGGGCGACCACGGCGAGCAGCGGCTCGTCGCTGTCACACAGCTCCCGCAACGCGGCGGGGTCGGCGCCGAAGACCGCGCGGGCCTCGCGCAGGACGGCGGCCATGGCCCGGACGATCGTGGTCGGCGGCGCGGGCGGCAGGGCCCTCAGCGTGGCCAGCGAGCGGGTCGCGCGGGGACCGCGCAGCAGCAGCGTGTACGTCGCGGCGATGGTCACCGCGGTCCGCGTCGCGTCGATGTACTCGGGTTCCGGCCGATAGTGCGAGAGGAACCACTCGGTCTCCTCGATCAGCGCGGTGCCGCGCACGAGGTTGGACTCCACCATCCACAGGCCGCTGAGCACCGCGGTGGTCGCCACCACGGTAGGACCGTCCTGTTGGGACATACCGATGCGCAGCGCGTGCAACAGGTTGTCCTGCTCGACGTGGACCCGTTGCGCGGTAACGAAAGGCTGCTCACCCAGCATCGTGTCGTGGTGGGCAACGCCGAACTCCCGTGCCCAGGCCAGGAATCCCGCCGTCGCGCTGTCGGTCTCCCCCGCCTCCACGCGGCGCGCGGTGCTGAACTCGCGCACCGTCTCCAGCATCCGGAACCGGGTACCCGCTGGCGTGTCGACCACCTTGAGCAGCGACTGGTCGACCAGGTGCTCCACCTGCTCCATCGCCCGCGCGCCGATCAGGTGGTGCGCGGCGGCGACGGTGAAACCGCCGGGGAACACCGAGAGCGCGCGCAGCGCGGCCTGGCCGCCCGCGTCGAGCAGGTGCCAGCTCCAGTCGACCACGGCGTGCAGCGTCTGGTGCCGGTGCGGCGCCTCGCGGGGGCCGCCGCGCAGCAGCGTGAAGCGGTCGTCGAGGCCGCGGGCGATCTCCGCGACCGACATGACCCGCACCCGCGCCGCGGCCAGCTCCACCGCCAGCGGCAGCCCGTCGAGGTGCGCGCACAGCTCGGCGACGGCGGCGGCGGGCAGGTCCACCCCGGGGCGGGCCGACCGCGCGCGCTGGACGAACAGCTCGGTGGTGGTCGGCAGGTCCAACTCGGGCAGCGGGTAGACCGACTCCGACGACAGGCCCAGCGGCGCACGGCTTGTCGTCAGCACCCGGACGTCCTTGGTCGCGGAGACCAGCGCGTGCACCAGATCCGCCGCGCCGCGCAGCACGTGTTCGCAGTTGTCCAGCACCAGCAGCGCGGGGCCGGGGCCGAGCGCGGTGACGATGCCCGCGACCGGGTCGGCCCGGATCGGCCCGCGCTGCGGCTCGACGACCCCGAGCGCGGAGGCGACCTCACCGGCCACGTCGTCATCCTTGCCGACACCCGCGAGCGCGACGACCCGCACGATCCGCTGCTCGGCCTCGCGGCTGACCGCGT
>DATLIA010000205.1:0-59905 GCA_035540215.1 Actinokineospora sp. | reverse complement strand
GTCGGCAGCACGCTGCAGACTGGTGGCCGCTGCCTCGAGGTCGTCGGCGGCGGTCAGGTCGACGGCACGTTCACCGCTGTCAACACCTGTGTCACCGGTGCGGCGAACCAGAGCTGGTCGGTGCAGGCAGACGGGTCCATCCGCAACGGGACCAAGTGTCTGGACGCCAGCAGCGGCGGTACCGCCAACGGGACCCGGCTGATCATCTGGTCGTGCCACGGTGGCGCGAACCAGAAGTGGACCATCGGCTAGCGGTTTGACGGATGTCGGTGGCCCCGGACCGCGTGCGAGCGGGCCGGGGCCACCGGTGTCCACCGGATTTCCCCGCACGAGAGGAAGAACCATGGCGAAGGTCAAGACCGCGGCTTGGACGATGGCCGCCGATCCCGATCCGCGTTCGTCGCGTCGTCGGGCCTGGGTGCCCGTCACCGGTCTGGTCATGGCGTTCGTCCTCGGCTTCGCCGCCGCCTTCCTGATCAGCGCCGTGACGGCCGGTCCGAACTCGACCGACCGCAGGATCGCCGAGTTCCAGCAGGAGGAGAAGGACCGCGACAAGGCGCAGACCGTGGTGCTGAGCGACCTCGCCAAGGGTGGCCGCGACCGGATCACGCCGGTGCTCACCGGCATGGCTGCCGTCGTCCCCGTCGGCAAGGAGCCGCTGCGCGCGCCCACGGCCGACGAGGTGAAGGGCTGGCGGGAGGTGCTGACGGCGGAGGTCGAGCGGCACAAGGACTCGCCGTCCGCGGGCAACGGCGTGAACGTCACCCGGGTCGCGCTGCGCAGTGCGGTCGGCCAGCTGGCCGCGGCGGTCGACACCTTCGACATCGCGGTCGGCGTCGCCGAACCCGACAAGGCCAGACTGCTCCGCCTGGCGGGCGAACAGCGCACCCTGGCGATGCGGACCTGGTCGGCGGCGGCCATCCAGCTGGATGTGATCAACATCGAGGCGGGCCACGGGCACGTGCACGCGTACCTGACCGAGGACCCGGGGAGCAGCCCGGGCGACGGTGTCCCCGAGGGCACCGGCAGGCGCTGACCCAACCGGCAGGCAGCGGCCGACCATGAACAGCACCGTCGCCCCGCGAGCCGCGAGGGCGTTCGCGGTGGGCACGGGGCTGGTCGGCCCCAGGGTCTGCCAACGCGGCAGCTCGTACCGCGATCCCGACCGGGACTGGCCTATGTCGAGCTGTCGCGCGCCCAATAGACCGAGGTCGGTCCGGCCCTTGAACGTTTGCCGACCATGACCCGGCGGCCCGCGGTCCGGGTCGCGCGCGCCGAGGTACCAGGCGCGCCCTTGCGGCGCGTGATGCGGCAGTGCGGGCAGCGGCCGGATTCGTGTGCCCAAACGCGCGCGTGAACGCCATCCGCCACGGCTATACCCCGACTTCCGAGCAAAGGAAAGCCCTTGCCTAGGGATATCGGGTTGTATACCGTGCCGGAAAGCGCTTGCCTAACGGTTTCCGCGTAACTCCGAGGAGTCATCGTGACCGACAACTCAGCCCTCTCCCGCCGAGCGTTCGCCAGGCTCGCCGCCGGGGCCGCGTTGAGCGTCCCGATCATCGGCGCGTCCGCCGGGCTCGCCGAGGCGGCCGATCCGGCCAGGACGATAGTGGGCCCCAAGGGCGCGTGGTGCTGGTTCGGCGACCCTCGCGCGGTGCACTACCAGGGAACATACAAGCGGACCTACATCGGCTACATCAACTCGCTCGGTGAGATCGTCGTCGCCCAGTACGACCACACCACCAACCAGCTCACGCGCACCGTGGTCCAGACCGGATTCCAGATCGACGACCACAACAACCCCTGCCTCGTGATCCGGCCGGACCGGCGGGTCGTCCTGTTCTGGACCGGGCACAACCAGACGGCGGGCATCTTCTACCGCCGCTCATCGCGCCCGGAGGACATCAGCTCCTTCGAGTCGGTCAAGAAGATCACCACCAATGTGGACGGTGGCAGCGGAACCAGCTACACCCACGGGCTGCAGCTGAGCACCGAACCGTGGAAGCTCTACCTGTTCTTCCGCGGCGCGAACTTCAAGCCGTGCTTCACGACCACGACCGGCAGCGACATCTGGACCCCGGCGAAGACGATGATCAGCGCGGGCGACGGGCACCGGCCGTACTTCAAGACCGCGAGCAACGGCGTCGACAAGATCCACTTCGCCTTCACCAACGGGCACCCGCGCGACTACCACAACAACATCTATTACATGTACTACAGCTCCGTCGACAAGAACCTGCACAAGGCGGACGGAACGGTCATCGGTCCGTGGGGCACCACCATCCGGCCCGACCAGGGCGACCTGGTGTACGACGCCACCAACCGCCCCAAGGCCTGGATCCACGACGTCGCCGAGGGCAAGGACGGCAAGCCCGTCCTGGTCTACGCCAACTTCCCGACCAACAGCGACCACCGCTACCGCTACGCGCGCTGGACCGGAACCAGCTGGTTCGACACCGAGATCGTCGCCGCGGGCCCCACCATCAGCGGTGACCTCTACGAGAACAACTATTCGGGCGGGATCACCCTCGACGACAGCGACCCGAGCGTCGTCCTGCTCTCCCGCCAGGTCACGGGCGGTCGGCACGAGATCGAGCGCTGGCGCACCGCGAACGGCGGCGTCTCCTGGACCTCCGAAGCCATCACCAGCGGATCGACCGTGCTCAACGTCCGGCCGGTCAAACCCGTTGGAATGACTGAGAACGGGCCGATGAGCGTCCTGTGGATGCGCGGCGAGTACCCCAGCTACACCAACTGGAAGACCGACATCATGGGCGTGTCATAGGCCAGGTGTCCAAGCAGCGTCAGGGTTCGGCCGATCATGGAGGCGTCACCGATGCGGGACAGCGGTCAGCAGGTCAGTAGGCGGACAGTGCTTGGCGGGGTGGTGGGCGCCGCGGTCGTGGGCGCCACGGCCGCCCGCGTCGGCTCGGCCGCCGCGGTGGCGGCGCCCTACCGGCCGTGGGTGGAGACCAAGTTCGTCCGGAGCTGGATCAGCCCGGAATGGTGGGGCAACCGGCTTCAGGACTGGCGCAACAACAAGGGCGTCATCGAATGCGTCGCCGCGCCGGGCAAGCGCGCGGGCCGCACGATGATGGTGCTCACCGCGGAGATCGGGGCCGCCCCGGTCGGCGCGGTGCTCTCGGTGCGGACCGGCCAGCTGACCCCGGGCAACGGCTTCTCCGGGTTCCTCGTCGGCGTCGGCGCGGGGCAGCTCGACTATCGCGCCGCCGTGCTGGCCCACGCGGCGGGCGGCACCAACGGCGGGCTCTTCGTGGCCTACCGGGGCAGCGGGACGATCGAGTTCCTCGACCACGCCGACGACGTCAACCAGCTGACCTACGCCAACCTGGGCGGCACGGTCGTCGACGGGCCGGACCGGGTGGTCGGTGACGACGTGACGCTGCGCCTGGCGATCACCGCCGGGACCACGGCCGGTCTTGTCAAGCTGACCGCCACCGCGACCCGGACTTCGGACGGGGTCCAGCTAGCCCAGAGCACACTGGACAACCTGGCCCCCGGGCGCGTCCGGGGCGCGTTCGGTGTGGTTTCCCACGAGTTCCCGACCAGTCCGGGCGCCACCTACTGGTTCCGGGACATGGTGGTGGACGGCGCGGGCGTCTCGGTTCATCCCGAGCGGGCGACCGGCCCGGTGCTGGGCACCCTGTTCAGCGTGTCCGACACCGCGGCCGGGCCGCTGCTGAAGATGACCGCACAGCTGTTCCCGGTCGACGCGGCGCAGAACCAGACCGTCTATCTGGCCCTCAAGCAGGCCGACGGCACGTGGAAGGACGTCGCGACCACCACGATCAAGACCGAGGGCTACGTCGCCCAGCTCCGGGTGTCCGGCTGGGACTCCTCGCGGGCGTGGGAATACCGCGTGATCCACGGCTACAACACCAGCTATCCGTACTACGGCAAGGTGCCCGCCGCGCCGGTGAACCGGGCGGTGAAGCTCGCCGCGGTCAACTGTGTGCTGGCTGTCGCCCGTCCGCTCGACCGGGCTTCCGACGGGACGCCGCGGCTCGCGGGGGAGAAGCGGCTCGGGACGTTCACCGCTGACAGCATGTACTTCCCGTTCACCACGCTGATCGCCAACGTTCGCAAGCACAACCCCGACGTCCTGCTGGTCCAGGGCGACCAGGTCTACGAGAGCTCGCCGACCAGTCCCGACCGCTCCACCACCGACCCAGACCTCGACTACCTGTACCGCTACTACCTGTGGCTGTGGGCGTTCCGCGACCTGACCAGCAACGTCCCGTCATACGCGCAGGTCGACGACCACGACGTCTACCAGGGCAACCTTTGGGGATGGTCCGGCGCGGCGGCCCCGGGCGGCGACATCAACAAGGGCGGGTACGCCAACAGCGCCCGCTGGGTGAACATCGTCGAACGCACCCAGTGCGGACACAATCCGGATCCCTACGATCCCACCCCGGTCCTGCGCGGCACCGGCGTCTACTACACGGCCTTCTCCTACGGTGGCGTCAGCTTCGCCTTGCTGGAGGACCGCAAGTTCAAGAACACCGACGACGACGGCCGTGACGCCAACGGCCTGCCCTATGCCGACGACGCCTCGCGGCACCTGCTCGGGCAGCGCCAGGAGGACATGCTGCGCGCGTGGAAGTCGATGCACCCCGGTCAGCCGAAGGTCATCCTCACCCAGACGGTGTGGGCGGGGATGCAGACGAGGAACCGGGTCGGGTGGGCCGACTACGACAGCAACGGGTTCCCCAAGTCGAAGCGTGACCTTGCGCTCCAGTTGGCCAAGGACGCGGGCGCCCTGCTGGTGTCCGGTGACCAGCACCAGGGCTCGCTGGTGCGCCACGGCATCACGACCTACACCGACGGCCCACTCCAGTTCACCCCGCCCGCGGGCATGTCCCACTGGCAGCGGTGGTTCGAACCGACCGCGGCCCTGCCGAACGGGCGCGCCGGGGTGCCCTACACCGGCGACTGGACCGACGCGTTCGGCAACCGGCTGCGCGTGCTCGCGACGGTGCAGCCCAAGGTCACCGAGGCGCAGTACATCGCCGCGTACGGCAGCGGCGGACGGTACATCTACGACCGGGCACTGAAACGTGAGGGCTACGGCATCGTCACGGTCGATCCCGTCACCGACAAGTACGTGCTCGAGTGCTGGAGCTGGGACACCGACCCCACCGCGACCGGAGCCACGCAGTTCACCGGCTTCCCTTACACGCTGCCGTTCAACCAGGCCTGAGCGGGAGCGTGAACCGCGGCGCGACAACGGTTTCCCGCTGTCGCGCCGCGGTTCAAGTTCGTGCGGGCGACCGTTGTGACGGCGACCACTTGTATGACATGATACACCCGCTTGTATGCAAGCGAGGTTCGCGCTCGTCCCTGCAGAGGAGTGTGTCGGTGGTTGCCAAACGCTTTCTGGCGTCCGTTCTCGGTTTGTCCATATTCGCGGCGGTCCTGCCCGCCATGCCTGCGAACGCGGCGGCGGGCTTCTCGATCGACGCGGGAAGACTCCGGATCGCGCTGAGCGACACCGGCGTGGTCACCAGCCTGACCGACAAGGTCACGGCCAGGGAGTACAGCTCCGCCGACCACCGCCGGTCGCTGATCCAGATCGTCGCGAACGGCGCCCAGCAGGTGCCGACCGGCCTCACCCACGACGCGGCGACCGGCGTCTACGACTTCACCTTCGGCGGGGTCGGCGCGCATGTCAAAGTCAAGGCGCAGCTCAAGTCCGCGTACACCACCTTCGAGGTCACCGAGCTGACCGCGCCCGCCAATGTGGACGTCTCGGTAATGATGTGGGGGCCAGTCACCACGTCGATAACGAAGACCGTCGGCGAGGCGGCGGGCGTCGTCTATGACAGCGACTTCACCATCGGTATCAAGCAGCTCAACGACAAGACCGTCGGCGGCTGGGTCGAGGAGTACAACGGTCTCACCTACGAGGATCCGACCTACACCACGCCGATGCCCTTCGTGAAGGAGAGTGCGTCGCGGACGAAGTGGGGCAGCATCCTGCAGTCCTACACCTACGACCACTCCGTGCCGCGGGTGCGCCACGCGAGCGTCGGCGGGCTGCGGATGCCCAACCAGCCGCACGACGCGCTCCCCGGCACCGCGGGGAAGATCGTAGGCTCGAAGATCGCGCTGTTCGGCGCCGCGACGCCCACCGCGCTCGACACGATCTCGGCCGTGCAGACCGGTGAGGGTCTGATCCATCCGATGGTCGACGGGGTGTGGGACAAGAAGTCCCAGGCATCCGGCCAGTCCTTCCTGGTGCTCAGTGACCTGAACACGACCAACGTCGCCCAAGCGAGCCAGTACGCGAACGCCGCCGGGATCAAGTACGTCTACGGGCTCTACGGCGCGGGTGGCCCCTGGGTCCACAACGGACACTTCAAGTTCGACTCCCGGTTCGGGAGCTCGGACACGGCGGCGGCCCAGCTGGTGGCGACCGCGGCGACCTATGGTGTGAAGGTCGGTGTGCACACGCTGTCCAACTTCATCGACCCTGGCGACGCCTACACCACCCCCACCCCGCACGCGGGGTTGGTCAAGGGCGGCTACGCGACGCTGACCCGGCCGCTGGACGCGACCGGCACCGACATCTACGTCACGGTCGACGCCCCGTTCCGCAACGCCCTGTTCAAGTACATCCAGATCGGCGCCGAGATCGCGTCGTACAACACCATCACCCAGATCAGCTCGACAGAATGGAAGCTCAGTGGGGGAACACGCAAAATCTGGAGCACGACCGCCGCTTCGTACGCCACGGGCACTACCGTCGCGCGACTGGTAGGCAACCAGTACGGCGGTGTCGTCGGCGGCCTGCCGATCATCGACGAGATCGCGACGCGGCTGTCCACGATCTGGAACACCACCGGCATCAAGGCCATGTCGTTCGACGGCATGGAGACCGCGTCGCAGGCGGGCTACGGCACCTACGGGACCAACCGCATGGTCAACGGCATGTACCGGCAGATGACCTCGACCGACGACTTCATCTCCGAGGCCAGCAACCTCACCCCGGGCACCTGGGACGCGCAGACCCGGATCAGCTGGGGCGAGGAGGGGCCCACACCGTGGACACAGCGCTACTACAACAACTCCTACGCCCAGCGGAACCTGCTGCCCGGCATGCTCGGCTGGTCGCACCTGCAGAACTCGGTGCTCGACACCGAGTACAAGCTGTCCAAGATGGCGTCGTGGAACGCGGGCGTCGGCTTCCAGACCTCCGTCGGCGCGATCAACTCCCTGTCCCAGCGGGCGGAGATCCTCGGCGCGATCAAGCTGTGGGAGCAGGTGCGCAACGCCGGTGCCTTCACCAAGGGGCAGCGCGCGCGGCTCAAGGACCTCAGGACGTACTGGCACCTCACCGTCGTCACGGCGGGATCGCGGTGGAACCTGCAGCAGCTCGCCGCCGACGGCACAGCGATCGGCTCACCGGAGGCGGTGTTCGTCGGCAACACCGACCCGGCGGGTGAGGTGAACCTGGCGGGCTCGGCCACGCCGACGTCGTCCACCGAGTACGACGGCCGCTACCTCGTCGGCAACGCCATCGACGACCTCGCCCAGCAGGACGGCTTCAGTGAGTGGGCCGCGAAGGGCGAGTCGAACCCGTGGCTGCGGCTGGACTGGACCGGCGCCAAGCAGGTCGGCCGGGTGACGCTGTACGACCGTCCGAACCTCGGCGACTGGGCCAAGGGCGGCACGCTGAGCTTCAGCGACGGCACCAGCGTCGAGGTCACCGGCATCCCCAACGACGGCACCCCGCACACGATCACCTTCCCGGCCAGGTCCGTGAGCTGGATGACGTTCCAGGTCAAGGGCGGCAGCGGGCCCAACGTCGGGTTGTCGGAGATCAAGGTCTTCGCCGAGCCGAACCTGGCCAGGTCGGCCACCGCGTCGGCTTCCTCGACGTACGACAGCCGCTTCGCCGCGGCCAAGGCCGTCGACGGTGTCACCGGGCAGCACGAGATGGGGGAGTGGGCTTCGCGCGGCGAGGTCAACCCGTGGCTGCGGCTGGACTGGTCGGAGGCCAAGACCGTCAACCGGGTCACCCTGTTCGACCGTCCCAACTCGACGGACTGGGCCAAGGGCGGGACGCTGAGCTTCAGCGACGGCACTTCGGTGCCGGTGTCCGGTATCCCGAACGACGGCTCGGCGTATTCGGTGACCTTCCCGAGCCGGTCGGCGACCTGGGTCAGGTTCCAGGTGAGCGGCGGGGCTGGAAGCAATGTCGGCCTCTCGGAGCTGCAGGTGTTCGCCGCGGAGAACCTGGCCGCATCGGCCACCGCGACCGCGTCGACCGAGTACGACGGCCGCTACGTGCCCGGCAACGCCCTGGACGGCAGTGTCGATACCGAGTGGGCCTCCCTCGCCGAGGTGAACCCGTGGCTGCGCCTGGCTTGGCCGTCGGCGAAGCCGGTGGGCGGGGTGGTCTTCCGCGACCGTCCTAACTCGACGGATTGGGCCAAGGGCGGGACGCTGAGCTTCAGCGACGGCACTTCGGTGCCGGTGTCGGGCATTCCGAACGACGGGTCGGCGTACTCGGTGACCTTCCCGAGCAGGTCGGTGACCTGGGTGCGGTTCCAGGTCGCAGGCGGCGCGGGCAGCAACGTCGGGCTCGCGGAGTTCCAGCCCTACTAGTCGGTGTGAGCCGACGTGGGGGCCGTCTGGTCCGCGGCCCCCACGTCACCTTTCCCAGTGACCGATGGAGATCCAGTGGCCCCCCGGTGCTCAGCGGTGCTTGTCGCCGCCCGCCTTGTGGCCGGACTTGCGCTGCCACGACTCCAGGATGTGCGACCGCATCGCCGCCCGCGCGGCTTCCTCGTCGCCGGACCCGACCGCCGCGGCGACCTCGGCGTGACCGGCCTGTGCGTGCCGCAGGTGCGCGGCCGTCGGTGTGCCGCCGGAGTACCTGGTGCTGGCCCTGGCGTGGCCGTGGATGCCCGCCACGACGGCTCGGCCGACGTCGTTGCCGGAGAACTCCATGACCAGGTCGTGGAACTCCAGGTCGAGGGCGAGGTAGCGCTCGTGGTCGCCGCGCGCGGTGTCCATCACGGCGAGCATCCGGTCCAGTTCGGCGGCCTGCTCATCGGTTCGCCGCAGCGCCGCGGCCGCGGCCATCTCGCATTCGAGAGCCACCCGCACCTGGATCAGGTTGTTCAGCACGGTGAGCGACTCGTCGTGCCGGAGGCGGGCGTCGAGCACCTCCTCGTCCAGCGGGTTCCACTGCGCGGCGGGCGCGATCACGGTGCCGTGGCCCTGTCGGATGACCACCAGGCCCTTCTGCCGCAACGACTGCATGGCCTCGCGGATGACGATCCGGCTGACCTGGAACTCCTCGCAGAGCGCTTGCTCGCCGGGAAGAGCCTCGCCGACATCGATCTTGCCGCCGACGACCGCGTCGATCAGGTCGTGGACGACGGACACGGCGAGCCGGGCGGGACGGGGTCTGCCACCGCCGGATCGGAACGCGGCCTGGTTGGTCACGGAGTGGTCCGCCTTCCTGGAAATCGCTGCTCGAAGTGTAGCGCGGCCTTGTGTAAAGATAAGTCATCTGCTGATATGACGTCATACATGTTAGGAGTTGCGGTGCGGATAGTCGACCTCGTCGCCAGGCCCGTCGTGGTCCCGGCGCCCAAGCCCGCCTTCAAGTGGCGGGACGGCCTGCCGGGGTCGCCGAGCACGGACACCGTCGGGGCGGTCCTGGAGATCGTCACCGAGGACGGTGTCCGGGGGCGCGCTTTCGACCCGCACGGCGGCATCGTCATCGACCTGGTCGAGCGGCTGCTCGGTCCGGCGCTGATCGGGCGCAACGCCACTGACCGTGAGCTGCTGTGGCACCAGGTGTGGGAGCTCGACCGCATCGAGGAGATGCCCATCTACGCGCTCGGCCTGGTCGACGTCGCCCTGTGGGACTGGGCGGGCAAGCAGGTCGGCCAGCCCGCCCACCAGCTGATGGGCACCTTCCGGCACGCCATCCCGGCCTACGCCTCGACCTCGACGTTCGACAGCGTCGCCGAGTACCTCGACGTGGCCGACCAGTGTCTGGAGCGCGGCTTCTCCGCGATCAAGCTGCACGCGTGGGGTGACGCCCGCCGCGACGCGAAGCTCGCGTCCGCGCTGCGCGACCACGTCGGCCCCGACGTCGAGCTGATGTACGACGGCTCGGCGGGGTTCGACCTCGCGGACTCGATCTACCTCGGGCGGGCGCTCAGCGCGGCGGACTACCGCTGGTACGAGGAGCCGATGCGCGAGTTCAGCGTCACCGCGCACCGGTGGCTCAGTGAGCGCGTCGACATCCCGCTGCTCGTCGGGGAGACCTCCGACGGCGTGCACCACAACATCGCCGATTTCATCGCAGCCGGGTGCGCCACGCACGTGCGGACCAGCGCCCGCTACAAGGGCGGGCTGACGGGCGCGCTGCGCGTTGCCCACCTGGCCGACTCGTTCATGCTGCGCGCCGAGGTGCACGGCGGCGGCCCGGAAGCCCGCCATCTCTGCATGGCCATCGCCAACACGACCTACTACGAGTCGCTGGTGACGAGCAACCCCATCGAGCCCGAGGCGTGTGTCGGGCCGGACGGACTGGTGCACGCCCCGGTTGAACCCGGAGTCGGGTTACCGGACGTCATCGAGGAGCAGTTGGACGCCGAAGTTCCCGCTGGCTCTTGATCATCGCAACCCAGGAAGGCAAGACATGGGCAAGAAGTTGTTCACAGCGGCGGCGGCGTTCGTCACAGCGGCACTGGCACTCGGCGGATGTTCGTCGTCGTCATCGGACACCGGCGGGAGCGCCGACGACGGGCCGGTGACCCTCAGCTACGCGATCTGGGACGCCAAGCAGGAGGCGACGCTGCGCAAGATCGCCGACGAGTTCACCAAGGCCAATCCGAACATCAAGGTCGACATCCAGGTCACCCCGACGACGAACGACGGGTACCAGACGAAGCTGCGGACCGCCGCGACCGCGGGCAACGCCCCGGACGTGTTCTGGCTCAACGGCCCCAACTTCCAGTTCTTCGCGTCCAACGGCCAGCTCCTGCCGCTGTCGGACCAGAACGCCGCCGACGCGGCGAAGTGGCCGTCCGCGCTCAAGGAGCTCTACAGCTACGAGGGCAAGCAGTACGGCGTCCCGAAGGACTTCGACACCGTCGGCCTCTGGTTCAACAAGAAGATGTTCGACGCCGCCGGGGTCAAGTACCCCGACGACACGTGGACCTGGCAGACCTTCACCGACGCGGCCAAGAAGCTCTCCGACCCGGCCAAGGGCACCTTCGGTGTGGCCGCGCTGCTGACCGGGCAGGAGAACTACTACGACACCATCCTGCAGGCGGGCGGCTCGGTGATCTCCGCCGACGGCAAGAAGTCCGGCTTCGACGACCCGGCCTCCATCGAGGGCCTCAAGATCTGGACCGACCTGATCAAGAACGGCGCGTCGCCCAGCCAGGCCGCGATGACCGACACCCACCCGGTGACCATGTTCATGTCCGAGAAGATCGCCATGTACTGGGGCGGCTCCTGGAACGCGGCGGAGTTCAACAAGAACCCCGCGATCAAGGACATCGTCGACGTCGCGGTGCTGCCGCAGGGCAAGCAGCGCGCGACCGTCATCCACGGTCTCGGCAACGTCGTCTACGCCAAGACCAAGTACCCGAAGCAGGCGACGAAGTTCGCGAACTTCCTCGGCTCGGAGACCGCCGCGAAGATCCAGGCCGAGACCGGCACCGTCATCCCCGCCTACGACGGCCTCACCGAGACGTGGGTGAAGTCGATGCCGCAGTTCAACCTGAAGGCCTACATCGACGAGCTGGCCTACGCCAAGCCGTACCCGATCTCGAAGAACGCCGCGGTGTGGAACAAGATGGAGACCGACATCCTGACCGCCGCGTGGGCGGGCACGACGCCGATCGACGAGGCCGCCAAGAAGCTCGCGGCGGACATGAACGCCGCCCTGGCCAAGGAGAAGTGAGTGGCGCGCGTTGCCACACCACGGCGGCGCGCACGTGACGATCGGTGGTGGGCGGCGCTGATGATCGCGCCGCTCGTCACCGGTCTCGCGGTGTTCTACCTGTGGCCGGTGTTCCAGACGGGGTACTACAGCTTCACCACGTGGGGTCCCTTCGGCGGGAGCGAGTTCACCGGCCTGGCGAACTACGTGGCCCTGTTCGAGGACGACGAACTGCTGCGCGCGGTCAAGAACACGCTGGTCTACAGCGCGATCGTGGTGGCAGGTATTCCGCTGGCGATCGTGGTCGCGGCGCTGCTGAACCAGCGGAACCTGCGCGGTGTCGGCGTCTACCGGGCGCTCTACTTCCTGCCGGTCGTGACCATGCCCGCGGCGATCGCGATGGTCTGGAAGTGGCTCTACAACGGAGACCACGGGCTGATCAACCATGTGCTCTCGTTCGTCGGGATCCCCGGTCAGAACTGGGCCTCCGACAGCCGGTTCGCGCTGTACGCCATCGCCGTCATCGCGGTGTGGATGACGGTCGGCTACAACATGGTGATCTTCCTGGCCGGGCTCCAGGCGATCCCCAAGGAACTGTACGAGGCAGCGGAGATCGACGGCGCGTCCAAGATCCGCCAGTTCCGCTCGATCACGCTGCCGCTGCTGACGCCCAGCATCTTCTTCGTGGCCGTGCTGACCGTGATCGCCTCATTGCAGGCCTTCGACGTCCTCTACATGATCCTCGGGCCGACCAACCCGGCGACGGTGGAGAGCCGGACCATCGTCTACCTGTTCTATGAGAAGGCGTTCATGGAGAACGACAAGGGCGCCGCCGCGGCCATGGCGTGCGTACTGCTCGTCTTCATGATGGCGATCACCGCGGTCCAGTTCCGGCTGCAGAAACGCTGGGTGCACTATGTCTGAGCAGACCATGGTCCGCGCCGAGGCGGAGTCGCCACGACCGGTGCCTGAACCGCGCGCGACCGCGCGCCCGCGCCACTTCGTGACGCACACCGTGCTCATCGCGGGCGCCATCGCCATGATGACACCGTTCGTGTGGCAGGTGCTCACCGCCGTGCGCACCAAGGCCGACTCCGAGAGCGTGCCGCCCAAGCTGCTTCCCGAGCACTGGCAGTTCTCGAACTTCACCAAGATCTTCACGGAGATCCCGTTCGGCGAGCAGTTCCTCAACTCCGTACTGCTCACCACGGGGCGCACGGTGGCCCAGGTCGTGCTGTGCTCGATGGCGGGCTACGCCTTCGCGCGGCTGCGGTTCCCCGGCCGCAACGTGATCTTCGTGCTGCTGCTCTCGGTGCTGATGATTCCGTCGCAGCTCATCCTCCTGCCGCAGTACCAGATCATGATGGACCTCGGCTGGCTCAACACCATCCAGGCGCTCATCGTGCCCGGCATGTTCAGCGCGTTCGGCACGTTCCTGATGCGCCAGTTCTTCGCGGGCATCCCGGTCGAGTTGGAGGAGGCGGCCCGCCTCGACGGGTGCAACCCGTGGCAGACGTTCTGGCTCGTCATGGCGCCACTGGCCAAGCCGGGCATGGTCGCGCTGGCGATCCTGACCATCATCTGGTCGTGGAACGACCTGCTCTGGCCGCTGGTCGTCAACAACGACCCGAAGCTGATGCCGCTGTCGGCGGGCCTGGCCTTCCTGCAGGGCGCGCACGAGGTCAACAACGACCTCCCGCTGATGATGGCCGGTTCCCTGCTCGCGTCCCTGCCCATGATCATCGCGTTCGTGGTGCTGCAGAAGCGATTCATCCAGGGCATCGCGATGTCCGGACTGAAAGGCTGAACCCGTTGTCGGACCTAAGACTGGGCGTGATCGGCCTCGGCTGCCGCAGCACCCTCGCCGATCTGGCCCACCAGCCCGGTGCCGGGTCGGCGGTCGTCGCGGTGTGCGACACCGACCCGGACGCGCTGGAACAGGCGCCGAAGCGCTTCGGCGTCGACGTCCGCGCCACGACCTCGCTGGACGACCTGCTCGACGAGGGAGTCGACGCGGTCTTCGTGCTGACCCCGGACGACACCCACGAGCCGATCGCGGTCCGGACGCTGGAGGCGGGCGTCCACACGTTCCTGGAGAAGCCCATGGCGATCACCACTGAGGGGTGTGATCGCCTGCTGCGTACGGCCAGGAGGACCGGTGCCCGGCTGTACGTTGGGCACAACATGCGCCACATGCCGGTGGTCCGAGCCATGCGGGACCTCATCCTCGACGGTGCCATCGGCGCGGTGAAAGCGGTGTGGTGCAGACATTTCGTCGGCAACGGCGGTGACTACTACTTCAAGGACTGGCACGCCGACCGGCGCCGGGTCAACAGCCTGCTGCTGCAGAAGGCCGCGCACGACCTCGACGTCATCCATTGGCTCGCGGGCGGGGCGAGCAGGCTGGTCAACGCGTTGGGCGGACTTGTCGTCTATGGCGAGATCACCGACCGGCGCGACCGCACCGGCGAGCGGATGATCGACTGGCTCTCGCATGACAACTGGCCACCGCTGAGCCACACCGGGCTGAACCCCGTCGTCGACGTCGAGGACATCAGCCAGCTCAACGCGCGGCTCGACAACGGCGTGTTCGCCGCCTACCAGCAATGCCACTTCACCCCGGACTACTGGCGCAACTACACCGTCATCGGCACCGAGGGCAGGCTGGAGAACTTCGGCGACGGCCTGGGCGCCGAGGTGAAGGTGTGGCAGCGCCGCTCGGAGTACCGGTCCGACGCCGACATGATCGTCGGCGTCGGTGGCTCCGACGACAACCACGGCGGCGCGGACCCGCTGCTGGTGGCCGAGTTCCTCGAGTTCGTCCGGCACGGCGGCCCGACGCTGACCTCCCCGGTCGCGGCCAGGGAGGCGGTCGCGGCAGGCTGCGCGGCGACCGAGTCACTGCGCGGTGGCGGCGTCCCGGTTCAGATCCCGCCCCTGCCGGAGAACCTCGTCCAGTACTTCGCCGAGGGTCAAGCGTCACCTGCGTAGACCCAACCCCTGCACCAGTGAGGAAGTCATGCGTCGATTACTAGCAAGGAGCCGGACCACCGCGCTCTTGGCCGCAGGCGCCGTCGCGCTCGGCACTGTCGTGGCCGTGCTGCCCGGGGTGTCCACCGCTCAGGCCACTGTGGACACTTTCGACGACAGTGATCTCGCGATCACCTACGGCGGGGGCTCCTGGCTCGACGTCGATCCGGGCGGTTGCTACAACCGAACCTGCCACAACGCCAACGCGGCCGGGCGGACCGCGACATTCACCTTCAAGGGCGCGAGCATCACCTGGCGCGGCGTCAAGGGCGCCGACCAGGGCATCGCCTCGGTCTCGATCGACGGCGGGCCCGCGACCACGGTGAACCTCTACGCCGCCACCCGTAGCGTCGACGTGCCGGTCTACACCAGCCCGGTGCTGCCGATCGGCACCGCCAACGGTGAGCACACGATCACCATCACGACGCAGAACTCGGCCTGGGTGACCATCGACCGATTTATCACGGTGCCGCTGGCCGAGACCCTGATCGACGACGCACACCCCAGCGCCACCTACACCGGGTTCACCAGCTCCAACCCGGGCGGCTGCTGGTCGGGCACCTGCCACAACGCGGCCACCGCGGGCGCCACCGCCACGGTGCCGTTCACCGGTACCAGCGTCAGCTGGTACTCGATCACCGACTCGAACCAGGGTGAGGCGGACGTCTACATCGACGGTGTCCTCGACGGCGCGGTCAACCTCTACGCCGCGACCAGGACCGTGACGAAGTCCGTCTACACCAAGTCCGGCCTCCCCGCGGGCAACCACCGGTTCCAGATCGTCACCAAGAACACCAAGCCGGTGACGCTGGACGCGGTGCAGGTCGCGGTCACGAATCTCGAAGGCCCGCTGGGCACCAACCTCGTGGTGAACCCGGGCTTCGAGACTGGCACGCTCGCCGGCTACACCAACTCCGGCGCGGCGATCTCCACCACGGCCGTCACCGGCCAGTACGCGGCCAAGCTGACCGCGGGTGTCGCGGGTTCGGTGTCGCAGACGCTGACCCGGCTGGTGCCGGGCGCCGACTACGTCGCGACGGCGATCGGTCGCACGACCGACGCGGCGTCGGGTGTGTACCTGACCGTCGCGCAGCCGGGCAGCACTGAGCAGAGCGCGCTCGCCCCGTCGACGGTGGCGTGGGTGCCGCTGGCGATCCCGTTCCGCGCGACCGGAACCCAGGCCACGGTGAAGTGCGCCAAGCCGGGGACCGCCGGGGAGGGCCTGTGCGACGACCTGCGGGTGCACCGCGCCGACCAGATCGCGATCGCCGACCCGGGATTCGAGTCCGGTTCGCTGGCGAGCTGGCCGCTGAGCACCGCGTCCACAGTGGACTCCACCACGGCCAACTCGGGCACCAGGTCGGCCAAGGTCGGCTCGGCGGGCGTGGCCGGGTCGGTGGCGCAGAAGATCAGCGGGCTCCGGCCGTCCACCAACTACCTCGCCACGGTCCGGCCGAGGACCGGTAGCGGCGCGACGGTGAATTTCGTCGCCGCCCAGTTCGGTGGCGCGGACGTGTCGTGGCCGACGCAGCGCGACTGGTTCGCCAGGGCCCAGGTCAGCTTCGCCACCGGCCCCAACGCCACGAGCGCGGTCCTCTCCTGCACGAAGGCGGCCACCGGCGAGGCGTGGTGCGACGACTTCGTGCTGTGGGAGCTCAAGCCAGATGGCACTGACCCGATCACCGGAACCGTGAAGGTCGACGCGGGCTACCTGACCGTCGGCATGGACAGCGCGGGCACGGTCGTCGACCTGATCGACAACCGCACCGGCACCGACCGGATCGCGCCGGGCAAGGCCGCGTCCCTGGTCAGCCTGGTGGTCAACGGCGCGCAGCAGCGGCCCACCTCGGTGACGAGGGCAGGCGATCTGCTGACCTTCACCAACGCGTCCGGCATCGCGGTCGACGTGCGGCTGGTCGGCAAGTCCGGGTACACGACGTTCGAGGTCACCCGGGCGGTCGCCGCGGCGGGCGCCGACGTGCAGGCCGTGCTGTGGGGCCCGCTGGCGACGTCCATCGTCCACACCGTCGGCGAGGCCATCGGCATCGTGCGCGACGGCACGTTCGCCATGGGCCTCAAGCCCCTGAACGACCGCACCGAGGGCACCTGGCCGCGGGACTTCCCGCAGTGGGGCTGGCAGGCCGACATCAACCGCAACCCGTACAGCCTGCAGAACACCTCGATCGAGGAGGACGCGGTCGCGGCGAAGACGTCGTGGGGTTCGGTGCTGCGGGCGTTCAAGTTCGACTACACGAAGGAGCGCGTCCGCGCGAACCTCACCGGGGGCCAGATCCCGGTCGGCCCGTTGACCACGGACGCCACGGTCGTCGGGTCGAAGGTCGCGCTTTACGGCTCGGCTCCCGCGCTCGTCATGACCACGCTGTCGTACATCGCGCAGGCCGAGGGCAGGCCGTACCCGACGCAGGACGGCCAGTGGCAGCGGACGGCGCAGGCCAGCAGCCAGTCGCTGCTGGTCTACAGCGACCTGAACACGAACAACGTCGACCAGGGCGCCACCTTCGCCAACGCGGCGGGGATCGGCAACATGTACTCGCTGCCCAACTCGGTCGGTCCGTGGCAGACCACCGGCCATTACCAGTTCAGCTCCCAGTTCGGGAGCAGTGACGCGGCCGCCAAGACCCTGGTGGACAAGGCCGAGGCCAAGGGCGTGCACATCGGCGTGCACACGATCTCCGACTTCATCAGCACCAGCGACTCCTATGTCCGCCCCATCCCGGACTCCCGGCTCTCCGCCGCGGGGCGGGCGAAGCTGACTCGGCCGCTCACGGCGGCCGACACCACGATGTGGCTCGACGGTTCCGCTCCCGTCGTCAGCGGTGTCTACGGGAAGATGCTGAAGGTCGGCACCGAGATCATGGGGTTCGGCTCGTACACGCAGGTCGGCACCGAATGGCAGGTGACCGGGTTGACGCGGGCCCAGTGGGGCACCACGGCGGCGGCGGGCGCGACCGGCGCCACCACGTCGCGGATCATCGTCAACCAGTACGGCGGCCCGATCGGCGGCCTTGGCATCATCGACGAGATCTCCACCCGGTTCGGCACCATCTGGAACACCACCGGGATCCGGGCGAACTCCTTCGACGGTCTGGAGGCGTGCTTCGAGTCGGGTTGGGGCGACTACGGTCTCGCCCGCCTGGTCAACGGCTCCTATGCGAAGACCACGCGCAAGGACGGGCACGTCACCGAGACCAGCCGGATGGGCACCAACATCTGGGACGCCCTCACCAGGGCGAGCTGGGGCGAGGTGGCCAGCACGTCGATGAACCAGGTGTTCAACAACAACGGCTTCTACCAGGTCAACCACCTGCCGGGCATGCTCGGCTGGATCCGCCTGGGCGGCTCGGACACCTTGATCAGCGTGGAGAACAAGCTCGCGCGCGGCGCCGGCCTCAACGCGGGCGGCGGCTACCAGACCTCGATCTCCAGCCTCGCCAACGGCGGCGCGAACGCGCTGACGCTGCTCGACGCGGTGAAGCAGTGGGAGACCGCCCGCAACCTGGGCGCGTTCACCGAGGCCCAGAAGGCCCGGTTCCGGGACCAGACCACCAACTGGCACCTGACCGTCGTCACGGCGGGCAAGACCTGGTCGCTGCAACAGCTCACCGCCGCGGGTGCGCCGATCGGCGCGGCGGAGACCGTGTCCGTGCCGACGCCGAAGCTGCTCACCACACCGATGCCGGTGGGCTTCGTCGGCAAGTACTACCAGGGCAAGGCCGTGTCGAACACGCCCGCCACCATCCGGTGGGCGGTCACGTCGGGTGCGCTGCCCGCCGGTTTGACCCTCAACAAGGACACCGGCGGCGTCGTCGGCACCCCGACCACCGCCGGGACGTCCACCTTCACGGTCACCGCGACCAACAAGTCCGGCCAGGCCAACGCGACGGCGACATACAGCGTCACCGTCAACTGATGATCCAGTGTCCGGGCCCGTGTGATCCGCGGGTCCGGACTTTCTTCGGCTCCACGTGTTCGGACCAAGGCGAGTCTGTTCAGTATTTCCAGGTGGTTCCCGTGCCGCGGTACTGCTCGACTGGGATCGGGTCGACACCTTCGCGCATCCGGTCGACATAGAGGTGCCCGTGCAGGTGGTCGATTTCGTGGGCGATGAGCCGGGCGACGCCGCGCTCAAAGCGAGTGATCCGAGTGGTGCCGTCGATCGTGGTGTGCTCCACGTCGATGACGTGCGCGCGGGGGACCTGGCCGCGGACGTCGAAGAACGACAGGCAGCCTTCGTATTGCTCGTCGGTCTCGCCGCTGGAGTCGATGATGGCTGGGTTAAACAGGGTGATCGCTTCTCCGTCCGGGGTGCGCACAATCGCAGCGGCCCGATCGATGCCGATCTGGGGTGCAGCGATGCCCATGCCCTTGCCGAAGGCGTGCGCCTGGGCGACTCGCTCGGCCGCGGAGTTCAGCGCGGTCACGACCCTGCGGGCCTCCTCGGCTTCGGCGGGCAGGTCGAAGTGGCGGGCGACTCGCCGCAGGGTCGGGTCGCTGTCCTGCACGACACCTAGGGCCGCCATCACCTCACTAGGACGTGCCGACGACTCGCCCGCTGTGCCTATGCTGTTGCGGAAGTCCCATTCGAGCCGGTACCGGGCGTGCAGCGGCGGATCTTCGCACGACCATGAGAACACGTGCCGCTCCCCGGTGTCATCGCGGCCGATGGCGGTGGCGAACGGCATGGCCAGCGCGGTCATCGACGTATGCAGCCCCCACACAGCAGGCCTGAGGTCGGCGGGGAAGTCCAGACACACCGACAAGGTCCGGGTCGGCAGCCGCACCGCGCGTTGGAACCAGTTGCCCCAGTGTTCCTCGCTGACGGTGTACTCGTACTCGATCCAGCAGGCCTCACCCGGGTACAGCGGGTAGTGGCCGTGGTCGCCGGAGAACAGCAGCCAGACTTCCTTGAACGCGGCGCGGTCATGATGGGCGGTCCAGTCCATTGGGTTGCCTCGGCCTTGTCCGTGCCACGCCTGCAGCCCGATCTCATCCCAGCTTAATGGGTCCTCGGCGTATAGCTGGTTGGAACGCTCGGGGTCGCCGGGGTACCGATCCACGGAGATCCGGATGAGGTAGCGGCTGATCGGTTCGGCGCCATGGTTGACCAGGCGCCGACGCTGGGTGAGTCGGTACACGCCGTCGTCGTAGCGCAGGGTCGCGTCGTCGTGATCGACCACCAGACTCCCGGATCCGGCCTGCTCGGCCGGATCCGGTGCGGCTGGGGGCCTGCTGGCGCGTGCGGGGCGGTGGGCCTCGTAGTCCCGGAACGCGGTCCGCAGCGCCCCACCGGCGCGCAGCGCGGTTTCCGCGTGCGCGGCGAACGCCTCGGATGGCCGCTCCGTACCGGATTCGACTTTCGAAACATAGGAGCGGTCGTAGCCCATGGCCTTGGCCAGCGTGGCGCGCGAGTGTCCGCGCACATCTCGCCACCTGCGCAGTTCCACCGCGAACACATTCACCTCGCCGCCCGTGTCGGGCTCGGCGGGGCCGCTGGTTCCGGCCGCGGGTGCCGCCATCGGGGACCTCCAGGGGTTGCCGTGAGTGTGCGTGAACGCACTGTGAGCCACCACTCAGCCTAGTGGCACACCCCTGGGTCGCGATGTTCTCACCTCTCCTAGTTCGACCTTCCAGGAGATGAGAGGTACGCATCGTGTACGAGTCGATCTTCCCCACTACCACCCAGCTCGACAGCCATCTGCGGCAGCAGCGGATGATCGACGATGACGAGACCGCGCGGGACATGGTGACCCGCATCGTCGGCGCACTCGAAGCAGCCGACGCCCGGTTCGACCCCGACGGTGCCCCGGCTTTCGCGGAACGGTTGGGGTGGGCAATGGACACCGAGCGGATCGTGTTCTCCACCCCGATTATGACCAACGCCGGACGCCACCACGACCGGCCTCTGGCCGCGTGTGCGGTCCCACCGGTGGACTTGCGCGGCGACCTCGCCCAGGTCAGGACCATCGTGGACGGCTATCACCGCGCCGGCATGGGCACCGGGTTCACCCTCGATGGCCTCGATGATCCGGTCGCCGTGCTGCGCTACCTCAACGACGCCGCCGTGGCCGGTGCGAACTCCGGCGCGGAGGACCGGCCGGTCGGCAACATGGCCATCCTCTCGTTGTCACACCCGAAGGCAGTCGAGTTCATCTCCTGCAAGGTCGGTGCCGACGCACGGGACGAGGTGTGGAAGTTCAACATCAGCCTGCACGTCACCGACGCCGAGATGCGCTCAGCTATCGCCGGAGCCGGGCGGGAACGGGACCTGCTGGTCGCGACGGCCGAGGCGGCGCATGTCTGCGCCGACCCTGGGCTGTTGTTCGCCGACCGGCTGAACGAAGGCAACCCGACCCCGGAGGTCGGCGCCTATGTCTCGACTGCCCCCTGCGCCGAGGTCGGTCTGGTGGCCGGGGAGACGTGCCAGTTCGGGTACCTCAACCTCGGCCGCTTCCACACCGGCACCAGCGGGTCGATCCCGGTCGACCTTGGTGCGCTGATCGACACAACCCGAACCCTGGTCCGCGCCCTGGACGACGCGATCGAGGCCAGCCTCGCCCACTACCCGACCCTGCTGTCGGCTCAGGTCATGAGCGTCAAGCGGAAGATCGGGGTCGGGGTGTGCGGGCTTGCCGACCTGCTACTAGCCGCCGGGCTTCCCTATGACAGCACCGAAGGCCGCCGCCTTACCCAGGAAGTGTTGGCGCTGGTCAACTACACCTCCAAGGTGGCCTCGGTCGAACTCGCCCACGCCCGCGGCGCCTGCCCGGCCGTGACGGGCGGGCGGTCGCGCTACGCCGACCCTGCGTTCCTGCGTCGCTTCGCAGACCTGGGCACCACCACCGTGTCCCCTGCCGACTGGTCCGTGGTGGCCGCGAAGATCGCGCAGAGCGGGCTGCTGCGCAACTCTTCCACTATCGCCGTTCCGCCGACCGGCCGCTCAGCCCCGGTGGTGGGCGCATCTACCGGTATCGAGCCGCTGTTCCGGCTCTCCCACGACCGAATCGGTCATTATCGGCCCGCCGTTGTCGCCGCGCTTGAGCTTGCGGGACGAACCGACGTGCTCGGGTTCGTCTCCATCCACGGGCGGCTGCCCGCCGACCCGACTTTGCCTGAACATCTGCGGGCGGTGCTGGCGACAGCGACCCAGGTCAGCCCAGCCGGGCACCTGGCCATGGCGGCCGCGGTGCAGGCATGTGTCGATGAGGCAGTGTCCAAGACGGTGAACCTGCCTCGCGACGCTCGCGCGACCGATGTGTACGACATCTACCTGTCCGCGTGGGAACTTGGCTGCAAGGGCATTACCGTGTACGTCGACGGATCCCGCGACGTCCAGCCCCAAGCCCTCGCCACCGCAAGCTGAGGAGACCATTCGACGTGTCCGGCCCGGAGTACGTGTTCGACACCAAACACGACCGCTACCCACTCGCAGTGCACGTTTTTCTTATCCAACAAGGGAACGTGCTGCTAATGAGGCGAGCGGGCAGCGGCTACGCCGACGGGCGGCTCGGGCTCCCTGCCGGGCACGTCGACCTCGGCGAGACCCCGACCGCGTCCGCGGTGCGGGAGATCGTCGAAGAACTCGGCATCACCGTGGACCCGGACCGGCTGACCCCGGCGGGCACGATGTTCCGGAGGTCGCTGGAACCGCGGGTGGACATCTTCTTCACCGCCACCGATTGGACTGGCACTCCGCAGATCCGCGAACCGCACAAGTGCACCGACCTCGTGTGGGCCGACCCGAACGACCTGCCCGCCGACGCCCTGGACTTCATCGCCCAGGCCTGGACCGACGCCCAGAACGGTCAGATCCTGCGCGAGTACGGCTTCACACCGGTTTCCCGGTGATCGACAGCTCCGGTATCCATCTTGCTCGTCACCTATCGGATCGGCAGTCGATCGCGATCTTGAGGACCTCCGCCGCCGGGGTCGAGAGGAGGGGCAGAGCCACGGTCACCAAGTCCCGCAACGGAACCCGGTGCGTCACCAACCCGTCGGCATTGAGCCTGCCGTCGGCGAGGAACCCCACGGCCTGGGCCACGTCCACGTCCCACACGTGCGCGGCCGACCCGACGAGTCGCCGCTCGCCCAGCACCAGGTCCGCTGCGGGCAGGGTGTGTGGGCCGCCGCCCAGACCGACCGCGACCACCGTCCCACCTGGACGGACGAGCGTGACCGCCCGCTCGACCTGGCCCGGCGCGCCGCTGCACTCCAGGACCACGTCCACGCCGGGCTCGCCCAGCTCCGCGACCACGGCGTCCAGGTCGTCCGGTGCGCAGGCTCGCACCGCGGACCGGGCCTCGGCGAAGGAGCGGCGGTAGTCGCTCGGGTCGACCAGCCAGCACCGGGCCGCTCCGGCCGCGAGTGCCGCCTGCGCGGTCAGTTGGCCGATCGTGCCGCCGCCGATGACCACCGCGGTGGCGCCGAGGATCTCGGGTGCCTTGCGCACCGCTCGTACCGCGACGGCGGCGGGTTCGGCGAGCACGGCGTCGGCTGTGGACAGTCCACTGGGGACTGGGACGCACGTCCTGGCCCGCGCGACCATGTACTCGGCCAGCCCGCCGTCGTCCTGCTGCCCCGGCACCGACAGCGTGCGGCACAGGCCGTCCTCGTGCCGCAGGCACCACCAGCAGGTCCCGCAGCCGTTCACCACGTCGGGCACCACGTGGGTGCCGACCGGCGGTCCGCTGCCGTCCGCCGCGGCGACCGCCACCTCGCCGACGACCTCGTGCCCGAGTGTCAGGGGCGCCATCCGGCCGGACTGCGGGTCGGGCCGTTCAGTGGGGATGATCAGCGGACCGTGCCGGTATTCCTCGAGGTCGGTGCCGCAGATGCCGCAGAAGTGCACCTTGACCAGCAGTTCATCGTCGCGGAGCGGGCGCGGCGCGACGTCCTCGACGCGGATGTCGCCGCGACCGAACCAGCGGGCAGCAAGCATGGGATCTCTCCAGGGAAGGGCGGGAACGGGCGAAGATTAGCTCTGGTCAGACCGGTTTGACCAGGTTTGTTTTCCCTCTTGACGAACTAAAGGTCCGCGCTCATGCTTCCGGTATGACCGGTCAGACCAGCTTCTCGACCAGCACGCCGCCCACCGGCGCGGAGGTCGCGGCCCAGATGGAGGAGCGCCTGCTCGCCCACGTGTGGGCGCCCGGCGACCGGCTCCCGTCCGAGCGCCAGCTGTCGCTGGAGTACTCCGTCAGCAGGCCCGTGATCCGGGAGGCGCTGCGGTCGCTGCAGGAACGCGGCCTGATCAACGTCTCGGCGGGCCGGGGCAGTTTCGTCCGGGAACCGCGCCCGACCAGCGACGGCGGCGATCCGCTGCTGTTGGTGCGCCGCGGCGAGGTGACCGCGCGGCACCTGGTGGTGGCGCGCGCGATGCTGGAAGGCGAGGCGGCGGCGCTGGCCGCCCAGAACCGCTCCGCGGACGACCTTGCCACGATGCGCGACATCCTCGCCGCGTTCGAGGGGGAGCCCGCGCTGTCCACTCTGGCCGATCTCGATGTCGCCTTCCACGAGGCGATCGCCATCGCCTCGCGCAATCCGGTCATCCAGATCATGTTCGGCTCTATCCGCCCGCTCACCCATGGCGTGGTGGTCCGCAGCCTCACCGACCGAGCCGTACGCGGCGCCGCGGTGCCACTGCACAACGTCGTCTTCGACGCCATCACCGCCGAGGACCCAGAGGCCGCACGCGCGGCGATGACCGAGCACATCGAGGCCGCCCAGCACTACTACGGCGCCGACCTCGACGCCCCGCTCGTCGACGTCCTCACCCGGCGCGCGGTCGGGGCACCCGACGTGGCCTCGGTGCTGAGCGAGGTCAGCAGATCGATCGCGGACATGCCCTCTCCGCGTTGAACGCACTCTGACAAGGACAACGATGTCTGTTTTGGAAGCCCTTGACGTCTCGAAACGGTTCGGCGGTGTCGAAGCACTGCGCGGCGTGAGCCTGAGCGTCGCCGCGGGCGAGGTCGTCGGCCTGATGGGCGACAACGGCGCGGGCAAGTCGACGCTGATGAAGGTGCTGTGCGGCGCCTACCGGCCGGACTCGGGCGCGCTGCGGATGAACGGCGAGCCGATCACCATGCGCGGCCCGCGCGATGCGACGGCGCACGGAATCGCTGTGGTGTATCAGGATCTCGCCCTGGTCGACCAGCGTGACGTCGCCACCAACGTGTTCCTCGGCCGCGAGCCGCGCAAGGGCCTGGTCGTCGACAAGGCGCGGATGCGCCGCGAGGCGCGGGTCGTGCTCGACGAACTCAACATCCGCATCCCTTCGGTGCGGATGCCGGTCGCCGGACTGTCCGGCGGCCAGCGCCAGTGCATCGCGATCGCCCGGGCCGTGCACCAGGGCGGGCAGGTCGTGCTGCTCGACGAGCCGACCGCCGCCCTCGGGCCCGAACAGCAGGCCAACGTGCTCAAGCTGATCACCCGCCTCAAGGAACGCGGCACCGCCGTCATCGTGGTCAGCCACAACGTCGACCACGTCCTCAAGGTGTGTGACCGCGTCGTGGTCATGCGGGCCGGTCAGGTGCAGGGCATTCGGGACGTCCACAGCACCGACGCCGCCACCGTGGTCGGTCTGATCTTGGGCGAAGTCGCCGCGGAGACGCTGGCCCACGCCGAGTCCCACCACTCCCTCGCCGAGACCGGAGATCCACGATGACCGCCACCGCGACCGCGACCGAGCGGGTGGACGCCGCGGGCAACCCGCTGCGCAGGCTGGTCGGCGCGCACGAGTTCGGTGTCCTCAGCGCGACCGTCCTGCTGTTCCTGTTCTGCGCCTTCGGTGTGGACAACTTCCTCACCAGCGACAACCTGCTCTCCGTGGCCCAACAGATCGCGTTCATCGGCATCATCGGCACCGGCATGACGCTGCTGATCATCGCCGGGGAGATCGACCTCTCGGTGGGCTCCCAGTACGGGTTCCTGTCGATCGTGATGGCCTACACGGTCACCGAGATGGGCCTGCCGGTGCTGCCCGCGGCACTGCTGGTGATCGGCTTCGGTGCCGTCATCGGCCTGGCGCAAGGCTTGTTGACCACGCTGGCCCAGGTGCCGTCGTTCGTGGTCACGCTGGCCGGGCTCGCGATCCTGCGGGGCGCCGCGCTACTGGTCACCGGGGGCGAACCCATCCAGGGCTCGGAATCCGAGACCTACCACGACATCGTCTCCGGCTTCCCGATCGGCACCCTGGCCGCCCAGACGCTGTGGATGGCCGCGGTCATGCTCGGCTTCGGCTGGGTGCTGGCCAAGACCAAGTTCGGCTACGACGTCTACGCCACCGGCGGCAACGTCAAGGCCGCGGTCAACGCGGGCATCTCGGCCAACCGGGTCAAGGTCCTGTGCTTCTGCGTGACCGGCGCGCTGTGCGGGCTGGCCGCGGTCGTGCTGGTCGGCTGGCTCGGCAGCGCCAACCCGCTGACCGGCAGCGGAATCGAGTTGAGCGTCATCGCGGCCGTCGTCGTCGGCGGCGCGAGTCTGACCGGAGGTGTCGGCAGCATCGTCGGCACCCTCCTCGGGGCGCTGGTCGCGGGCCTGATCGGCAACGCGCTCGCCCTGCTCGGCGTCGACGGCAACTGGCAGCAGGTGGCCACCGGCGTGCTGATCCTCGCCGCCGTCCTCATCAACCGCGTCGTCGCCAAACGCCAGGCCGCACTCAGATAACCGCGTTCCCCCCTAACTCCTTTATTTCCCAACGAATTCCACGTGGAGCAGAGCCATGTCCATTTTCGACCGTTCCCAGGGTGACACGCCCTCCGTCAGCCGCCGGGCGCTGCTCGGCGGCGGCCTCACCGTGGCCGCCACCGCCGCGCTCGCCGGCTGCTCGAAGACGGCGGCGGGCGGCACCGCCGCCGCCGCGGGGGAGACCCCGATCAAGGGCAAGAAGGTCATCGCCGTCGTGCACGAGATGAACAGCTTCTTCCCGCCCGTGCAGAAGGGCTTCGAGATGTTCGGCAAGGCGGTGGGCTGGGAGACGCAGTTCATGGGCCCGCCGACCTTCGACCAGGCCGCCGTCGTGACCATGATGCAGAACGCCATCAACGCCAAGCCGGACGGCCTGATCCTCACCCGCATCGATGAGACCTCCTACGACGAGGTCATCAAGAAGGCCACGGCCGCGGGCATCCCGGTCATCCTGACCAACGTGGCCAGCAAGGGCTACGAGAAGCTCGGCGTCGGCTTCGTCGGCCAGGACTTCGTGCCCGCGGGCGTGATCGCGGGCGAGCAGATCCTCAAGCACGTCACCAAGGCGGGCCGCAAGGACGGCGCGATCATCATCGGCAAGATCCAGGCGGGCAACTCGGCGCTGGAGGAGCGCGGCGAGGGCATCCGCAAGGCGATCGACGAGCACAACAGCAAGAACGGCACGTCGTTCGCCGCCGAGGACCTGATCGTCGGCACCGACGAGGCCAAGGCCATCGCCAAGATCAACGACCGCTACGCGCGCGACCCCGGCTCGGTGGCCGGGTGGGCGGGCACCGCGTTCGAGTGCCAGTTCGTCGCGACGTGGGCCAAGAGCAAGGACCTGGTCGGCAAGTTCTCCAACGGCGGCTTCGACATGACCAAGCCGGTGCTCGCGGGCATCAAGGCGGGCTCGATCGACTTCACCATCGGCCAGAACCCGTGGGCCCAGGGCTGGGTCGCCGCCGCGCTAATCGCCCAGCAGATCCACCCCGGCTACCCGTCGTTCCACTACGACACCGGTGCCGAGGTCGTCGACGCGTCCAACATCGACAAGGTCACCGACCGTGAGGCGAAGCTCGCCTGAGGACGGCTGAACCCGAAAGGCGAGTGACTTCTCGTGCGCATAGTCGCATTGGAGACGCTGAGGCCGCGTTTCCAGAACAACCTCTGCGTCGTGGTCCTGCACACCGACGACGGGACCGTGGGACTCGGTGACGCGTTCAACCAGTCCGCCGCCGTGGAGGCGTACCTGCACTCCCACGTCGCCCCGCTCATCGTCGGGCAGCACGACCCCACGCCGGAGGAGATGGCGCTGCGACTGGCGCCGTATGTCGGGTTCCAGGGCGGGGGAGTGGAGACGCGGGCCAACGGCGCGGTCGACATCGCGCTGTGGGACCTGCTCGGCAAGCACACCGGACTGCCCGTCGCGCGCCTGCTCGGCGGGCCGGTGCGCGCCGACATCGGGGTCTACAACACCTGCGCGGGGCCGGAGTACATCCAGCACACCTCGCAGCAGACCTCGTCGAACTGGGGGGAGTCCGAAGGCGACTACGAGGACCTGAACGCCTTCCTCACCAAGCCCGGCGCACTGGCCAAGGACCTGCTCGACGAGGGTCTGACCGGCATGAAGGTCTGGCCGTTCGACCGCGCCGCGGAGAGCACCGGCGGCACCAAGATCAGCCAGGCCGACCTGTCGGCCGCGATGTCGGTGATCAGCGAGATCCGCGACACGGTCGGCATGGACATGGACCTGATGGTCGAGCTGCACGGCCTGTGGTCGCGGCGGGCGGCAGTGGAGATCTGCCGGGCGCTGGAGCCGTTCCGGCCGTTCTGGGTCGAGGACCCCATCCGGCCCGACGCGGTGGACGCGATCTCCGCGCTCACCGACGAGGTCGGCGTGCCGATCGCCACCGGCGAGACCGCCATCGGCAGGCGCGGGTTCCTGCCGCTGCTGCAGCAGGGCCGCATCGCCTACGCCACCGTCGACGTGCAGTGGACCGGCGGCCTCACCGAGGCGCGGAAGGTCGCGACGCTGGCCGACACCTTCGCCGTGCCGGTCGCGCCGCACGACTGCACCGGGCCGATCACCCTCGCCGCGTGCTTCCACCTGTCGATGGCGCAGCCCAACGCGCTGGTGCAGGAGACCGTGCGCGCCTTCCTGCGCACCTGGTACCCGCGCGTGGTGACCGGGCTGCCGGAGATCCACGGCGGCCGGGCCGCGCTCTCGGACGCGCCCGGTCTGGGTCTGGAACTGGCTGATGGACTGCGAACCGATCCCGGCACCGTCCGGCGGATCACGGAGGTCGAACGATGAAACTGGTCCGCTACCTGAACGCGGGCGGCGATCCCCGCGTCGGTGTGGTCGTCGACGAGTCCGTCCACGACCTGCCGGTGTACGACATGGCGGCACTCCTCGGCCACACGCTCGCGGAGATCCGTGAGCTGGTCGAGTCGGCTGCCGCGACCGCGCCGGTCGCCACGCTGGCCGAGGTCAGCCTGCTCGTGCCCATCGACGGCCGCACCGAGGTGTGGGGTGCGGGCGTGACCTACCTGCGGTCCCGCAAGGCGCGGCAGGAAGAGTCCCGGCACGACCTCGTCTACACCGAGGTCTACGACGCCGAGCGGCCCGAGCTGTTCTTCAAGGCACCCGCCTGGCGCGTGCGCACCGACGGCGAGGCGGGGGGCCTGCGCGCCGACTGCGCCGACACCGTCGCCGAGCCCGAGCTGGCCCTGGTGCTCAACCAGCACGGCGAGACTATCGGCGCACTTGTATGCAACGATATGACCGCGCGCGGGATCGAGGCGGAGAACCCGATCTACCTGCCGCAGGCGAAGGTGTACGACGGCAGCACGATCCTGTCGACGGCGATCGTTCCCTGGTGGACGATCACCGACCCGGAAGACCTGCTCGTCACGATCGAGGTGCGCCGCGACGACGAGATCGCTTTCCAGGGGTCGGCCAGCACGGCCTCGATGAAGCGCGGCTACGCGGAACTGGTGGGTTTCCTGTTCCGCGGCCAGGGATTCCCCGATGGCGCCGTGCTGAGCACCGGGACGGGCATCGTGCCCGAACTCGGCGACGGCCTGCGTCCGGGTGACGTGGTCCGGGTGTCGGTCGACCAGGTCGGCACGCTCACCAACGTCATGGAGGGCCTGGCGTCGTGACGATCACCAGCGTGAACCCGGTGGACGGCACCGTCGTCGGGACCGTGCCGGAGACTTCGCCGGACGAGTTGCGCGCCGTCCTGGCCGCGGCATCGGCGGCCGTCGGCGTGGGCGACACCGCCGACCGGGTCCGGTGGATGACCGCCGTGGCCGACGCCCTCGACGCGCGGGCGGCCGACCTCATCCCACTCGCCGACCAGGAAAGCGGCCTCGGCCATCCGCGCCTGACCAGCGAACTCGGCCGGACGACCGGGCAACTGCGGTTCCTAGCCGGGTATGCCGCCTCCGGCCAGCCGTTCGAGCCGACCATCGACACCGCCGACCCCGGCTGGACGCCGACCCCCCGGTCGGACCTGCGGTCGATCAAGGTCGGCATCGGGGTGGCCCTGGTCTTCGCGGCGAGCAACTTCCCGTTCGCGTTCAGCGTCGCCGGTGGGGACACCGCGAGCGCGTGGGCGGCCGGGTGCCCGGTCGTGGTCAAGGCCCACCCCGGTCACGCGCTGCTGTCCGAGGCGGTCGGCCAAGCCGTGCGCGACGCGCTCACCGCCGCCGGTGCTCCCGAGGGCTTCTTCGCGCTGGTCCACGGCTTCGAGGCGGGTGTGGCCGCGCTGGCGGCCGACGAGGTCGCCGTCGGGGCGTTCACCGGGTCGGTGGCCGGTGGCACCGCGCTGCACGCCATCGCCGCGGGCCGGGAGCGCCCGATCCCGTTCTTCGCCGAGATGGGCAGCGTCAACCCGGTCGTGGTGACCGAGCGCGCCGCCCGCGAGCGGGCCGAGTCCATCGCCGAGGGCCTCGCCGGGTCGTTTCTCCTGGGCGCGGGCCAGTTCTGCACCAAGCCGGGTCTCGTCATCGTCCCGGCGGACAGTGACCTGCCGGAGCGGCTGACCGCGTTGGTCACCGACCGGCCCGCGCCGGTCCTGCTGCACCACGGCATCCGTGACCGGCACGCCACGGGGATCATGGGCCTGCTCGGACGCTCGGGCGTCGAGTTGGCCGGTACCGGGCAGGAACCACCCGCGGGCGACGGCGCGCACGCGCGGATCACGGTCGCCAGCACTACCGCGGCGACCCTGCTCGCCGACGTCGAAGGCGTGACCGAGGAACACTTCGGGCCGAGCACGGTGTTCGTCACCTACTCGTCGGCCGCCGAGCTGCGGGCGGTGCTGGCCGCGGTGCCCGGGTCGCTCACCGGCACGGTCCACCGCGGCGCGGACGAGGACATCGCCGAGGTCGTCGCGCTCCTGGCCCGCCGCGCGGGCCGGGTTGTGGTCGACGAGTGGCCGACCGGGGTGGCCGTCACCTGGGCCCAGTTCCACGGCGGCCCGCACCCGGCGACGACCGACGCGCGGTTCACGTCGGTCGGCGCGGGCGCAATCACCCGGTTCCTGCGGCCGGTCGCGTACCAGAACACCCCTGCCGACGCGTTGCCGATCTGGCTGCGTGACGCGAATCCCGACGGGATCGTGCGCCGGGTCGACGGGGTTCTCACGACCGCGGCGGTGAACTGATGAAGACGATCAAGGCTGAGCAGTTCACCGCGGTGATCACCCACCACGGCGAAGGGCCGGTGTGGCTGCCGGGGCGCGGCCTCGCCGTGCTGGACATGCTCGCCGGGGACATAGTCCTCGTCGCCGCCGACGGCGCGGTCGAGAGTCGCACGCACGTCGACACGGTGCTCGCCGCCGTGCGGGCGCGGGCGGGCGGCGGGTACGTCGCCGGGGTGGAGCGCGGCTTCGCCCTGCTCGACGCCGAGTTCGCCGTGGTCGAGACCGTGACGTGCTGGGACGACCCGTCGATCCGGATGAACGAAGGGTCCTGCGATCCGCAAGGCCGGTTCTGGTGTGGGTCGATGGCCTACGACCTGACCCCGGGCGCGGGCGCGCTGTGGTGCCTCGACTCCGACCGCGGAGCGCGCGAGATGGTGTCCGGGATCGGCTGCTCCAACGGCTTGGCCTGGACGAAGGACGGATCGCGGGCCTACTACGTCGACAGCCTCACCGGCCGGATCGATCTTCTCGAAGTGACCGAGGACGGCGGCGCCGCGACGCTCGCGCCGTTCGCGGACCTCGCCGGAGCGGGATTCCCGGACGGCATCGCCGTCGACACCGATGGCGGGGTCTGGGTCGCCCTCTTCGGTGCGGGCGAGGTACTGCACATCGATCGTGAAGGCCACCGGGACATGTCGGTGGCCTTGCCCGTCGGGCAGCCGACCGCCTGCGCGTTCGGCGGCCCCGACCACGGGCTGCTCTACATCACGACCTCCCGGTACGGGCTGGACGATCCCGAGCCCGCCGCTGGGGCGGTATTCATCGCCGAACCCCGGATCGGCGGTTTTCCCCAGTTCGACCACGCCTGCTGACCAAACGGAGTAACTGCCATGGGTGACCCTGTAGACGCCGACCAGACCCGACGTCGTGCCGAAATCTCTCGACGCACCTTGCTCGCGCTAGGCGCCGGGGTCGCGGCCGGTGCGGCTGTGGGCTTGGGGCGCGCGCCGCTCGCGAGCGCCCAGACGACCGCCGCGACGACCTATCACGTGGCGAAGACCGGTAGCGACACCAACGCTGGAACAGCCACCGCGCCTTTGCTGACGATCGGCGCGGCGGCGCAGAAGGCGCAGCCCGGAGACCGGATCGAGGTAGGCGCGGGCGTTTACCGCGAGGAGATCGTGCTGCCGCGCGGTGGTACCTCGGACACCGCGCGGATCACCTACGCCGCGAAGGCCGGTGCCGCGGTGACCGTTACGGGCGCGGACCTGTTCACGGGGTGGACGAATGTCAGCGGTGACGTGTGGCAGCTCAGGATCGCGAACTCGTACTTCAAGGGCTTCAACCCATACGCCGAGCGGGTGCACGGCGACTGGTTCACCAGCAATGGCCGAATTCACCGGCGCGGGATGGTCTATCTGGGCGGCAGCTGGCTCCCCGAGGCCACCAGCAGCGCCGCGGTGTCGTCGTCGACGAATGCCTCGTGGTGGTCTCAGGTCGACGGTCTGACCGAGGGATCCGCGCCGACGTGGAAGCCGACGTATTCGGCTACTGGCTTCACCACGATCACGGCCAAGTTCCCTGGCGTGAATCCCAACAGCGGCACGGTCGAGGTCGGTATTCGTGGCACCGTGTTCAAGCCCGCGGCCACGAACTACAACTACATCACCATCAGTGGTTTCACCCTGACCAAGGCCGCGACGAACTGGGCCGCGCCGACCGCGGGCCAGTGGGGACTGGTGAGCGCGTATTGGTGCAAGGGTTGGATCATCGAGCAGAACGAGATCTCCTACTCGCGCTGCTGCGGTGTCGCGCTGGGCAAGTACTCCGACCAGTACGACGGCCTGCGCGGCACCACCGAGGGCTACTACCTGACGATCTCCGACGCCCAGGAGACCGGCGGCTGGACATTCGCCAACATCGGCGGCCATGTCGTTCGCAACAACAACATCCACCATTGCGGTCAGACCGGTGTGGTCGGTTCTCTCGGCGCGATCGGCAGCAAGATCCAGAACAACGAGATCTACCAGTGCAACATGCAGGGGATCTGGGGCGGTTACGAAATGGCGGGCATCAAGCTGCACGCCGCGATCGACGTCGAGATCATCGAGAATCACGTCTATCAGTGTGCCGAGGCCGGGGGTCTGTGGCTGGACTGGATGACCCAGGGCACCAGGATCGTGTCCAACCTGTTCCACCACAACCGTCGGGACATCTTCACCGAGGTCAACCACGGCCCCATTCTGATCGCCAACAACGTGCTGCTGTCGTCGGAAGCGTTGATGTGCAACTCCACTGGTGTGGCATCGGTGCACAACGTGGTCAACGGAAGCCTGAACATCCTGGCGGACAGTCGGCAGACCCCGTACATGACACCGCACACCACGGCGACTGTCGCCAATCATGACTGCCCCATCGGCGCGCACCAGTGGCGCAACAACATTCTCGGCGCGCCGGTGAATCTGACGAAGTGGGATGGCGCGGCAGCGGCCTATCCGATTTCCATGAGGGCGAATGTGTACACCCAGGGCTCGGTCAAGTCCGCCAAGGAGGTCGGCGGCATCGACGCGTCGACGGTGACGCTGGCGCCCACGCTCGCTCAGCAGGCCGACGGCTGGTACCTGACGGTTCCTCGCGTGTCGACGTGGCGTTCCGGGCAGACAACGGTGTCGACGGCGTCGTTGACGGCGGCGCCGATCCCGAACCAGACGTTCACGAACCCCGACGGTTCCGCCATGTCCATCAGCACCGACTACCTCGGGACGGCTCGCAGCGCGACCACTCCGTTCCCCGGCCCGTTCGAGACCCTCGGTGGCACCACGGCGATCAAGGTGTGGCCGCGTCCCGGAGCCCGGCCGCCCGGCGGGGGCACCACCGTTCTCGGCACCATCAACGTCGTGGTTCGCGGCACTGACTCACAGATGTTCCAGAAGGTCTATCAGGGTGGCGCGTGGCCGACGAGCTACACGCGGCTGGGTGGTCCCAACTCGAGCACGTTCACCGGCGCTCCGGCCATCACCACGATCAATGGCCGCACTGATGTCCTCGTCCGGGGTACGGACAACGCGCTGTGGCATCGTCGGTGGACTTCGGCGGGCTGGGGCACGTGGACGTCGCTGGGTGGCGTGCTCGTCGACAGCCCGGCGGCGGCGACGGACAGCAACGGGAACATCACTGTGATGGTTCACGGCACCGATGGCCGGATCTATCAGAAGAACTACCAGAATGGTGTCTGGTCGGGATTCAGTGGGATGAGCGGACCTACCGGCGGCACGTTCACCGGCGTTCCGGCGGTCACCATGATCAATGGCCGGACGGACTTGCTGGTTCGCGGCACGGACAACGCGCTGTGGCATCGTCGGTGGACTTCGGCGGGCTGGGGCACGTGGACGTCGCTCACCGGTGTACTCGCCGACAGCCCGGCGGCGGCGACCGACAGCGCGGGCAACATCACCGTCGTGGTGCGCGGCAGTGACAACACGGTGATCCAAAAGAACTATGAGGGTGGTGTGTGGTCGGCCTACATCCGATTGGGCGGCCCCACCAGCGGCGTGTTCACCAGTGCTCCGGCTATCGCCAAGATCAATGGCCGCACGGACGTGTTCGTCCGCGGTACCGACAACGCGCTGTGGCAGCGCACGTGGACCGCGGCGGGCTGGACCGGGTGGGCCTCACTCGGCGGCGTGCTCACCGACAGCCCCGGGGCGGCGATGCTCTGACGCACCAGCGGACATGCGTTTCCTGAGTTGAGTCATCGCGGTACATCACGACTTCCCGGCAGCGGGCTGGACGCCCAGCCCGCTGCCGGGCCGGTATTCGCCGACCCCTGATCGGCGGATTCCACTTCGAGCAAGCCTGCCGACCACAACGGAGCAACTGCCATGGGTGACCCTGCAGATATCAACCAGACCCAACGCCGTACCGAGATCTCTCGTCGCACCATGCTCGCCCTGGGGGCGGGAGTGGCCGCGGGCGCGGCTGTGGGCTTGGGCCAGGCACGGCGTGCCAGCGCCGCCACGACCGCGGCCACGACCTATTACGTGGCGAAGACCGGCAGTGACACCAACGCCGGGACGAGTACGGCGCCGCTGCTGACGATTGGTGCGGCCGCGCTGAAGGCGCAGCCGGGTGACCGGGTCGAGGTGGGTGCGGGCGTCTATCGCGAGGAGGTCGTGCTGCCGCGTGGTGGTACCTCGAACACCGCGCGGATCACCTACGCGGCCAAGGCCGGGGCCGCGGTGACGGTTACCGGTGCGGACCTGTTCACCGGATGGACGAACGTCAGCGGTGACGTGTGGCAGCTCAAGATCGCGAACTCGTACTTCAAGGGCTTCAATCCCTACGCGGAACAGGTACACGGCGACTGGTTCTACGGTGGCCGAATTCACCGGCCCGGCATGGTCTATCTGAACGGTGACTGGCTCCCCGAAGCCGCCAACGCCGCCGCGGTGTCGTCGTCGACGAACGCTTCGTGGTGGTCTGTGGTCGACGGTCACGTCGAGGGAACCGCGCCGACGTACAAGCCTTCCTACTCGGCAACCGGCTTCACGACGATCACCGCCAAGTTCCCCGGGGTGAATCCCAACAACGGTGCTGTCGAGGTCTGCATTCGCGGGACGGTGTTCAAGCCGGCCGCCACCAACTACAACTACATCACCATCACCGGTTTCACCCTGACCAAGGCGGCGACGAACTGGGCCGCGCCGACCATGGGCCAGTGGGGGCTGGTGAGTGCGTATTGGTGCAAGGGCTGGGTCATTGAGCAGAACGAGATCTCCTATTCGCGCTGCTGCGGCGTCACCCTGGGCAAGTACTCCGACCAGTACGACGGCCTGCGTGGCACCACCGAGGGCTACTACCTGACGATCTCCGACGCCCAGCAGACGGGTGGCTGGTCGTTCGCCAACATCGGCAGCCATGTCGTGCGCAACAACAACATCCACCACTGCGGCCAGACCGGCATCGTCGGCTCTCTCGGCGCGATCGGCAGCAAGATCACCGGCAACGAGATCTACCAGTGCAACATGCAGGGAATCTGGACCGGCTACGAGCAGGGCGGCATCAAACTGCACGCCGCGATCGACGTCGAGATCGCCGAGAACCACATCTATCAGACCGGCGACTCCGCGGGCCTGTGGCTGGACTGGATGGCCCAGGGCACCCGAATCCTGTCCAACCTGTTCCACCACAACCGGCGGGACATCTTCTTCGAGGTGGACCACGGACCGGTTCTCGTCGCCAACAACGTCTTGTTGTCGTCTGAGGCGTACCAGTGCAATGCGACTGGAATGGCCGCGGTGCACAACCTGGTCAACGGCAGACTGAACCCGCTTGCCGATAGTCGGCAGACTCCGTATATGACGCCGCACACCACGACGACGGTTGCCCGTCATGATTGCCCGATCGGCGGGCACCAGTGGCGCAACAATGTCCTCGGCGCGGTGAATCTCTCAGGATGGGATGGCGCGGCCGCGGCCTATCCGATTTCCATGAGGGCCAACGTCTACACCAAGGGTTCGGTCAAGTCCACAAAGGAAGTCGGTGGCATCGACGCTTCGACGGTGACGCTGGCGCCCACGCTCGCCCAGCAGACCGACGGCTGGTACCTGACGGTTCCCCGTATCGAGACATGGCGGTCCGGGCAGGCGTTGATCTCGACGTCGTCGTTGGCGGCGGCGCCGATCCCGAACCAGACATTCACGAACCCGGACGGCACCGCCATGTCGGTCAACACCGACTATCTGGGCGTGGCCCGCAACACGACCACTCCGTTCCCCGGCCCGTTCGAGACCGCGGGCGGCGCCACGGCCATCAAGGTGTGGCCGCGTCCCGGTGCCCGGCCGCCCGGTGGGGGCACCACCATTCTCGGCGACATCACCGTCGAGGTGCACGGCACCGACGACCAGATGTACCAGAAGCGCTACCAGGGTGGTGTCTGGTCGTCGGGATTCACCGCGTCAGGTGGTCCCAACAGCGGAAAGTTCACCGGTGCTCCGGCTGTGGTCATGATCAGTGGCCGGACTGATGTGTTGGTTCGTGGTACGGACAACGCGTTGTGGCATCGTCGGTGGACGTCGGCGGGCTGGACGGCGTGGACGTCGCTCGGCGGTGTGCTCACCGACAGCCCGGCGGCGGCGACCGACAGCAGCGGCAACATCACCGTCATGGTGCACGGCACCGATGGTCGGATCTATCAGAAGACCTACCAGAGTGGTGTCTGGTCGGGATTCAGCGGGATGAGCGGTCCTACCGGCGGCACGTTCACCGGTGTTCCGGCCGTCACCATGATCAACGGTCGCACCGATCTGCTGGTTCGCGGTACGGACAACGCGCTCTGGCATCGCCGGTGGACGTCGGCGGGTTGGACCGCGTGGACGTCCTTCGGCGGGATTCTCTTCGACAGCCCAGGGGCGGCGACCGACGGCAGCGGCAACATCACCGTCGAGGTTCGCGGCAACGACAACCAGATGTGGCAGAAGGTCTATCAGGGTGGTGTCTGGTCGTCGGGATTCACCGCGGCGGGCGGTCCCAACAACGGAGCGTTCACCGGCGCTCCGGCTGTCGCGAAGATCAATGGTCGGACCGATGTGTTCGTTCGTGGCACCGACAACCAGCTCTGGCAGCGCACCTCGACCGCGGCGGGCTGGACGGCCTGGGTGCCGCTCGGCGGTGTGCTCACCGCCAGCCCGGCGGCGGCGATGATCTGATTCGACGCCAGGCACGCGCCATTCGCATGACGACTTCCCGGCGGCGGGCTGGACGACCCAGCCCGCCGGCGGGTCGGTGTTCGCCGACTCCTGATCGGCGGATTTCAACAATTCGACCAAGCTGGCTGACCGCAACGGAGCATTTGCCATGGGCGAACCTGAAAACACCAACCAGACCAACCGGCGAGCCGAGATCTCCCGCCGCGCCTTCGTCGCGCTGGGCGCGGGAGTCGCCGCCGGTGCGGCTCTGGAAGTAAGCCGGAATCGGCGCGCGAGCGCAGCGACAACCGCGGCGACGACCTACTACGTGGCGAAGACCGGCAGTGACACCAACGCCGGAACGAGCACGGCCCCCCTGCTCACCATTGGCGCTGCCGCGCAGAAGGCGCAGCCCGGTGACCGGGTCGAGGTGAGCGCGGGCGTCTACCGCGAGGAGATCGTCCTGCCTCGCGGTGGTACCTCGGACACCGCGCGGATCACCTATGTTTCCAAGGCCGGAGCCTCGGTGACGATCACCGGTGCCGACCTGTTCACGGGCTGGACGAACGTCAGCGGTGACGTGTGGCAGCTCAAGATCGCGAACTCGTACTTCAAGGGCTTCAACCCGTACGCGGAGCGCGTCTTCGGCGACTGGTTCGACGGCCACGGCCGCATCCACCGGCGCGGCATGGTCTACCTGAACGGCGACTGGCTGCCCCAAGCCACCAGTAGCGCGGCGGTGTCCTCGACGGCGACCGGTTCGTGGTGGTCCGACGTCGAGGGACTCGTCGAAGGAACCGCGCCGTCGTGGAAGCCGACGTATTCGGCGACCGGTTTCACCACGATCACCGCCAAGTTCCCCGGGGTGAATCCGAACAACGGTGCGGTCGAGGTTTCCATTCGCGGGACCGTGTTCAAGCCCGCCGCGACGAACTACAACTACATCACCATCAGTGGCTTCATTCTGACCAAGGCGGCGACGAACTGGGCCGCGCCGACCATGGGTCAGTGGGGGCTGGTGAGCGCGCACTGGTGCAAGGGCTGGGTCATCGAGCAGAACGAGATCTCCTACTCGCGCTGTTGCGGTGTCGCGCTGGGCAAGTACTCCGACCAGTACGACGGCTACCGCGGTACCACCGATGGCTACTACCTGACGATCTCCGACGCCCAGGCGACGGGCGGCTGGACTTTCGCCAATATCGGTGGGCATGTCGTGCGTAACAACAACATCCACCACTGCGGTCAGACCGGCGTGGTCGGATCGCTCGGCGCCATCGGCAGCAAGATCCAGGGCAACGAGATCTACCAGATCAACATGCAGGGCATCTGGGGCGGCGCCGAGATGGCCGGGATCAAGCTGCACGGTGCGATAGATGTCGAGATCATCGAGAACCACATCTATCAGACCGCCGAGGCCGGGGGTATCTGGCTGGACTGGATGGCGCAGGGCACCCGCGTGGTCTCCAACCTGTTCCACCACAACCGCCGGGACATCTTCACCGAGGTGGATCACGGACCCATTCTCATCGCGAACAACATTCTCTTGTCCTCCGAATCGCTCCTGTGCAACTCGACCGGGGTGGCATCGGCGCACAACGTGGTCAACGGCTACCTGACAATCATTTCCGATGGTCGGCAGACGCCGTACATGACGCCGCACACCACGACGACGGTCGCTCGGCATGACTGTCCCATCGGCGGGCACCAGTGGCGCAACAACGTTCTCGGCGCCCCGGTGAACATGACGAAATGGGATGGCGCGGCGGCGGCCTATCCGATTTCCATGAGGGCGAACGTCTACACGAGTGGCTCGGTGAAGACCACGAAGGAAGTGGGCGCGATCGACGCGTCGACGGTGACGCTGGCGCCGACACTCGCCCAGCAGGCCGACGGCTGGTACCTGACGGTTCCCCGCGTCGAGACATGGCGCTCGGGGCAGGCGCTGATCTCGACATCGTCGTTGGCCGTGGCGCCGATCCCGAACCAGACCTTCACGAACCCTGACGGTTCCGCTATGTCTGTCAGCACCGACTACCTGGGGACGGCGCGCACCACCACTCCGTTCCCCGGCCCATTCGAGACCGCGGGCGGCGCGACGGCCATCAAGGTGTGGCCGCGTCCGGGGATCCGGCCGCCGGGCGGGGGCGGCATGGGGCCCGGCAACATCACCGTCGAGGTGCACGGCACCGATGACCAGACGTACCAAAGGGTCTATCAGGGTGGTGTCTGGTCGTCGGGATTCAGCGGGATGGGCGGCCCCAACGCGGGCAAGTTCACCGGCGCTCCGGCGGTCACCATGATCAATGGCCGGACCGATGTGTTGGTTCGCGGTACGGATAACGCGTTGTGGCATCGCAGGTGGACGGCAGCGGGCTGGTCGGCGTGGACGTCGCTCGGTGGCGTGCTCACCGACAGCCCGGCGGCGGCGACCGACAGCGCAGGCAACATCACCGTCATGGTGCACGGCACCGATGGCCGGATCTATCAGAAGACCTATCAGGGTGGTGTCTGGTCGGGATTCAGCGGCATGAGTGGCCCTACGGGCGGCACGTTCACCGGTGTTCCGGCGGTCACCATGATCAACGGCCGCACCGACTTGTTGGTTCGCGGCACGGACAACGCACTCTGGCATCGTCGGTGGACGTCGGCGGGCTGGACCGCGTGGACGTCGCTCGGTGGGATTCTCTTCGACAGCCCAGGGGCGGCGACCGACCTCAACGGCAATATCACCGTCGAGGTCCGCGGCAACGACAATCAGATGTGGCAGAAGGTCTATCAGGGTGGGGCCTGGTCGTCGGGATTCTCCGCGCTGGGCGGCCCCAACAGTGGAACGTTCACCAGTGCCCCGGCCGTCTCCATGATCAACGGCCGCACGGACGTCTTCGTGCGGGGCACCGACAACCAGCTCTGGCAGCGCACGTGGACGGCGGCAGGCGGCTGGACCGCATGGACGCCGCTCGGCGGTGTGCTCACCGACAGCCCAGCGGCGGCCATGGTCCCGTAAGTCTCCGGCCCGATTGTTCCTGGCAGTTCGTGGGGAGGGATCGAAGCGTCATTGACCTTGGTTTGTTGGCTGACATACCAACCGTGTTCAGGTCAAAGGAGCCCCGCTATGCCCTCCCCACTCGATCGCTCTCCCGCGCGCCGCTTACGGCGCGCGGGGGCGGCGGTTCTCGCGGTCACGATGACCGCGGCCGCCCTCGTCTCCGCCGCAGTCTCCGCCACTGCGGCGGAGACACCGGTGATCGCCGTCGGCGCTTCGGCGCCCGCCAAGGTCCGCTATGCCGCCCAGGAGTTGCAGCGCTATCTGCTGGGCGTGACGGGCACGATGCCCGCGATCGTCGCCGACACCGCGGTGAGTACCGCGCCCGCCTTCGTCGTCGGCCGCCCCGCCGACAACCAGATCCTTGCCGGCATGGTCACGGCCGGGGAACTGACCCCTGAGTCGGGCACACAGGGCTACGCCCTCAAGAAGACGACGCATGCGGGCCGGGAAGTGCTCGCGATCAGCGGCGCCGACGAGGAAGGCGCCCTGTATGGCGTCTACGGCCTGCTCACCGACTACTACGGCATGAGCTTCACGTTGACCGGCGACACCTTCCCGGTGCCGCCGCGGGCGTTGGCGCTGGCGACGGTGAACGAAAACAAGGCGCCCCGGCAGACCGTGCGCGGTGTGCTGCCCTGGACGAACTTCCCGCAGTCGGCCACGTCGTACTCCATGCGCGACTACGCCTACGTCATCGACCAGATGGCGAAATCGCGGATGAACCTGCTCAACCTGCACAACTACAACGGCCAGGACGACCACGACGAGATCTTCGCCAACATCGAGACCAACGGCGTGCGCAGCAACACCTGGATGGCCACCTCGGCGACCGGGCACGGCTGGGAGATGTCCGGCTGGAACACGCGCGACTACCGCTTCGGTTCCGCCGACATCATCGACGACTACGCCAGCGGGTCCGACCTGGGCCTGCACAACGAGCGCCTCGGCGTGCAGGACGTGTTCGGCAAGGGCAAGGCGATGTTCCAGTGGCTGCTGGAGTACGCCCACTCGCGCGGCGTGCGGATCACGCTCGGCCTCGACCTCGACCTGATCCCGCCGATCCACGGCCAGGCGTACAACGCGACCGGCGTCTCGGCCAACCGGGCAACCCAGCTCGCCACCGACTATCCGTCGCTGGACTACCTGGCGCTGTACCGGTCGGAGCTGATGAACGCCGACCAGGACGCGAACTGGAAGGCGGAGTTCTCGACGTTCCGCACCACCATGGCGGGCAAGGGCGTCGGCACGAAGCTCGCCGTCTCCGGCTGGGGCCTGTCGTCGGCGTTCATGACGGACATGCCCGCCGACGTCATCGCCGCGCCGATCGCCCGCTACACCGCATCGTTCGACAGCGGCGCCGGGTTCGGCACCCGCGAGTACTGGGGCGCGCCGTGGCAGGAGCAGGACGGCAGCTCCATGTACTACTACGCCTACGACAGCAAGATCAGCACCACGATCACCGCGTACAACGCCGCGGCGGCGAACATGAAGGGCCTGCAGACCCTCACCTGGCGGCTCGGCGGCGCGATCGACCCGAAGATGAGCTACATCGCCAAGGCGCCGTGGTATCCGCTGTCGAAGTACCCGAACTCGGCCGCGGTGTACGACGAGTACGCGAAGGCGCAGTACGGCACCGCGGCGGCGGCGACGGTGCTGCCGATCATCAACGAGAACGAGGCGTACAGCCGCGCCTGGCCAGAGTGCTGGCCGACCCCTGCGCCGTCGGGTGCCGACCGCACCGCCGCGCTGACCAAGGCCCAGCAGCAGATCGCCACGATCGACACCGCGATCGGCCAGACCACCGATGTCGGGCAGAAGGCGCGGCTGGGCAAGCTGCGCGCCCGGCTGACCGCGCTCTACCACCACACCTGGCTCGACAGCAAGATCAACACAACGCCGTACGCCGAACTCGCCGACCACTTCCGCCCCTTCACCGAGGCGATGCTGGAGCAGGTCGACGACGTGTCGTCGCTGGGCAACATCGTCAGTACGCAGAACCGGTACGGCCAGGAGTGGCTGGCGAAGCGCGAGTTCGCGCTCGACGGCGCGAACGCCGTGCTCGCGCCGGTCAACGTGACCGCCCGGGCGCTCGGCACCGGGGCCGTCGTGGACTGGCAGTCCATCGATCCTGCGGCCACCGCGTTCCGGATCTTCCGGGACGGCGCCCAGGTCGCCCAGGTGCCCGCCACCGCGTCCACCTACACCGACACCACCACGGCGGGCGCGCACTCGTACTACGTGGTCACCGTCAAGGGCGCCGCGACCAGCCAGAACTCCGTCGCGGCGCCGGTGGGCACAGGGGCGGCCAACGTGACCGCGCCGCAGGTGATCGTCACCTCGGCACCGTCGTCGGTCCGCGCGGGTGCCCCGCTCGACGTCACCGCCCGCCTCGTCGCCGACGCCGACAACACCGAGTTGGCAGCCGATCTGTACCACCGGCAACTCGGCGCCACCACGTGGACCAAGGTGTCGATGACGAACCGGACCCGTGCGGTGTTCACCGCGACGGTGGCGGGCTCGTCGCTCGGCTCGGGTGTGCAGTACTACGTGTCCGCCTACCCGAAGTACGCGACCACGAAGGTCGGCACGTTCCCGGCCGACGGCGCCGCCCACCCCGCGAGCGCGGTCGTCGACGTCACCACCACGACCGCGCCCGCCGCGCCGACGCTGACCGCCGCGGGTCACACCCTGAAGATCACCCCGACGGCGGGTTCGCGGTTCACCCGGATCTACCGCTCCCGCTCGGCGACCTTCACCGCGGACGCGTCGACGTACCTGACCGAACTCGGGTCCGGCACAACGACGTTCACCGAAGGCGGCATGGACTTCGACGCCCAGCCGCTGCACGGCCGATTCCACTACCGTGCCGTCGCGGTCAACGCGGCGGGCAGGCCGGGTGCGGCCACCGGCTCGGTCGCGTTGGACCTCGGCTCGGGTTCCCGCACGCTCGACGTCAACGACGCGCTGCGCAGCGGCGAAGTGCACGGCCACAACGACTCGCACGTGTTCGGCGGCGGCATCCTGGGCTGGTTCGCCTCCCGGGATCAGGTCCTCTGGAACGCGCCGGGCACAGCGGAGTACGTGTCGTTGCGCTACTCCAACGGATGGCCCGCCGCCAAGCGGGTCAGCCTGTTCATCGATGGCGTGTTCCGGCAGAACCTCGTGCTGGCGCCGACCGGGTCGTGGGACAGCTTCGCCACGACGGGCGTCGGTGTCCATGTGGGACGGTCGGTGATGATCAAGGTGACCCCGGCGGACGCGACCGCCAACGGCACGCAGCACGCGGTCAACCTCGCCGGGCTCACCCTGGGCAACCAGACTGAGCAGACCACCGAGGCCGAGTCCGGCACACTCACCACCGCGACGACCGCCACCGTCGCGACGGCGTCCGGGGCAAGCGCGGTGAACTTCTCGGCGACCACCACCGGCACCACCATCGCCTTGACCGGCGCGGGAACCGGGACGGCCGTGGGCATTCGCTACGCCAACCCGCACAACCAGGACATCCGGGCGGGCCTGTACGCGGGCACCACCCGGGTCGCCACTGTCACCTTCCCGTTCACCGGCGGCGCCTACGGCACCCGCTGGGTCAACGCCGCCGTCACCGGGGCGGTGTCGCTGAAGATCGACGCCACGGACACCAATCCGGCCGGGACCAGCCTGTCGATCGACTACGTGCTGGTCACCTCGACCGACGAGGGCGGCGTCGCCAGTGCGGCGACCCGGTCGGGCGGTCAGGTCGTCGCCCAGGCGGAGGCGTCGGGCGGGTCCACCTTCGGCTACTTCGGCGACCAGGTGGGGGAGAGCGTCACGTGGCCGCTGGCGACCGCGGTCAAGAGCATCACGGTCTCGTACTCCAGCATCTACACCAACCGGGTGGTGGGTGTGTTCAACAACGGCACCCGGGTCGCGACCGCGACGTTCCCGGGAACCGGGTCGTGGACGGTCTACCAGCCGTTGACGATCACCGGGACGTTCGCGCCCGGCACGGTCATGTTCCGCGCCGACCAGGCTGACGTCACCGCCAATGGCGGCGGGTTCTGCTGCAACATCGACCAGCTCACGCTGAACACCCCGCAGTACGAGGCTGAGTCGGGCGCGTTCACCGGATCGGGGGTGCAGACCTTCACCGACGCGAACGCCTCGGGCGGTGCGGGTGTCGGATGGTTCGGCTCCGTCGCGGGTGACTCGGTCACCTTCGGCGCGATGAAGAGCGACGGACTGGTCTTGCGCTACTCGAACGGCAACCCGCGCGGGACCCAGGCGACGGTCCAGGTGAACGGGCTGTCCGTGGCCACCGTGGTCTTCCCGCCGACGAAGGACGGCTGGCCGACCTACCGGGAGGTCCAGGTGCACGTGCCGGTCAACGGAACGGTCAAGGTCGTGACCACCGCCGCCGATGTGACCGCCAACGGCGGCCTGTACGTGCTCAACCTCGACCAGATCAGCGCCTTGTAGTCCCGATCCGGTGGTGGCCCCGCGCTCCGCCGCACTTGTATGTCAGTATACAAGTGCGGCGGAGCCGTCGGTCCGACACCGGAACATCCATCACCAGCCGGGTTTCGCGCCCGCACAGGCCACGGAGCTTCGTCGATGACCACCAAGACTCTTGTCCGCACCTCGCCCCTGGACTGGGACAAGGCGCGCGCGGCGCTGCGGGACCGCTCCGGCTGGCGGGTCCAGTTCGGGGACCGGGTTGTGCGCGTGATCGCCGAGCCGCTGCTGCGGCGCGCGGAGGGCGGTGGGCTGGAACAGTCGATCCGGTTCGACGCCGACATCGTGCTGACCCAGGCGCACGTGCGCGCCCCGGCCGGGGTGTCGCTGGTGGCAGGCACCGAGCCGGTGGGCGGCGGCCTGCGGGTGTTCGTGCCCGAGGTGTCCGAGCCCACCGAGGTCGAGGTCGTGCTGCCGGAGATCTCGGCCGCGGCGGTGGCGATCACGCTGCGGCCCGTGCGGCACTGGGAAGTGCACCTGGTCCACCACTCGCACCTCGACATCGGCTACACCGATCCGCAGGGCCGGGTCGTCGCCGAGCATCTGTCCTACTTGGACTCCGCGCTCCGGCTGGTCAAGGAGACCGACGACTGGTCGGACGACGCAAGGTTCCGGTGGACGGTGGAGTCGCTCTGGTCGTTCGACCAGTGGGCCGACGGCAGGCCCGCCGAAGTGGTCGCCGACTTCGTCGAGCGGGTGCGGGAGGGTCGTATCGAGCTGACCGCGCTGCCGTTCAACCTCAACACCGAGGCGTGCTCGACCGATGAACTGCACGAGCTGCTGCGCATCGCCAAGGACGTCAAGGCGCGCCACGGCGTGCCGATCACCACCGCCATGCAGACCGACGTGCCCGGGTGCGTCGGCGGCCTGGTCGACGTCCTGGCCGCCAACGGCGTGCGCTACCTGTCCGTGGCGCACAACTGGGCCGGGCGGTCGGTGCCGCACCTGACCGGCGGGCAGGACGTGCCGCGATTGTTCTGGTGGCGGTCCCTCGGCGGCGAGCGGATCCTCGTGTGGGTCACCGACACGCCACACGGCCTGGCCTACATGGAAGGCCCCATGCTCGGGTTCGACACCTCGTACGAGTCCGTCGAGGATCTGCTGCCCGCCTACCTCCAGGCGTTGGCGACGCAGCCATACCCGTTCGACGGCACCATGTTCGGCTTTCCCGCCGCCGACACCCCACTGCACCGCGAGCCCTACGACGGCGACATCCTGCACCTGCGCGTGCAGGGCCATTTCGGCGACAACGCCCCGCCGCGGCGGATCATGTCCCAGACCGTCCGCCAGTGGAACGAGAAGTGGGCCTACCCGCACCTGCGGCTATCCACCAACCATGAGTTCTTCGTGGCCGCCGAGCAGCGGCTGGGCGACCGCGTCCCCGAGTTCACCGGCGACTGGAACAACTGGTGGGCCGACGGCGTCGGGTCCGGCGCGCGGCCGGTGCAGCTGGTCCGCCACGCCCAGGGCGCGCTCGCCGACGCGCAGACGATCAGCACCGTCGCCGGCCTGCTCGGCGCGGACGAGGCCGCCAAGGACACCCATGACGCGCGGGCGGTGTATCTCGACGCGTCCCTGTTCGACGAGCACACCTGGGGCGCGGCCGACCCATGGACCCACGGCGACGACCACCACCACTCCGGCGACGAGCAGTGGCACTGGAAGTACCACACCGCGACCGCCGCACACGACGGCGCGCGGGCGCTGAAGACCACCGCACTGTCGCGGCTGGCCCAGCGGCTCGGCCTCGGCACCGACGCGCTCGCCTCGCTGTACGTGGTCAACACCGCGGGCGTCGAGCGCGGGGGAGTGGTCCGGGCCTTCCTGCCGGAGAGCATGGTGCCGGTCGAGACCCCGCTGACGGCCCGCGACGCCCGCACCAAGGAGATCCTTCCGCTCACGGAATCGCCACAGGTCAACCCGACCCACCGGGAGGCAGGCCGGTTCCTGCACGTCGCCGTCGCGGGCGTGCCGCCGGTCGGGCTGGTGCGGGTGGACCTCACGGCCGCCGCCGGTCCCGTCCCGGCGCCTGAGGTGTCGACGTGGGGTGCCCCGGTGCTGGAGAACGACCGGATGCGGGTCGAGGTCGACCTGGCATCGGCGAGCATCGGCTCCATCGTCGCCAAGGACACCGGAACCGAACTTGTCCGGGCAGACGCGTCGTTCGGCTTCAACGCCTACGTCTACGACGAGTACGGCAGCGCCGCCGGGCTCAACCACCAGTCCGGCTTCCTGGAGGCCGCACCGAACCTCGCGCTGCTGGGAAAGCGCTCGCTGGCCCGGCCCGCCGCGCTCGTCGAACTTGGCCGGGACGCGGTCCGGCGCTGGCTGACCTACGAGGCGTGGTGCGCGGGCAGCCGCGTCCTGACCACGCTGTCACTCGAACACGACGGCGACCGGCTGGAGATCACCAACCGCCTGCACAAGGCCCCGACGATGGCCAAGGAGAGCGGCTACTTCGCCTTCCCGTTCGCGGGCGACGACCCAGTGGTCCGCTACGACACCAGCGCGTCGGTCGCGGGCACGGACTTGCCCCAGGTACCCGGCGGCGCCCGCCACATGGTCGGCATCCGCCACTGGGTCGCGCTGCACGCGGACGGCGTGGCGATCGCGTGGACGACCCAGGACGTGCCGCTCGTCGAGTTCGGCGACATCGCGCTGCCCTACGCGCCGTTCCCGCCGACGGCGCCCGCGGTCGAGCCGTCCACTGTGTACTCATGGGCGCACAACAACCTGTGGGACACCAACTTCCCCAGTCAGCAGGGGATGGAGATGTCCTTCCGGTACAGCGTCTCGGCCACCGCCGCGACGTCGCCGGAACAGGCGTGCGCGGTCGCCGCGGCCCGCGCGCTCGCCCACAGCCAGCCGCTGGCTCATGCGTTCGGTACCGAACACGGCCGCGTCCGGGAGCCGGAACTCCAGTTCGTCACACTGTCCGACGACCGGGTCCGGCTGGTCGGCCTGACGACTCCCGAGCCCGGCTCGGTGCTGGTCCGTCTGCAGTCCGTCGCCGACACCACAGTTCGCTGCGCGGTCCGCCTCGCGGGCCCGGTCCTGAGCGCCGAACTGGCCAACTACCTCGGTGATCCCGCGGGCTACGCCGAGTTCGTTGAGGGAACCGCGCACGTCACAGTCCCGGCGCACTCGACCGCGGCGTGCCTGTTCCGGCTGGCGGGGCCCAACCGGGCGCCGATCACGTAGCCGGTCGCGGCAGGTAGACCGCGCCCGCGCGTAGGTCGGCGGTGCCGCCGGTAGTCCAAACGGTCGGGGCGCCCTTGTCAAGACTGTCTGTTTGGCGGGTGAACAAATAGTGTGCCGACTGGTTGCCTGCTGAGCGCCGCCGCACGGTTTCCGCTGTCAAGGAGGACACCCGAACATGGACGCCGCCTTACCGCACCCGAGTCGCCGACGTATTCTCCAGCTCACCGGTAGCGCCGCGCTGCTCGCCGTCGCGGGCCCGGTGCTGCTGCCTGCCCCCGCCTGGGCCGACACGTATGACTCCCTGCGCGCCACCTGGGTCGGGATGCTCACCGGCAGCGGCTACGACCCCACCACCGAGCCGTTCGCCACCGTCCTGTCCAACGCCGGGTCGGCCGCCGTCACCGCGCGCGACACCATGGCGCCCACGACGACCTCGCTGTGGCCGAACCTGCCCATCGGGACCGTGTCGGCCAACGTGACCAGTTCCTACAACCGCCTGCGCGACATGGCCCTGGCCTACGCACTGCCCAACACCGGACTGACCGGCAACGTGGCCCTCGGCGCGAAGATCGCCACGGGCCTGGACTGGATGCATAGCCACGCGTACACCCCGACCACCACCACCTACGACAACTGGTGGGACTGGGAGATCGGCGCGCCGCTGGCGATGCTCGACACGGCCCTCCTCGCGTACGGCCACCTGACCACCACCCAGCTCGCCGCCTACGGGACCGCGATCGACCATTTCGTCCCGGCCTCGCGGGTCGCGGCCTACAGCGGGACCAGCACCGGGGCCAACCGCACCGACCTGTGCCGGGTGCTCGCGCTACGCGGCGTGATCGGCAAGAACCCGACGCTGATCGGCACGGCCCAGTCCGCGCTGTCCCCGGTCTTTCCCTATGTGCTCAGTGGAGACGGCTTCTACGCCGACGGCAGTTTCATCCAGCACACCTACATCCCGTACGCCGGTACCTATGGTGTTGTGCTGCTCAACGGCCTGAGCAAGATGATCACCCTGTTCGCCGGGACCACCTGGGCGGTCACCGATCCGCAGGTCCAGAACGTCTACTCCGCCGTCACCACCACGTTCGCCCCGTTCATCTACAACGGCCTGATGATGGACGGCGTGTCGGGCCGGGGGATCTCCCGGCACTCGTGGACCGACCCCGGTCTGCCGGAGGGCGACCACTCGCGCGGGCACAGCGCGGTCTCGGACATCCTGCGGCTGGCCGCGTCCGGCGCCGTGCCCGCGACCCAGACCGCGGCGTGGAAGTCGATGGTCAAAGGCTGGCTGCGGCGCGAGTACTACGCGCCGCTGCTCGGCGACAGCCATGTGGACATTCCCGAGTTGGCGAGGGCAAGGGCTCTGCTGAACGACGCGACCGTGACGGCCGCGGCCGAACCGGTCGGACACCGGCTGTTCGCCATGGACCGATCGGTGCACCGCCGCGCCGGATGGGCCGCGCAGATCAGCACTTGCTCGGCGCGGACCTCGTACTACGAGCACGGCAACGGCGAGAACCTGCGCGGCTGGCACACCAACAACGGCATGCTGAGCTGGTGGGGCTCGACCTACGGCAACGGTCAGTACACCGACGCCTTCTGGCCCACCGTCGACCCCTACCTGCTGCCGGGCACCACGGTGTCGACTAAGGCGCTGGCCGACGGCGCCGGACCGCCATGGGCGGGCTCGCGACCTGCGGCGACCTGGGCGGGCGGCACCACCGACGGCACCTACGCCGCCGTGGGCCAGGACGTGCGCGGCCTGCAGTCGACCCTGACCGGCAAGAAGTCCTGGTTCTGCCTAGACGATTCGGTCTTCTGCCTCGGCGCGGGCATCACCTGCGCCGACGGCGTCTCCGTGCAGACCACTGTGGACAATCGCAACCTCGGCGCGGGCAACTCGCAAACGTTTGCCGTCAACGGAACCACCCAGCCGACCACGCTGGGCTGGAGTCAGACGTTCACCGCGCCCGCCCACATGGCCATCAGCGGGATGGGCGCGTGGGTGTTCCCCCAAGGCGGCACCGTCAAGGTGAAGCGGGTCGCCCGCACAGGCGCGTGGTCGAACATCAACACCGGCGGCCCGAACACTCCTGTCACCCGGAACTACCTGTCGATGTGGTTCGACCACGGCACCGTCCCTACCGGCGCGACCTACTGCTACCAGCTGATGCCCGGGGCAACCGCGACCACCGCCGCGGCCCGCGCCGCGGCACCGAACGTCACCGTGCTCGCGAACACCGCCACCGTGCAGGCGATCAGCGTGCCTTCGCTGGGTTTGACCATGGCGAACTTCTTCGCCGCGGGAACGGCGGGACCGGTCACGGCGGACAAGGCGTGCTCGGTGCTGATCCGCGAACAGGGCACGACCATGACCGTGGTCGTGTCCGACCCGACCCGGGCGGCGGCCACGGTCGAGGTCACCGTCGCCAAGTCCGGCTACCCGATGGTGAGCGCGGCCTCCGGGATCACCGCACTGACCACCGCGACCCAGGTCAAACTGCTCGCCGAGGTCGGCGGCACCCAGGGTGCGGGCCGGACGATCACTCTGTCGGGCAGTGGGACCGCTGTTCCCGCCGCGACCGCCAGTCACCTGGCCGCCACCGCGAGCACATACGTCCGCGACGGTTCCTACGCGGGCACCAACTTCGGCGGCCAGACGACGATGACCGTGAAGAACACGAACACGGCCAACAGCGGCTATACCCGCCGGTCGCTGCTGCGATTCGACCTGTCCGGCCTCGGCACGACGGTCCGGCGGGCCGTCCTGTGGGTCCACGGCGGCGTCGCGGACTCGGGTGGAGCCCAGACCACACTGCGCGCGTACGGGCTCGCGTCGACGGCGTGGACGGAAACCGGCGTCACCTGGAACACCGCGCCCGCGCTGGGCGGCGCGCTCGGCACCGGGGTCGTCGGGACCAGCGCGGACTGGGTCGGGCTGGACGTGACCAGCGCGGTCGCCGCCGCGCGGCCCTCGGGCACCGTCGGCCTGGCCGTCTACGAGCCACTCGGCACCGCGGGCCTCGCCGCCGTGCTCAACACCAGGCTGAACGCCGTCAACCCGCCGCGACTGCAGGTCATCACGACCGGACCGGCCTGAGCGGGACCGGCTGCCGGGGCAACCTGCCTGCTCAAGACCAACGGACTCGCCATCGGCGGGCCCGGATCATCCACAGCGGACGGCAACGGCACAGCTCCGCGATCGGTCGCACACCGCGATCGGACCAAATGGGTGGTTTGGTGTGGCGCCCCGGTGGGTAAGCCTATGTGGGGCCTGTGGCCAGTGTCGGTTGGAAGGGTTCTGCAGTGGTGTGACGCGGCGCCATGAATGGTGCCCCCGGCAGGACTCGAACCTGCGGCCAAGAGCTTAGAAGGCTCCTGCTCTATCCGCTGAGCTACAGGGGCGTGGGGCGGCGCCTGCCGGAGCAGGTTACCGTCCCAGATGATCTGATCGTTCCGGCCGACTGGTTTGTTTCCCAATCACACCGGTCGAGTGACGAAGAAAACGCGTCCGGGTCACACAGCTGCCGTCGAAGACCTCTTGATCAACGTAACGGGCAGGGTTCGCGCTGGTCCCGGTCTCGCCCCGGAGAGCAGGCGCAATGCCAGCTCAGCGGCGATCCGACCCTTCTCGGCGAGGTCTTGGCGGACGGTGGTGAGCGGCGGGTCGGCCCACTGCGCCGCCGGGGTGTCATCGAAGCCCACGATGGACACGTCGGCGGGCACCCGCAGGCCGAGATCGTTCGCTGCGCGGACAGCTCCGAGCGCTAATTCGTCGGAGAGGCACAGCAGGGCGGTCGGTCGCGGGTCGCGGGTCAGCAGCCAGTGGGCGCCCTCGCGGCCGTGGTCGCGGGCGCTGCACGGGGCCTCCCAGATCGGGAGGTCCGCGCCGAGTTCACTGTGGTAGCCACGGATTCGGTCGCGCGTCACCCGGAATCGCGCCGCTTTCCACCGCGCCGGTGACACAGGGCCACGGCGTCCGTCGGTGTCCAACGCGAAGCTCAGGACCGCCACCCGCTCGTGGCCCAGTTCGCGCAGGTGGCGGGCGGCCAGCGCGCCGCCGTCCTCGTCGGCGATGTCCACTCTGGCCGTCGCGGGGAGTGCGGGTTGGTCAATCACCACCAGGGGCAGCGATCTGGCCGACACCTGGGCGAGAGCGGGGGAGTCGTCCGGAAGGGAGTACGCCACCGCGATGTCGGCCTGCGCCCGCGCGACGCTGTCCGGGTCGGGGCCCGCGCCGGTGCCGGGGAGCAGCAGGAGCGCGCGCTCGCGGTCCAAGGTGGACGTGAGGTTGTCCAGCACGATCGACAGCGCCGGGTCGGTGAACGCCGCGGACAGGCCGCCGCCGAGCAGTACGGCCACCGCGCCGCCGCGCCGGGTCGCCAGGGAGCGGGCGACCGGGTCCGGGCCGCCGTAGCCGAGTTCCGACGCGGTCGTGATGATCCGCTCGCGCAGCGCCGCGGAGAGTTGGTCCGGCCGGTTGTAGGCGTTCGACACCGTCGCCCGGGACACACCGACCGCGTTCGCGACGGTGTCCAGGGTCGGTCGCCTGACCGGCTGCTGCCTCACGTCTACAGCGTAGTCCGCGCCACTATCGGCCCGTGCGCGTAGCGATCTCTGAAGCGCTTCAGTACCCTGGACCTCGACTGAAGCGTTGAGGGAGCTGCCCGTGCGGTCCGTACTTGTCGTGTTCGCCCTGAACGGGGTGGTCTTCGGTTCGTGGGCATCTCGTGTGCCCGCACTGGCCGACCAGGTCGGCGCCGCCGAGGGGGCGCTCGGCCTGTCCCTGCTCGGCGCCAGCGTCGGGATGATCCTGGTCGCCTCGCTGACCGGGCGCCTGTCCGCCCGGCACGGCGCCCGGGTGCTGGTCGGCGCGTCCGGTCTGGCCGCGAGCCTGGTCGTCCCGTTCCTCGGCCTCGCGCCGAACCCGCTGCTCCTGGGCCTGACGCTGGTCGCGCTCGGCGCCAGCGTCGGCATGCTCGACGTCGCGATGAACATCGCCGCGGTGACGGTCATCCGGCGGACCGACCGACCGCTGATGCCGATCTTCCACGCCGCGTTCAGCTTCGGCGGCCTTGTCGGCGCCGCCGGTGCCGCGATCGCCTACACCGGCTTCCTCGCGGGCCCGCCGCTGATCGGCGGCATCGCGCACCTGAGCGACCTCGCCGTCGCGCTCTCCTTCGCCGGAATCGTCGCCGCTCTCATCGCACCCCTAGCCCTGGCGTCGCGACAGAGGGCTGTTAACGACTGGGAAATCCCAGTCCCCGCGACTCGGAATTAGTGCCGACTAGGCTGTTCCCGTGTCAGTGGACAGCCCGCCGGAAAACAAGGTCGCCCCGAGGCGCGGCGCGGGTCTCGCGCCGCTGCTGGTGGTCGGCACCCTGCTCGCCGCGCTGTTAGCCGCGGTACTGGTAATGCTGTCGGGGGGCAGTAGATACGCCATTCTCGGCCTGCCGACGCCCGACGCGTTCACCGAACACGGACTGACCGTCGTGCGGGTGCTCGCCGAAGTCGGCTCGGTGGTGACGGTCGGCTCGCTGCTGTTCGCGGTCTTCCTCGTCCCGCCCAGGTCCGACGGCGTGCTCGACGTCGGCGGCTACGCGGCGCTGCGCGCGGCGGCATGGGGCGCGGCGGCCTGGTTCGTCGGCGCCCTGCTCTCGGCCCCGTTCACCGCGGCCGACGCGGTGGGCAGGCCGATCTCCGACATCCTGCCCGCGGACATCCTGGTCAACCTTGTCGGCTCGCTGTCGCAGGCGAAGTCCTGGCTGTTCACCGCGGCTATCGCGCTGCTCGTGCTGGTCGGCACCCGGATCGTGCTGACGTGGGGCTGGACCACCGCGCTGTTCGGCGTCGCTCTCTTCGGGCTCATGCCGGTCGCGGTCACCGGACACTCGTCCAGCGGTGGCCAGCACGACATGGCGACCAACAGCCTGCTGCTGCACCTGATCGCCGCCGCCCTCTGGGTCGGCGGGCTGATCGCCCTGCTCAGCCACGGCCGTCGCCAGGGCGAACACCTTGGCCTCGCCGCGTCCCGGTTCTCCCGGATCGCGCTGGTCTGCTGGATCGTGATGGCCGGGTCCGGCGTGGTCAACGCGCTCGTCCGGCTCCCGCTCGGCGATCTGTTCACCACCTCGTACGGCCTGCTCGTCCTGGCCAAGGTCGCGGCCCTGCTCGTGCTGGGCGGCTTCGGCTACCTGCAGCGCGAACGCGGGGTGAAGGGCATCGTCGAGCACGGCTCGGGCGCCGCGCTGCTGCGGCTGGCCGCCGCCGAGGTGCTGATCATGCTGATCACGTTCGGCATCGCCGCCGGTCTGGCCCGCACGCCGCCGCCGCGCACCGCCCAGGCCGAGCCCGGCCGGGTCGAGCTGATGCTCGGCTATCCCATCGACCACGCCCCGACGACGCTGCGGCTGCTGTTCGACGTCCGCTTCGACCTGATCTTCGGCACCCTCGCACTCGTGCTGGCCGCCTTCTACCTGCGCGGCGTCATCCGACTCCGTCGCGGCGGCGTCGCTTGGCCGGTCGGGCGCACCATCGCTTGGCTGCTTGGCTGCTTCGTCATCCTGTTCGCCACGTCGTCCGGCTTCGGCCGCTACGCCCCGGCGATGTTCAGCGTGCACATGCAGACCCACATGATGCTGAGCATGCTCGCCCCGATCCTGCTGGTCATGGGCGCGCCGATGACCCTGGCCCTGCGCGCGATCAAGCCCGCGGGCAAGGACGCCCCACCCGGGCCGCGCGAGTGGATCCTGGCCCTGGTCCACTCCCCGGTGTCGCGCGCGCTGACGAACCCGGTCGTCGCGCTGGTGCTGTTCGTCGGTTCGTTCTACGGGCTGTACCTGTCGGGCCTGTTCGATTCCGCCCTGCCGGAACACTGGGCGCACCTGCTGATGAACGCCCACTTCCTGCTCGTCGGCTACCTCTTCTACTGGCCCGTCATCTCCATCGACCCGGCGCCGCGCAAGCTGCCGCACCTGGCCCGCCTCGGCCTGGTGTTCGCCTCCATGCCGTTCCACGCGTTCTTCGGCGTCATCCTGATGAGCATGCAGACGGTCGTGGGGGAGCAGTTCTACCGGGGCCTGGCCCTGCCGTGGAACGCCGACCTGCTCGCCGATCAGCGCCTCGGCGGCGGCATCGCCTGGGCGTCCGGTGAGATCCCCCTGCTCGTCGTGTTGATCGCCCTGCTCGTGCAGTGGGCTCGCGCCGACGACCGCGAGGCCCGCCGCACCGACCGCCGCCTCGACTCCGGCGACAGCGACGACCTCGACGCGTACAACGAGATGCTCAAGCAGATGGCCAAGGAGAAGTAGTTGTCCACATAGCGCCCAGCTGTCCACAGCCGGCGCAGGTCCCCTGGGCACAGTCCTCCCGTCGCGGGAACGTGGGTTAAGCAACCCGCGACGAGAGGACAGATCGTGTTCGAGACCGTGGTGACCATGGTCGGCCTGGTGGCAGGCGAGATCACCAAGAGGCGCACCGGCGACAACGTGCCGGTGATGAGCTTCCGCCTGCTGACCATCGAACGCCGACACAACCGCGACACCGACCAGTGGACGGACGGCGACCGAATGTTCGTCTCCGTCCACTGCCGGCGAGACCTGGGCGTCAACGTGGCGGCCACCCTGCGCCGAGGTGACAGGGTGATCGTCACCGGCAGGCTGTATCACCGGGAGTTCCTGACAGAGGGCCACCGCCGCTTCAGCGTCGACCTAGATGCGAGAGCGGTAGGCCCCGACCTCGCCCGCTGCTCAGCCACCCTCAATCGGGATGGCACAGCCAAACCGCGCCCATCGCCCGCCCAGCCGCAACTCGCCCTGGCAGCCACCGCCGCCCCCGAAGGCCCGGCGCGGGCGACACCGAGCGGTCGTGAGCCCGCTCAAGATCCCCAGTCTCCCGCCGACCCACTGGCAGCCTCCGCGGTGCCACCAACGCTCGCCGAGCCCGCGCGGACTCCGCGAAACTCCCCGACCACCGCGGACCTCCTCAGCGAACACGCGCCCGAGGAGTCCGTCACCGACCAGGCCGCCGCATGAGTCGATCCCACCCTGGACGCGCCGTCCTGCAGGCGCTTTCGCAGGCGCTGACCGGCGCCGTCACCGAGGGCGGGCCTGCCTTCCGCAAGCCCAAGTCGAGGAACGTGGACCCGCGTTCGCCGGGTCTCATCTCGCCCGTCGTGGTGAGCGCTATGCGATCACCGCCCGCGGCTCTGTCAGTGGTCGCGGAGAGCCTGCACCAGTTCCTTCTTGTTCATCGACGACCGCCCATCGATCCCGATCTCCGCCGCCCGCTTGCGCAGGCGCTCGACCGTCCAATCGTCGTACGACCCCGCCCGTCCACCCCGAGAGGAGACCTTCGACTGCCCTTCCGCCGCGACCGCGTTGGAGACGCGTGCCGCCTTCTCCTTCGACTCGCCGTCTTCGCGCAATTCGCGGTACAGGCGTTCGTTCTTGATGCTCGGGTTCGGCATCTCCCCACTCCCTTCACGGTCCACCGGTGGGATGCCCGATCACTCGTTCGGGCAAACCTGGATCGCGGACGTGGTGCTGACTCCCTGCGTTCGCCGCCTGTTCGCTGCGACATCAGTGCAGGTTGGGCGCGGGTGGGGTGCGCGCGGGGTCCCCCGAACGGCGGTTCCAGCCGGGCATCGGCCGGGCAACCGGGCGACCGCGATCAGGCGCCGTGGTGGACCGCTCTACGATCGCGAGCATGGCCGAGTTCATCTACACCATGAAGAAGGTGCGCAAGGCGCACGGGGACAAGGTCATCCTTGATGACGTCACCCTCAACTTCCTGCCCGGTGCCAAGATCGGCGTCGTCGGTCCGAACGGCGCGGGCAAGTCCAGCGTGCTCAAGATCATGGCTGGTCTCGACACGGCGAACAACGGCGAGGCGTACCTCTCGCCGGGGTACTCCGTCGGGATCCTCCAGCAGGAGCCGCCGCTGAACGAGGAGAAGACCGTCCTGGGCAACGTCCAGGAAGCGGTCGGCGAAATCAAGGCCAAGCTCGACCGGTTCAACGAGATCGCCGAACTTATGGCCACCGAGTACTCCGACGAGCTCATGGAGGAGATGGGCAAACTCCAGGAAGACCTCGACCACGCCGACGCGTGGGACCTGGACTCCCAGCTCGAGCAGGCGATGGACGCGCTGCGCTGCCCGCCGCCGGACGCCGATGTCACGGTGCTGTCCGGAGGTGAGCGCCGCCGGGTCGCGCTGTGCAAGCTGCTGCTCTCCAAGCCCGACCTGCTGCTGCTCGACGAGCCCACCAACCATCTCGACGCCGAGAGTGTGCTCTGGCTCGAACAGCACCTGGCGCAGTACGCCGGTGCCGTTCTCGCCGTGACCCACGACCGGTACTTCCTGGACAACCTCGCCGAGTGGATCCTGGAGATCGACCGCGGCCGCACCTACCCGTACGAGGGCAACTACTCCACCTACCTGGAGAAGAAGGCCGAGCGGCTCGCGGTGACGGGCAAGAAGGACCAGAAGCTGCAGAAGCGCCTCAAGGAGGAGCTGGCCTGGGTCCGGTCCAACGCCAAGGCGCGCCAGACCAAGTCCCGCTCCCGCCTGGAGCGCTACGAGGAGATGGCGGCGGAGGCCGAGAAGACGAGGAAGCTCGACTTCGAGGAGATCCAGATCCCGCCGGGTCCGCGTCTGGGCAGCATCGTGGTCGACGTCAAGAACCTGGAGAAGGGGTTCGACGGGCGCGTCCTCATCGACGGGCTGTCCTTCGACCTGCCGCGCAACGGCATCATCGGCGTCATCGGTCCCAACGGTGTCGGCAAGACGACGCTGTTCAAGACCATCGTCGGCCTGGAGAAGCCGGACAGCGGCGATGTCAAGGTCGGCGAGACGGTCCTGCTGTCGTACGTCGACCAGAACCGCGCGAACATCGACCCCAAGAAGACCGTGTTCGAGACCGTCTCCGGCGGGCTCGACTACATCAAGGTCGGCATGGTCGAGATGCCGTCGCGGGCCTACGTCAGTGCGTTCGGCTTCAAGGGCCCCGACCAGCAGAAGCCCGCGGGCGTGCTGTCCGGCGGTGAGCGCAACCGGCTGAACCTGGCCTTGACGCTCAAGCAGGGTGGAAACCTGATCCTGCTCGACGAGCCCACCAACGACCTCGACGTCGAGACCCTGGGTTCGCTGGAGAACGCGCTTGAGCAGTTCCCCGGCTGCGCCGTGGTCATCTCCCACGACCGGTGGTTCCTCGACCGCACCTGCACGCACATCCTGGCGTGGGAGGGCACCGAGGAGAACCCGGCCCAGTGGTTCTGGTTCGAGGGCAACTTCGAGGGCTACGAGAAGAACAAGATCGACCGGTTGGGCGCCGACGCGGCCCGTCCGCACCGGGTCACCTACCGCAAGCTGACCCGGGACTAGACGGGCAGCGGCGAAGTGGCGGCCTGGAACGAGTTACCCGCGGCAGGCGGCACGTCCGAGTGCGACGCACTCACCGACGTCGCCGCCCGCCTGCGGTGGAGCGCTCCCGAACTGTCCGTCCAGTTCGCCACGCGCGCGCTCGGGGCCGCCGACCAGGCGACCAAGACCAGGGCCCAGGCCCTGCTCGCCGCCGCGCTGGTCACCCTCGGCCGACACGCGGAAGCCGTCGAACCCGGCCTGGCCGCCCTGCACGCCACCACGGCGGGCGGCCAGGTCGACCGGTCCGCGCGGCTTCGGGTCGCGCTCGCCGCGTGCGCCCGCGCGCTCGGCGAGCCGCTAACCGGGTGCGAGATCCTGCGCCCGGTCCTGCAGACGAAGACCGCCAAACCCGCTGTCCGCGCCATCGCGCTCGGCCAGTTCGTCACCTGCGCTGCCCACGTCGGCGGCCGCGATGACCTGGAGGACACCCTCGCCGAGGCCGAGCGCCTGCTCGCCGCCGACGAGACGCTGACCCAGGACGCACGTCGGGTCGAGACCGCTCTCCTCAACGTCCGTGCCGCCTCCTATCACCGGCGCCACGGCGACACCGAGGCCGCCGCCGACATCGCCAGGGCGGGCCTCGGGTTGATCCACCGCCTGCACGACCCGGCGACCGAGGGCGGCAGGGCCCGCGCCCGCCTCACCCTCGAACTGGTCTGCGCGCTGCTCGACGACGGCCACCTCGACGACGCCGTCGAAGCCGCCGAACCCGCGCTGGCCACCC
>DATLIA010000204.1:0-8105 GCA_035540215.1 Actinokineospora sp. | reverse complement strand
GTCCTGCGCGGGAACACGATCTTCGACCGTTTCGACCGCGAGGAGTTCCACCGTGGCCCTGCTTGATCTGGACCCGGCGGTCGTGGCCACCGCGCGCGGGCTGGCCGCCAAGGCCGCCGCGCCGGTGATCGACATCGCCAGGGCCCACACCACCGTCGCCGTTGAGCGCGCCACGCTGCGCCTCTCGGGCATCACCGGCGCCGACACCACCCACCGCGCCGGTGACGTGCCGTGGGTCAACCGCGTCGTGGACACCGTCCGCGAGCACTGCGGTCTGGAACACGGCGCCGCGCTGCCGGTGTTCCACGCGCTGCGCGAACACGACCTGGGCGGCCTGACCGAGCTGGCTGAGGCCACCGCCGCCGGGCAGATCCAGTTCACCGTCCCCACCGGCCGGGCTGCGACCAGCGCGGCGAAGCTGGCACGCACGGCCGTGGGCAAGGGTTTGCGCGCTGTCGACCGGAACAAGGCGCAGCGCGCGAAGCTGGTCGGCAAGCTCGGCGACCCGCCGCAGCGGCCGTGGATCTACCTGATCGTCGCGACCGGTGACATCGACGAGGACGTCGTGCAGGCCGCCAATGCCGCGCGTGCGGGCGCCGACATCATCGCGGTCATCCGGTCCACCGGTCAGTCCCTTTTGGACTATGTGCCGGAAGGTGCCACGCACCATGGATTCGCGGGCACCTACGCCACCCAGGAGAACTTCCGCATCATGCGGGCGGCGTTGGACGAGGTGTCCAAAGAGGTCGGCCGCTATGTCCGCCTGACGAACTACGCGTCGGGGCTCTGCATGCCGGAGATCGCGGTGCTCGCGGGCCTGGAACGGCTCGACATGATGCTCAACGACTCGATGTACGGAATCCTGTTCCGCGACATCAACCCGATCCGCACCTTCGTCGACCAGCGCTTCGCCCGCCAGGTCCACGCGCGGGCCGGGATCATCATCAACACCGGTGAGGACAACTACCTCACCACAGCCGACGCCGTCGACGCCGCGCACACGGTGACGGTGTCACAGCTGCTCAACGAGCACTTCGCGCATGAGGCCGGGCTGACCGACGACCTGCTCGGTCTCGGCCACGCCTTCGAGATCAACCCGAAGGTGCCCGACTCGTTCCGGCTGGAGCTGGCGCACGCGCTGCTGGCCCGCGAGCTGTTCCCGGACGCGCCGCTCAAGTGGATGCCGCCGACCAAGCACATGACCGGCGACGTGTTCAACGGCTACCTGCTCGACGGGTTCTTCAACCTGGCGGGTGTCCTCACTGGACAGTCGATCCTGCTGGTCGGGATGATGACCGAGGCCGTGGTGACGCCTTTCCTGTCCGACCGCGACCTGGCGCTGGCCAACGTCCGGTACGTGCTGGAGGCGGCGGGGAGTCTGCGCGAGGACTTCCGGCCCGCGCCGGACGGTCTGATCGTCAAGCGTGCCCACCAGGTGCTCGGCGAGGCGGTCGACCTGCTCGAGCGTGTGGTCGACGACGGGTTGCTCAACGCGATCGCCGACGGCACCTTCGGCTTGATGAAACGCCCGGCGCATAAGGGAAAGGGCGCCGACGGCGTCATCGAGAAGGCCGACGGCTACCTCAACCCCGCCACCACCCTGCTTGACGAGGGAGTCCCGGCATGACCGAGAAGACCAAGCGGTATGTCCGCCCTTATGGCGACACGACCGGCGACGGCATGGCGCAGTTGTCGTTCACCCTGCCCGTCCCGTTCGGGCCGCGCGCGGACGGCGCCGCGCAGCAGTTGGCGAACAAGATGGGCATGGACCCGGCGATGGTCGTGCACTCGCACCCCATCGGCGCCGACTTCACGTTCTTCGTCGTCTACGGGTCTGTGCAGCACATCGTGGACCTCGACGAGGTGAAGGTGGTCGAACGGGAGTACCCGCTGCTGCCGCCGTCGGATGTAAACAGCACGATCAAGAAGACGTTGCGCCGCAAGATGGTCGTCGTCGGCGCGTGCATCGGCACCGACGCGCACACCGTCGGCATCGACGCGATCCTCAACATCAAGGGCTTCGCTGGCGAGAAGGGCCTGGAGTACTACCGCGAACTGCGCGTGGTGAATCTCGGCGCCCAGGTCACGGTCCCCGAGCTGGTCAAGGCCGCGCGCGCCGACAAGGCCGACGCCGTCCTCGTCTCCCAGGTCGTCACCCAGCGCGACGCGCACATCCTGAACACCCAGGAGATGTCCGCCGCCTTCCGCGAGGCGATGGGCGAACGCTGCCCGCTGCTCATCGCGGGCGGACCCCGGTTCGACCCGCTCATGGCCGGGGAACTCGGCGTCGACCGGGTCTTCGGCCGCGGCACCACCCCCGGTGAGGTCGCCAGCTATCTCGTGCACGCCATCAGCCAGCGAAAGGAAGTCCACGCATGACCCGCGAGGTCGGCTTCACCGTCACCCACCGCCACTACGTGCCGCACTCCCACGCCCACTACGGCGGCAACCTGGTCGACGGCGCGTACGGCCTCGGCATGTTCGGCGACCTCGCGACGGAGATGTGCGTCCAGACCGACGGCGACGAGGGCCTGTTCGCGGGCTACTCCAACGTCGAGTTCCTGGCGCCCATCCGCGCGGGGGATGTCATCGAGGGCACCGCGACGCTGACCCGGATCGGGACGCGGTCGCGCGGCATGGACTTCGAGGTCCGCGTGGTGTGCCGCTCGGCTCCTGAGCGGAGTGACTCGGCCGCTGACGTGCTCGACCCGCCGATCGTGGCGACGAGGGCGTCGGGCACCGTGGTCGTCCCCGGTCCCGCCGCTTGACGTGTGGACAACGCGCGAACCGGGCGGGCGCGGAGTGACTCCGCGCCCGCCCGGTTCGCATAGTGGCTAGCTATTGCAGGTGAGTTCGGCGTTGGCCCAGTCGGCGTGGTCGTAGTTCTTGCCGTTGGCGCCGTCGGTCACGACCAGCCGCAGCGTCTGGCCGTTCGTCAGGTCCGCCGTGAGGTGCTGGGCGGCGCTGGTGCCCGTGAGCACGCCCGTACTGGCCGCGAGGGTCGTGCCGCGATAGATCTGGAACGCGACCGCACCGCTGTCGCCCGCGTTGTCATCGATGCCGACATCGACGCTGAGGCTGGTGCAGTTGCCGCCGAGCGGGTAGATGATCTCGCTCGCCGCGTGCGTCCCCAGGCCCTTGGCGTAGGCCACGCCCTGGATCTTGAGCGGCACGCCGTCGTTCGCCGCGAGGTCGCCGTTGCTGCGGTCCCGCTCGACCGGGCCCCACCCGTTGGTGGAGCTGGTCCACGCGAGGTCACTGAGCTGGCGGGTGACCGTGCCCGTCCCGGCGGCGCAGGTCAGGATCGGGTTGGCCCAGTCGGCGTGGTCGGAGCCCTTGCCGTTGCCGCCGTCGGTGACGACGAGCCGCAGCGTCTGGCCGCCGCTCAGGTCGGCGGTGACGCGCTGGGCGCCGCCCGTGCCCTTCAGCACCCCGGTACTGGTGACCAGCGTCGAGTCGCGGTAGACCTCGAACGCGACCGAGCCGTTGTTCCCGACCTCGTCATCGACGCCGACATCGACACTGAACTGGGAGCAGTTGCCGCCGAGCGGGTAGGTGATGTCGCTCGCCGCGTGCACGCCGAGCCCCTTGGCGTAGGTGACGCCGCCGATCTTGAGCGGCGAACCGTCGTTCGCCGCCGACTCCCCGTTGCTGCGGTCCTTCTCGGCCGGGCCCCAGCCGTTGGTGGAGCTGGTCGCGGTCAGGTCGCTGAGGTAGCGGGTGGCGGGGCTGGTGACCCCGGCGCCGCAGGTCACCTTCGCGTCGGCCCAGTCCGCCTGGTCGTAGTCGGCCCCGTCGATGGTGCTCATGGCGCGCAGTTCGAGCGCCTTGACCCCGATGGTCGGGATGGCCATGGTCGTCGCCGCTTGGCCCTGGGTCTTGACCGGCGTCGAGGCCAGGAGTTTGCCGTCGCCGTAGACGGCGAACTCCACGGTTCCCCGCCCGGCGCCCGCGTCGTCGTCGACGCCGACCTTGGCGGAGAACTGTGAGCATGATCCGCCGAGCCAGACGTCCACCGCGGAGTTGGCGTTGGTGCCGAGGCCCCTGGCGTAGGTGGTGCCGTTGATCGACAGCGGGGTGCCGTCGCCGGTCCCGGTGCCGCCGACGGACTGGTCCTTCTCGACGGGGCCCCACCCGTTGCTGGACGCCAGCCAGGTCATCGCGCTGACCTGATGGGTGCCCGCGGCCGGGGCCGCGGCGAGTGTGCCCGCCCGGGTCACCCGGAACGCGGCCACGTCCTTGGGCGGAACGGTGGCGGAGATGGCACCCGTGCTGGTGGAAGTGGCGCCGCCCCACAGGTTCTTCAAGCTGTAGGACGTCGAGCCGCCAAGGCCCACCGCGCCCGCCGTCGTGGCGACGGTGATCGACGCCGTGGTGCCGCGGTTGAGCAACGCCACCGCGACGCTGCCGTCGGCCAGCGGCTTGGCCCACACCTCGGCGTCGCCGTTGAGGCTGATCCGCCGACCGGCGGAGCCGCCCCAGCTCTGGTTCACCGCGATCACGTCGGCGTTGGTCAGGATCGACTTCGTCGCGTCGGTCATCGAGGTAACGGTGTTGCTCGCGAACAGAGGGCCGCCACCGATGGCCCACATGGTGAACTCCGCGCGGTCCTCATTGGTCCGGGTGGTGCCGCGACGTCCTACTTGGACGTAGTCCCAGTCGTTCCAGTTGTCCGGACCGCTGCGCAGGGTGAAGTGGTTGGCGAGGTCGAGGATGTTGAGGGTGCCCATCAGGTAGTGGTTCTGGGCGCCCGAGGTCCACCAGTCAGTGGACATATCCTCGGCGATCCGCGCCGTGTGCGCGAAGTCGCTGTAGTCGTACTTGGGGGCGTTGGTCGTCCAGGTGCCGCCGCCGGAGTTCGCGTTGATGTTGAACTGGATGGGCCTGCCGGTCGCCTGCAGCGCGTCGCGCATCTTCCGGAACTTGCCCTGCTGGAAGGCGAGATCACCCTCCTTGGAGCACCAGTCGTACTTGAGCAGGTCCACCCCCCACGAGGCGAACAGGTTCGCGTCCTGCTGCTCATGGTCGAGGCTGCCCGCGTATTTCGCGCAGGTCAGCGCCATGGGGGCGGCGTAGAGGCCGAACTTCAGGCCCTTGCTGTGGATGTAGTCGCCCAATGCCTTCATGCCGCTGGGGAACTTCACCGGGTCGGCGACCAGGTTGCCTGCGGCGTCGCGGCCGTTGGACCAGCAGTCGTCGACGCCGACATAGCTGTAGCCCGCGTCCTTCATGCCGGAGGACACCAGGGCGTCGGTGGCCTGCTTGACCTTCGTCTCGTTGATGTTGCAGAAGTAGCTGTACCAGGTGTTCCAGCCCATCGGGGGAGCGGTCGCGACGCCGGGCTGGGCCGTGGCCGCCGCGGGCGCGGGCGACGACACGGCGCCCGCGACCGTCAGGCTCGCGGCGACGAGCGTGACACCGGCCAGCCAGCCTAGACAGCGTTGGGCCCTACTCGATATTGGGGTGCCAAGTCGATATGGAGCTTTCACGGAACTCTCCTGCTGCCTGCCGTTTGGGGTGACCGATGTCACGGGAACGTTAAGCAGCGCCCTGTCGACTGTCAAGAATTAATAGTAATTAATGATTAGCCGGGTTTATCCGGCGCGGGGTCTAGGTCCAGGCGCCGAGGCGGGTGCCGATGTCGTCGACGGTCCACGGGCCGTCGGTCTCGGTGGACTCGGCGACCGTCCAACCACGCAGCCGCTGGATCGCGCCGCCCTGCACGGCGAAGACCTCGCCGGTGTGCGGGCACTTCTCCGTCGCCAGGTAGGCGACCAGCGGGGCGATGTTGGCGGGGGAGAAGGCGTCGAACTCGCCTTCGGCCACCTCCTGGGCGAAGATCGCGCCCATCCCGGGGGTGGCCAGGGTGAGCCGGGTCCTGGCGATCGGCGCGATCGCGTTGACCCGCACGCCATAGCGTTCCAACTCGGTGGCGGCGACCAGGGTCAGCGCGGCGATCCCGGCCTTGGCGGCGCCGTAGTTGCCCTGGCCCGCGTTGGGCAGCGTCACCCCGGACGCCGACGCCGTGTTGATCACCGACGCGGCCCGCTGGGCACCGGCCTTTGCCTGATCCTTCCAGTACGCGGCGGCGTGGTGCAGCACCGCGGCGTGGCCCTTGAGGTGGACCGCGACGACCGAGTCCCACTGTGACTCCGTCATCCCGGCGATGAACGCGTCGCGCAGGATGCCCGCGTTGTTGACCACGACGTCGAGCCCACCGAACTCGGCTACCGCCTGTGCGATCAGTGCCTCGGCGCCCGCCCACTCGGCGACGTTGTCGGTGTTGGCGACCGCGCGTCCGCCCGCGGCGACGATCTCGTCGGCGACCTCCTGGGCGGGGCCCGCGTCGGCGCCGGAGCCGTCGTTGCCGCCGCCGAGGTCGTTGACCATCACCGCCGCGCCCTCACGGGCGAACAGCAGCGCGTGTTCGCGCCCGATGCCGCGGCCCGCCCCGGTGATCACGGCGATCCGGCCGTCCAGCACACCCATCACAGCTCCTCGATCTCGGCGAGGCCGTCCTTGATGACGACGGTGTCGCCGACGGTGGTCTCGAACGCGTAGTCGGTGCCGGACCGCCAGATCCGGGTCGTGAGGTCCTGGCCGGGCAGCACCGGCTTGGCGAAGCGCACCGCGAGTCGCCGCAGTCTGGCCACGTCCGAGCCCGCGACCTCGGTGAGCACGGCCCACGACGTGAAAGCCATGGTGCACAGGCCATGCGCGATGATCCCCGGCAGACCGGCGTCGCGCGCGACCTGCTCGTCCAGGTGGATCGGCATCGGATCGCCCGCCGCCGGGCCGTAGCGGAACGTCTGGTCGTCATCGATGTGTTGGGCCACAGTGGCGACCGGGTCCCACCCACGCAGGGACTCGTCGAACTTGTGAGACGGGCCTGTCTCGCCGACGGTGTCACCGGAGTTGAAGCCGCGCACGAAGAACGTCACGTATTGCTCGTTGACGAGTTCGCCCGCGCTGTCGCGGCACTCCAGGTGAACCGTGGCGGCCGTGCCGTTCTCCTGGCCGACCCACCCGATCATCCTGGCGCGGGACACGAGCACATCGCCGGGTCGGATCGGCCGGTGGAACCGGAAGTCCTGCTCGCCGTGCACGATCCGGCCGATCAGCGACAGGGGCACCACCGACAGCGCCGGTTCCAGCAGCGACTGGAACACCGGCACGATGGCGAACACCGGGCTCGCCACCTCGCCCGCGGTGTGCGCCGGGATCGGGTCGTTCGTCGCCGCGGCGTACTCGGCGACGCGCTCGCGGGTGACCTCGAACCGCGTCGGCTCGGTCCAGACGCCCAGGCCCGCCTTGTCGAAGGCGATCTCGTCGGCCATGTCAGCCGACCAGCGCGGCGAAGTTGGCCAGCGACTTCTCCAGATTGGCCCTGGCGTCCTTCTCCACCGCCGTGCCGAGCGCGCCCACGATCATCGCCCCGGTGAACTCGGCGTCGATCGTCGCGGTCGACCCGCCGTCGGACGGCGTGACGGCGAGCTGGAACGTCGTGCGCACGCCTGCCATGCCAGTTCCGGAGATGACCAGTCGCGTCGGCGCCTCGTACTCCTCGACGGTCCACTCGATGGTGTTGGCCATGCCCAGCATGGTGACCACCTCGGCCACCTTGGTGCCCTTGGTGAACTCCGTCGGCACGTCGCCCTTCCACTTGGTGTGGATGGTCAGCCACTTCTCGAAGTTGTTCGGGTCGGCGAACTCCGCCCACACCTTCTCCGGTGCCGCGGGAAGCTCCACCGATGCGTTGACCTTGCCCATGTTCGATGTCTCCTTGTCTAGCGCTCGGCGCGCTGATACGCGGTGACGACGGCGGCGCCACCAAGTCCGATGTTGTGCTGCAGGGCGGCTGTGACGCCGTCGACCTGACGCTTGTCCGCCGTGCCGCGCAGCTGCCAGGTCAACTCGGCGCACTGGGCCAGGCCGGTCGCGCCGAGCGGGTGGCCCTTGGAGATGAGCCCGCCGGACGGGTTCACCACCCAACGACCGCCGTACGTCGTGTCGTTGTTGTCGACGAGCTTGTGGCCCTCGCCCTCGGCCGCCAGTCCGAGCGCCTCGTAGGTGAGCAGCTCGTTGGGGGCGAAGCAGTCGTGCAG
>DATLIA010000203.1:0-12792 GCA_035540215.1 Actinokineospora sp. | reverse complement strand
GGGCGGGTCGTCGGGGTGCAGACCCATGGTCACGCCTGCCTGCTCGGCCTCCGGGATGACCGCGTCGAGGAAGTACTGCAGCGCGTCCCAGAGCTGGTCCTCGGTGACCTCGCCCTCGGCGGCGAGCGGCGGCAGCTTCTCGAACTCGGCGGCGTTGAAGCCGGTGACGAGCGCGCCGCCGCGCCCGACGATGTCGACGTCGGTGCGTCCCCAGGTCGCGACGGCCATCCAGTTGTAGCAGAGGTTGCGGATGCCGAGCCTGCCCATCGCCTGGATCTGGGTGATCACGTTCGCGATCTGCTCGTCGCGTCCCGGCAGGCCGAGCCGGGCCAGGTCCATCGGCGCGGTGTCCTCCATCGCGATGACGTTCATCCCGGCTTCGTCGAAGACCGCCATATCGCGCTTGATCGACGCTTCGGACCACGGTTCGTCATCGGCGGCGGGCAGGTAGCTTCCTTTGCCGACGGCGGCGAACATGCGCTGGTCCTGCTCGCCTCCGTTGAGGGTGGCGACGACATTGGTCACGCCTGCTTGCTTCAGCAGCGTCCACATCGGCTCGGGGCGCGGCGCGAGGAACTCGCTCAGGTGGATCACGTCTTGCCTTCCTTGTGAGTCGGATGTGGGTCTAGGTGGTGGCCGTCGACCGGCCGCGCCACACGTTGACCAGCACCGCGATCAGGACGACGGCGCCGCGCACGATCTGCTGCGCGTAGGGGTTCACCCCGAGCAGGACCATGCCGTTGAGCAGGATCGCGATGAAGAGGACGCCGAGCAGGGTGCCGATCACGGTGCCCTTGCCGCCCGAGAGCGCGGACCCGCCGATGATCGCCGCCGCGATGGCGTCGAACTCGAGGCCGTTGGCGATGATGCTGTTGCCCGACGAGAGCTGCGCCGACAGCAGCAGACCGGTGATCGACGCGGTGAGCGCCGAGATGACCATGACCTGGATCCGGATCTTCTTGACGTTGATGCCGGAGAGCTGCGCGGACTTGGCGTTGCCGCCGACGGCGTAGATGGACCGCCCGAACACCGTTTTGCGGGCGATCACGGCGATCACGGCGAAGACGATCAGCACGTAGATCGCCGGAACCGGGATCTCGCCGAAGACGCGGCCGTCGCCCCAGTAGAAGAAGCGCTCGGAGTCGATCGGGATCGGGAAGGTGTCGGTGATCTGCATCGCGACTCCCCGCAGTCCGAGGTACAGCGCGAGGGTCGCGATGAACGTGGGCACCCCGCACACGGCCCGGAGCCAGCCCGCCACCGCGCCGACGAACGCCGCCGCCACGAGTACGGCGACGCAGGCGAGCCAGAACGGCCAGCCCTGCTTCACCACGAGCACGCCGAGCAGCGCCGAGGACAGCGCCGCCTGCGACCCGACGGAGATGTCGATCTCGCCGGAGACGATCACCAGGGTCATGGCGAAGGCCACGATCCCGAAGAACGCGGCCTGCTGCAGCACGTTGAGCAGGTTGTCCGGGGTCAGGAAGTTGGGCGCCGTCGCGGCGAACACCGCGAAGGTGGTGATGAGCACGGCCAGCAGGCCAGTGGTGTCATTGGTGTGCAGCACCGACTTGATGGCGGAGCCCGCCGTGCGGGTGGCTCGCGGTGTCTCGACGTCGAGGTCCGACATCTCAGGTTCCTTCCTTCATGGCGAGTGCGAGAAGTCGTTCGGCCGTGCTGTCCGCGCCGACGACCTCGTCGCGGATGCGGCCGTCGCGCAGGACGAGGACGCGGTCGCAGACCTCGGCGAGTTCTTCGAGCTCGGAGGAGACGAAGATCGAGGAGACCCCGGACTGCCCGAGTTCGCGGATGATCCGGTAGATCTGGCTCTTGGCGTGCACGTCGACGCCCCGGGTCGGCTCGTCGAGCAGCAGGACCGACATCTCGGCGGCGAGCAGCCGCCCGATCACCGTCTTCTGCTGGTTGCCGCCGGAGAGTTCGCCGATGGGCTGGGCGGCCGAAGACGCCACAATGGACAGTTTCGCCAGCGTCTCGCGGACGATCCGGGCCTCGTCGTCGGCGCGCAGCCAGAACCTGGGCAGCACGCGTCCCCGCGCGGAGAGCAGCACGTTCTCACCCACGCCGAGCATCGGGACGATGCCGGTGTCCTTGCGGTCCTCCGCGGTCAGTCCGACCTTGCGCGCCAGCATCCGGCGGGGGAGCCTGCGCTCGGCCTTGCGGTCGCCGACCTCCACCGAGCCCGTGCCCTTGCGGACGCCGTAGATCACTTCGAGCAACTCGGTGCGGCCGGACCCGAGCAGGCCCGCGATCCCGAGCACCTCGCCGCGGTGCAGATCGAAGCTCACGCCGTCGAGGACACCCGGCACGCGCACGTCCCGGACCGACAGCACGACCGGCTCGCCGCGGCACTCGCGGTGCTCGATCCTGGCTGCGGTCGCGCTCTCCCCGGCGATGAGCGCCGCGACGCGCTCGGCGCTGGCGTCGGCCACGCCGAACGTCTCGACCTCGCACCCGTCGCGCAGCACGGTCAGCGAGTCCGCGACGAGCGGGATCTCCTTCATCCGGTGCGAGACGTAGATGATCGCCACGCCCTGGCCCGCGAGCCTGCGCACGAGCGCGAGCAGCAGGTCCACCTCGTGGGCGTTGAGCGCGCTGGTCGGCTCGTCGAGGATGAGGACCTTCGGCTGGTCGACGAGCGCCTTGGCGATCTCGACGAGCTGCTGCTGGGCGATCGGGAGCTTGCCGACCTCCACGCCGAGGGGCAGCGGTTCCCCGAGTTTGTCCACCGCCGTGCGGGCGCGCTCCAGGATGGCCGCGCTGTCGATGAACCCGCTTCGGGACCGGGGCCAGCGGCCGAGGGTGATGTTCTCGGCCACCGACAGCCCGGGGATCAGGCTGAACTCCTGGTGGACCACCGCGATCCCGCCCGCCCGCGCCTCGCCCGGGTTCGACCAGGTCACGGGGGCGCCGTCGACGAGGATCGAGTCGTGGCCCTCGTCGGGCCGCTGCGCGCCGGAGACCAGGTTCACCAGCGTCGACTTGCCCGCGCCGTTCTTGCCGAGCAGGGCGCGCACCTCGCCCGCGCGGAGGGTGAGGCTGACGTTGTCGAGCGCGCGCACCGAACCGTAGGTCTTGCTCAACGACCTGCATTCCAGGACCGGGGCGACAGGTGAGGGGGACACGTGGCTGCTCCTTGGCTGTTACTTGCCCAGGTACTTGGTGACGGCCGCGGGCTCGGCGCGGTCGTAGGTGATGCCGGGGACCAGCACCTCCAGCGGGTTGTTCTGCTGCTTGCTGATGACGTTCTTCGCCTGCGCGTAGGCGAGTTCCGAGGTCTTCACCGGGTCCTGGCCGGTGGTCGCCTGCAGGATGTTCTCGCCCGCGATCACGAACCCGGCGAGCTGCTCGGAGATGTCGGTGCCGAAGACCGGGATCTGCTTGCCCGCCTGCTTGACCGCGGTCACCTCACCGATGGTGCCGCCCTCGTTGGCCGACCACAGCAGGGTGATCTCGGGGTGCGCGGACAGCATGTTCGTCGCGATCGGCGTCGCCTTGTCGGCGAGGAAGCCTTCCTGGTCGGCCACGTAGTCGACCTTGACGCCGGCGTCGTCCAGCGCCTTCTTGAAGCCCGCCTTGCGCATCTTGCACACCTCGGCGGCGGCGTCGCAGTTCAGCACGCCGATCTTCGCCTCGCCATTGAGCTTGGCCTTGATGTAGGCCGCGGCGGCCTTGCCGGTGCCGGTGCCGAGGGCGGTGTTGTCGGACTGGACCGCGCCCTGGACGTTCTTCGGGTCGACGGCCGGGCCCGAGCAGTTGCCGTAACAGATGAGCGGGATCTTGGCGGCGGCCACCTGCTTCATCGTCGCCAGCGAGCCCTCAACGCTGATCGGCTGCATGAGGATCGCGTCGACCTTGCGCTGGATCATGTTCTGGACCACCGACGCCTCGGCCGCGGCGTCGTTGTTCGAGTTGGCCGCGATGACCGTGCCGCCGTCCGCCTCGACGGCGGCCTTCAGGCCGGACTGGATCTTGTTGTAGTACTCGTCGCCCTGCAGCATGACGAGCCCGATGGTGTAGCCCTTCTTCGCGCCGCCCGAAGAATCCGAAGCGGCGCATCCCGCCAGGGACACCGCCGTGACGGCGGCCAGTACCAGGCCACCAACGGTTCGACGATTCATTTCGGCTCTCCTTCGAGTCGGGTGTGGAGGGGACAGTAGGCGCCGACATGCTTGCATGCAAGTATGGCTTGTGGGAAAGTTCTCCCATGAGCGAAGCGTCAGAGCTGGACCCATTCGGATCGAAAGGCGTCACCGCGCTGACGCCGATCGACAGCGCACCCGCGCGCTGGCGCAAGGTCGACCGGGTCTACGACGAGCTCATCTCCGCGATCCGCGACCTTCGGCTGCCGCCCGGCTCACCAGTGTCGGAGTCGGACCTGGCCCAGCGGCTCGGCGTGAGCCGAACGCCGATCCGCGAGGCGATCACGCGCCTGGCGGCCCAGGGCCTGCTCCATGTCGTCCCGCAGATCGGCACGTCGGTCGCGCTGATCAAGCTGCCCGAGGTCGAGGAGGCCGCGTTCATTCGCTGCTCCCTTGAGGTGTCGGCTTTCCGTCGTGCCTGCGCACGGCCGCGGGACGTCGCCGAACTCCGGCGCATCCTCGAACGGCAGCGGGCCGCGGTCGAGGCGCACGACCCGGAGCGGTTCTTCGCCACCGACGAGGAACTCCACCGGGAGATCTTCCGCCTCTCCGGCTATCCGAACGTCTGGAACGTCGTGCTTGGCAGCAAGGTGCAACTCGACCGCGTTCGACGGCTGTACACCGCACACGCGGTGCGGTCGCCGATGCTGTTCGACGAGCACACCCGCATCGTCGACCTGCTCGAGGCGGGCGATGTGGAAAACGGTGTCGAACTCGTCGCCACCCACACGAACCGGGTCAACCTCCTCGCACCCGGTCTCAAGGCGGAGCACCCGGCGTTCTTCGCCGAAGACTGAACCACCCAAGAGTGCGCCAGGTGTGTCCCTGCGCCCCTGGCGGAACGTGCCGATCCCTGTAAGCACTTGAGGAGCCCTGCCGTGCCCGAATTCAGCCGTCGAACGTTACTCGGATGGACCGCCGCCCTGACCGCGGGCGCGTTCGCAGCCCCCCTGCTGCCCGCCGCGCTGGCCAGTGCCGCCGCCGGAACCCCGCCACCGCTGGACTCGCTGACCAGTGACTGGATGCCGCCGTCGACGGTGCGGCGCCTGCCCGCGGTCAGCAACTTCTGGGGCGGCACGAACGTCACCTCGAATGTCCTGGGCTTCAACAACTTCACGCTCGCGCCGTACATCCAGAACGGGTCGGCGGGCGATCTCACCGTGGACGGTGCCGGTCTCGCCACGACGGAGTCTCGGTGGTCGGCGTACGAACTTCTGCGCAAGGCCACCACCGCGAAGGGGCTGACGGTCCAGACCGCGATGCGGCTGGCGTTCGAGTCCAACCGGCTTCTGCTGCGGGTGACGGTGTCCAACCCGACGGCGGCCTCGGTCACCAGTACGTTCTCGGTGAACCTGAGCCCGCGCATCCGCAAGCAATTGGGCACCTGGAGCTGGGGCCTACCGCGACCCGGTGACCAGAACTTCACCGGGCGGACGGTCGGGACCCCAGCCGCGAACGTCATGGTTTCCGACAACTCCAGCGCCGCGGTGACCGTGTTCGCGGTGAGCCCGGCCGCGACGCTGACCGCGTCCGGCGCGGGCGGCACCGCCGCGTGGAACCTGACACTCGCCGCGGGCGCGACCCAGACGCTGAACATCGTCATGGCGGTCGGCGACACCTCGACCGGCCAGGCGCTGGTCAACGTGTCCGACGGCCAGGCCGTCGTCAACGCGGCCAACACCACCCTGCAGAACTTCAGCACGGTGTTCGCGGCGGTCGCCACGTCATGGTCGGCGCGGTGGACCGCGGCGTTCACCGCGGGCAACACCCACTACTCGGGTTCGCTGCCCGTGCTCAGCGCGGAGAACACCGCGAACGGCAACGCCATGGCCCGTCTCTACTACATGAGCGTGTTGTCGCTGCTCTCCATCCAGCGCACGAACCTCGGGCCCGCGTTCAACACCCTGCTGGGCCGGACCGGGACGTTCTCCGGCTGGGATCGGATCTACCCGAGCGGCTCCCCGGAGTACATGACGACCGCCATGTACTACTGGGACGTCGAGTACTTCTCGATCATGCTGACGCTGCTGGACCCGGCGATGTTCCGGTCGCAGATGGAGTACTGGCTGGGTAAGAACATCCACGCCTCGTACGCCATCGACTGTCTGTCGGGCAACACCATCGGCCCGTGGTACGGCCCCAACGACCTGGCCGTCTTCACCTGTCTCCTCAACTACATCAACTACAGCGGTGACACGGCGTTCCTGCAGAAGTCGGTGAACAACAAGACCATCCTGCGGCACCTGACCGACATCGCGAACTTCTGGAAGACGCTGGTACCCGCGGGGCAGAAGCTGGCCGACTACGGGCTCAACCACAACATCCTTGAGGTCCTGCCGAAGTACATCAACCAGATCGCGTCGGTCAACGCGGGCAATGTGTGGATGATGAACCACGCCGCCGACCTCCAGCAGGCGGCGGGCGACACGGCGACCGCCACGAGTCTGCGCTCCTCGGCGAACGCGCTGCTGCCGGAAATCCTGGCGCTGTATGCCCCCGGTCAGGGCGTGTGGAACTGTCGGCACGCAGACGGCACGCTGGTCGCCGTCCGCCACGTGTTCGACTTCGCCCTGGTGGGAAGCCTGCTGGCGGACAAGCTCACCACCACGCAGAAGACCGAGATGAAGAACTTCGTCACCACCGAGCTGCTCGAAGGCGACTGGATGCGCGCGCTGTCGCTGAGCGACTCCCAGGCGCCGGTCGGACGACAGGACCACGGCAGCACCGGCGCCTTCGACGCGTGGCCCGCCATGACCGCCATGACCTTCGGCCGGTTCGGCGACTACGCGGGCCTGCGCGACCAACTCGTCACTTACTCGGGCGTGACCACCAAGGGGCCGTTCACCCAGGCCCACGAGTTCATCTACCCCGGCACCGCCATCTCCGTCCCTGACCGGGCGAACCTCAATCCCGCGCAGGCGCTGACGGTGTCCGCGTGGGTCAACGCGGCGAGCTGGGGGACCGAGTACTGGCGCGGCAGCATCATCGCCAAGGACTCGTGGGGCGGGGGCGCCGTCGGCTACGTGCTGCGCGGCGGAGCGGGGGGCCGCATCTCCTTCAACATCGCGTTCGGTGGCGGGTACAAGGAGTTGGTGACCACCGCGACGGTGCCGACCGGCGGCTGGCACCACGTGGCGGGTGTCTATGACGGTGCCACGATGAAGGTCTACATCGACGGGGTCGAGCGGGGGAGCCAGGCCCAGACCGGCACGATCGCCGCGTCGACCGGCACCGCGCTCATGGTCGGCAACTGCCCGGCCGACAGCACCCGCAAGTTCGTCGGCGCCATCGACGAGCCCCGCGTGTACACCCGGGCCTTGTCGGCCGCGGAGATCACCGCCGCCTTCCAGGCGACGAGCGGATCGGCGGGAACCCAGGACGCGGCCATCGTCCTGCGGGTCCCGACCAACAACGGCGGCGTCGTGTCCACACCGGACGCGGCGAAGCTCAACCCCAGCCAGCGAATCACGGTGTCGGCGTGGGTCAACGCCACGAGCTGGGGGACGGACTACTGGCGGAACAGCGTCATAGCCAAGGACTCCTGGGGCGGCGGCGACGTCGGCTATGTGCTTCGTGGCGGTGCGGGCGGACGGATCTCCTTCAATCTGGGAATCGGCGGTCGGTTCAGCGACCTGGTGACCACGGCGACGGTGCCGACCGGGGGCTGGCACCACGTGGCGGGTGTCTATGACGGTGCCACGATGAAGGTCTACATCGACGGGGTCGAGCGGGCGAGCAAGGCCCAGACCGGCGCGATCAGCGCGTCCACGGGTACCGCGGTCCTGGTGGGCGACTGCCCGGCCGACAGCACCCGCAAGTTCGTCGGCACGATCAACGACGCCCGCGTCTACGACCGCGCGCTCACCGCCGCCGAGATCACCGCCAAGTACGCGGGCGGCGTCGCGGCCGAACCCGCCACCGAACCGGCCCTGGCCCTGCGCCTGCCCTTCGATGAGGGCACGGGCGCGACGACCATCGAGGCCGCGACCGGCGCGACCCTGCCGATCGGCGCGTCGAGCTGGTCGACCGGCAGGACCGGATTCGGCAAGGCCCTGACCTTCGGTGGAACCGTCGAGGCCGTCGCGACGCCCGCGGGGGCGATCATGACGTACAACCACACCTGCGGCGGCAAGTTCGCCGACGTCATCATCAGCGACCTGTTCGGCTACGACCCCGACAGCGCGACCCCTAGGCTGCGGGACCCCGGCGTGTCCCGGGGCATCAACGCGACGTTCACCGGCGTCAGGTTCAAGGGCGCCAGTTACACGATCACCGCCTCGACCAGCGGAGTGTCAATCACTGCGGGATAACGTAGGGGCGAGGTGGCGACGGGTGGCTATTGGTTCTCAGTGACTTGGGTGTCGGTGTTCAACCTTGGTTTGTCGTAAAACGCCGTGGACCCGTCGGGAAAGAACTCGACGCCGCCGAATGGCGATTCGGCGAGCGGGGACAAGAACCGGACGATCGTGTCGTCCGGGTCCGGGACGTCCAGTTGCCACCCGCCGACTCCTCGGTCGAGGAGATCGCCGTGTGCGTAGCCCAGTTGGTCGCAATGGTCGGCCAGCGCGTGCAGGGCGTCGACCGAGGGCACACCGAGCGAGAAGGCATCGAAGCCCGCCAGCGACGGACTGCCGGGGATGACGGCGCGGTCGCGGAGGCCGATCAGAAAGCCGCTTTCGCGGTCGACCAGCACCGCGCCGCGGACCACGCCCTGCTCGACGAACTCCCACCCCAGGTCCAGGCCGAGGAGGCTTCGATACCAGGTGACGCTGCGCTGAAGATCGGAAACCGGCAGCTTCACCTGCTGAATCTTGGTCAACTGAATCTTCACGCTCTGCCTCCAGTCGGCTGCTGTCCGGTGACGGTCGCTGCGTGCCAGCCTCCACGTATCCCTTTGGGTCGGCAATTCCGCGATGTCACCCTGGGTTGAACACCACGTCGCCGGTCGCGGCGGGGGAGGGGCTTCCTGGTTGCTCAGCGTGTGCACGGTCACGGTGAAGGTCTGCAGGTCCGGCACGTCCTGGGTGCCGAGGGCGAGTTCCCGCCGCGTGCCGCTGACCTCACCGGTGATGACCGTGCGGTTTGTCGCCGGGCCCACGCGACCGTCACGGCGCCCGCCACGGCCATGGTCGCCTCCAGCGCGGACGAGTTGCCGTAGGAGCTGATCGCCCGGACACCCCTTCGATCCACCCGCGGGCTGTCGCCACTTGACGTCGACCGTGGTCGGGCTCTGCAGGCTCGCCTTCGGGTCGACGGGCGCGGGCGGCTTGGCGCCCGCGGCGACGTAGGCGTGGAAGGAGAACGTCGGCACGCCGCCCGCGATCGCCGTCCACCCGGCGGGCTGGCGCCTCACCGTTCGCGTTGGCGGGCAACACGAACGCGGCGTAGCCAACGCCTGCCGGGAGCCCGGTGAATGTCGCGGACGTGCCGGTCGTGCTGACCACCCGGGTGTCCCGATGCCGCTCGTCAGCACCGCCCGATACCCCGTCACCGGCGGCGCCGCCGTCGCGGCCTGCCAGGTCGACGTCACGCTGTTCGCGGTGGCGGTCGTGGACGGGTCGGCGATGATCGTGGGCAACTGCAGCGAGGGCCCGAGGTCGGCGAACGTCCGCCGCCCATCCCCACGGCCAAGACGTTGCCCGCCATCGGCCCGATCCCGAACGGCAGCCCGTCCACCATGACCTCTGGGAACCCAGGGCGCCGCAACGTCATGCGCTCAGCCGACCCCGCCCGCGAGCGCGGCCACAAGGCAGGCGCAGCGCCGTTTCCCCAGTATTCGACCGTACTTGGTCTTGATTAGCCCAGATCGACCACGACGGCCGATGCCACCGGCCTGGCTCGGTCCGGTCGGTCAGGGCTGTCGATAATCGGTTGACCCTGCTCACGCTGTGCTGGAACAGTTTCTCCCGTGATCGCATAACACCGCTGCGGCTCGTTCCGCGACCAGTCGACCCAGCGCGCCCTCGACGGCGTGCCGCTCGACGTCGCCGGGCCGCGTCTCCTGTCCTGTCACTCTTTCTGACGACGGTGCGGTGGTCTTCTATGTCAAATCTGTCATTTCTGCGCGCCCATGATCTGGTCAAGAGCTACGGCGGGCGCCGGGTGCTCGACGGTGTCTCGCTGACCGCGTCGCCAGGCGAGCGGCTCGGTCTTGTGGGGGAGAACGGCGTCGGTAAGTCGACACTCCTGCGCCTGCTCGCGGGCGTCGAGCAGCCGGACAGCGGTTCGGTCGGCAGGCTGCCCGACATCGGGTTCCTCTGGCAGGAACTGCCCTACCCTCCACACGCGACGGTCCAGGACGTCATCGACGACGCCCTGTCCGACATCCGCGCGGCGGAGACGCGCCTCGAGGAGCTCAGCGGCGGACTCTCGGATCCCGAGGCGCTATCGGAGTTCGGCGAGCTGCTGGAGTGGGCGCGGGACCACGACCTGTGGGACGCCGACCGGCGGGCCGAACTGGTGCTCAAAGGTCTCGGCCTGGACTCCCTGACGCAGCGGCTGGGGGAGATGTCCGGGGGACAGCGGTCCCGCTTGGGACTGGCCGCCCTGCTGGTGCGCAGGCCGCGCGCGATGGTGCTGGACGAGCCGACCAACCACCTGGACGACGACGCGGTGCGCTTCCTGGAGCAGAGCCTCACCGACCTGCCCGGCGTCGTGATCGTCGCCTCACACGACCGGGTGTTTCTCGACGAGGTCTGCACCGACATCCTCGACCTCGACCCAGCACTAGGCGGCGTAACCCGTTACGGCGGAGCCTATCGCGACTACCTGGAGGCAAAGCGCCGTGAGCGGGCACGCTGGGAACAGCGCTACGCGGCCGAACAGGCGGAACTGGGTGAACTCAAACACTCGGTCGACATCACTGCCCGCCAGATCAACCACGCGCGGGCGATCACGGACAAGAACAAGATGGCCTACGGCCTGCAGGGCAACCGCGTACAGCAGCAGATCTCGCGCCGAGTCCGCAACGCTCGCCAGCGTCTGGACGAGCTGACCGCCAACCAGGTCCGCAAACCCCCACCCCCACTCCGATTCGCCGCGGCGGTGACCAAGAAGACGGAACCGAACCGGGTCGCCTTGGCCCTGAGCCAAGTCCACGTGCCAGGCAGGCTCACCATCGACACCCTGGAGATCCTCACCGGCGACCGTCTGATGATCACCGGGCCCAACGGCGCGGGCAAGTCCACGCTCCTGACCGTGCTGGCGGGCACCCTCATCCCCGACACCGGCGAAGTCCGCCGCGCCACCGACCTCCGCGTGGACATCCTCCATCAGGACGTCGAGTTCCCCGACCCGACAGCGACCGCCCGAGCCCTCTACGACAAGTCCGCGCCCGCGGTCCCGTTGCAAGACCTGGGCTTGCTGGCCCCCAAGGACTTGGACCGTCCCGTAGGGACCCTGTCCACCGGCCAACGCCGCCGCCTGGCTCTAGCCATGCTGATAGCCGCGCCGCCGCAGGTGCTGCTGCTGGACGAGCCCACCAACCACCTGTCGTTGAGCTTGGCCGAGGAACTGGAGGAAGCACTGAGCAACGCCCCCGGCACCCTCGTCATCGCCTCCCACGACCGCTGGCTCCGCCAACGCTGGACCGGCACCGAACTACGCTTGGACGACCACAACTCGGGGTGACCGCAGAAGCGCCGCGTCGACCCGCGGACTCGTGCGGGAACCGCCAAGGGCGCCGACGGACTTGCTACCGTCGACGGTATGGGCACCGAGCCGCCGGACGACGGAGCGATTCTCTATGAAGGCTCCCCGCAGGCCGCGCAGGGCCGCTACATCGTCACCCTGTACAAGACGGCCGAGGCCGTCGCGCGAGATGTCGCGGAGGTCGCGGCCGACCTGGCCCGTGCCTACGGCGGCACCGTGCTGACGGTGTACAGGTCGGCCATCTTCGGGTTCGCGGGCGAGTTCGACCCGGCGGCGGCGCACCGGCTGCTGCGCGACCCCGCGGTCGAGGCGATGGAAGCGGACCGGTACATCCAGATGAAGCGCCTCTCGTGGCCGGAGCGTTCCCGCTCAGCTGGCGGTGACCACGAGGCCGCAGTGTCCTTCCGGCACTCGGACCCGGGTGCCGGGGAGCAGGGTGCCGGGCTGGAAGGTCCGCACGACGACCATGGGAAGTGACGCGGCGGCGCCGAAGGTGCAGGGTGTGGACTGCCCGCACGGCGGCTTCGCGTTGCTGGTCCGGTAGCCGCGTTCCCGCGCGGACCGGATCAGGGTCCTGGTGGCCGCGTCGGCGTCACCTGACTGGATAGCTGAGACACCGACGACGAACGGACCATTGAACCGATTGTTCCCGGACAGTCGGGGCCTGCCGACGATCCCGTTGTGGGCGCCCAGCTCCCGCAGCGCCCTGTTCAACCTTCGGTAGGCCGCGACACGGCGGAAGACCGCCCAGCCCGACCACGCGAGGACATACGCCGCCAGCGGCACGCCGATCAACAGCCAGGTCTGCACGGATCGAGTATGGACCGTCGTCGGCGGCGCATTAAGAGCGTGTCTCATTTGGCGAGTTTCTTGTAGCAGGTGAGCGCGGCGGCGAGGGTGAGGAACCCGCAGAAGAGGTCGCCGTGGCGTTCGTAGCGGATGGCGAGTCGTCGGTAGCCGAAGAGCCATGCCACGGTGCGCT
>DATLIA010000202.1:0-18499 GCA_035540215.1 Actinokineospora sp. | reverse complement strand
GCGCCATCCGGTCGGTCAGGAGTTTGCCCAGTGCCTCGCCGTTGACCGGGACACCCGCTGCGAACAGCGCGAACGCGGGGACGGCGAACCCGGCCGACCACGGCTGGAGCCGGTGCTCCAGCCGAAGACAGGGGGACTCTTTCTCATAGGGGTCGCGCCGGACGCGTGTGAGAAGGCCCATGGCGACGCCCGCGACGGTCGCGTGGATGCCGCTGGAGTGCACGGCTATCCAGATCGCGATAGCCAACGGCACATAAATCCAGGACGTGCGGACACGCTTGTGCTGCAGATACCAATAGAGCGCAAGAAGAGCAGCCGCTATGGCGAACGCGACAAAGTTGAACGACGCGGTGAACAGGACCGCGATGATGATGATGGCGCCTAGGTCGTCGACCACGGCGAGGCTGAGGAGGAACACCCGCGCGCTGCTCGGCATCCCTGATCCGGTCAGCGCGAGCACGCCGAGCGCGAAGGCGATGTCGGTGGCGACCGGGATCGGCCAGACATCCCCCGCGCGCGGGTCGCCCCACGCGACGGACAGCGCGACGACGGCCGGGATGACCATTCCGCCGAGGGCGGCGAGCGCGGGCAGCAGGGCGGCTTTGAACTTCGACAGCTCGCCGGTGACCAGTTCGCGCTTGAGTTCTAGTCCCGCGACGAAGAAGAAGAGGGCCAGCAGGGCGTCTTTGGCCCATGCGCCGACGCTTAGATTCAGGTGGAGGAAGTGCGGTCCGATCTCGAAGTCGCGCACCGCCTCATAGGCGCTGTTCGCGGGTGAGTTGGCCAGCAGCAAGGCAAGCGCCGTGGCACCGAGCAGCACCATGCCGCCGACGGTCTCGGTGCGCAGATAGCGCGCGAACTCGGCGACGACCTTGGGCGGACCCGGGCGGCGGCGCTGTGACAATGATCACTCCTGGCTCGGCGGACATCTCGGCACGACGCCGACCAGACTTCCCGGCACACCTGACGTCGATCGTAACCGACGGGTGTGACCTGCGAAAACGCTCGACCCGCCCGTCCGCACGCAGGGGCATGGCCGAAGATAGGGACGTGCGCACCGACACCGTCAGACCTATGGCCACCTGGAAAGCGATCAGCCTGATGTTCCGGGCGCCCCGCAAGGGCCGGGGATTCTGGTTCAGCTTCGCGATCGACCTGATCTGGCCGTTCCTGGCCATGTTCACCCGGCTGAGCTTCTCCGGCGCCGACCGGCTGCCCAAGGACGGCGGCCTTCTCCTGGCGTCGAACCACCTCTCCAACGCCGACCCGGTCACCGTCACCGCGTTCGCGCTCACGGCGGGCCGCATCCCCAGGTTCCTGGCCAAGGCGAGCCTGTGGAAGGTCCCGGTGATCCGCAACGTCGTGCGCGGCGGCGGGCACATCCCCGTCGAGCGCGGCACCGCGCAGGCGCGCAACGCCTATCACGGCGCGGTCGACGCGGTCCGGCGCGGAGAGTGCGTGCTGTTCTTCCCCGAGGCGGGGTTCTCCGACGACGCCGACCACTGGCCGTCGGCCAGGGTGAAGCACGGCCTGGCGAAGGTCGCCCTGGAGACCGGTGCGCCGGTCGTGCCGGTGGTGAACTGGGGGACGCACACGCTGCTCCCCGCGCGGTCGCGGTTCCCGAAGCTGCTGCCGCGCAAGACGATCGCCATCGTCACCGGCGACCCCGTCGACCTGTCCGACATCACCGGCACCGACCGCGACTCGCTGACCGAGGCCACCCGCCGGATCATGCACGCCATCACCGAGATCCTGGCGGACCTGCGCGGCGAGCAGCCGCCGGTCAGGTGAGGCTGACGCCGAACAGCAGGCCGACCCCGTAGGTGACGGCCATCGCCAGGCAGCCGACGGCGACGTTGCGGATCACCGCGGGCCGCACCTTGGCCCCGCCGAGCCGCGCGCCCAGCGTCCCGGTGATGACCAACCCGGCGATTACGGCCGCCGCGCACAGCCACACCCGCAGGCTCACTGGGGGAAGGACGATCGCCAGCAGCGGCAGCGCGGATCCGACGGCGAAGGAGATCAGCGACGCCCACGCGGCCTGCCACGGGCTCGTGAGGTTGTCCGGGTCGATCTGCAGCTCGGCCTCGGCGTGCGCCCGCAGCGCGTCCTTCTTGGTCAATTCCCTGGCCACCTCGGCGGCCAATTCGGGGCCCAGTCCCTTTTGCTGATAGATGCCCGCGAGCTCACGTTCCTCGGCTTCGGGCATCTCTTCCAGTTCGCGCGATTCCTTGGCCAACAGGGCCAGTTCGGTGTCGCGCTGCGTGCTCACCGAAACGTATTCGCCGCCCGCCATCGAAAGCGAGCCCGCGACGAGCCCAGCGACACCCGCGATGAGGATGGCGCCGCTGTCGGTGGTGGCCCCGGCGACGCCGACGACCAGGCCCGCCGTGCTGATGATGCCGTCGTTGGCGCCGAGGACGCCCGCGCGCAGCCAGTTGAGGCGCTCGCCCACATTCGGGTGATGGGGCTCGGCCGGGTGCGTTCCCGGCTGCGTTTCCAGTTGGGTCACCCCATTATGGAAACACAGCCGGGAAACGCCCGCGGCACGAAGGATTTCCTTATTGTGGAAAGGCAATCCTCAATTAGCTGAGGCTTGCCTGTCAGTCCTCGGAAGCGGACTTGCTCCCGAGCCCCTCGGTGATCAGGTTCATCACCGTGCTGTCCGCCAGCGTCGTCGTGTCACCGATCTCCCGGTTCTCCGCGATGTCACGCAGCAGCCGCCGCATGATCTTGCCGGAACGCGTCTTGGGCAGTTCGTTGACGACGAGGATCTGGCGCGGCTTGGCGATCGGGCCGATCTCCTTGGCGACGTGGTTGCGCAGTTCCTCGACGGCCCCGTCCTTGCCGCCACGCAGGATCACGAACGCCACGATGCCCTGTCCGGTGGTGGGATCGGTCGCGCCGACCACGGCCGCCTCGGCCACGCTCGGGTGCGAGACCAGCGCGGACTCGACCTCGGTGGTCGAGATGCGGTGCCCGGACACATTCATCACGTCATCGATTCGGCCGAGCAGCCAGATGTCGCCGTCGGCGTCGTACTTGGCGCCGTCGCCCGCGAAGTAGAAGCCCTGCTCGCTGAACCGGTTCCAGTACGTCTCGCGGAAGCGCTCCTCGTCGCCCCAGATGCCACGCAGCATCGACGGCCACGGCTGGGTGAGCACCAGGTAGCCGCCACCGCCGGACGGCACCTGCGCGGCGTTCTCGTCGACGATCGAGGCACCGATGCCCGGCAGCGGACGCTGGGCGCTGCCCGGCTTGGTGTGGGTGACGCCCGGCAGCGGGCTGATCATGATCGCGCCGGTCTCGGTCTGCCACCAGGTGTCCACGATCGGGATCCGGTTGCCGCCGATGTGCTCGCGGTACCAGATCCACGCCTCGGGGTTGATCGGCTCGCCGACGCTGCCCAGCACGCGCAGCGACGAAAGGTCGTAGCCGTCGGGGATGTGCGCGCCCCACTTCATGAACGTGCGGATCAGCGTGGGCGCGGTGTAGTAGATCGTCACACCGTGCTGCTGGATGATCTCGAAGTGCCTGCCCTCATGCGGGGTGTTGGGCGTGCCCTCGTAGACGACCTGGGTGACGCCGTTGGCCAGCGGGCCGTAGACGATGTAGGTGTGGCCGGTGATCCAGCCGATGTCGGCGGTGCACCAGTACACGTCGGTGTCGGCCTTGAGGTCGAACACCGCGTTGTGTGTGTACGCGGCCTGTGTGAGGTAACCGCCGGAGGTGTGCAGGATGCCCTTGGGCTTACCGGTGGTTCCTGAGGTGTAGAGGATGAACAGCGGGTGCTCGGCGTCGAACGCCTCGGCCGTGTGCGTGTCCGACTGCTGGTCGACGAGCTCGTGCCACCACAGGTCGCGGCCGTCGGTCCACGGGATGTCGCCACCGGTGCGGCGGACGACGAGGACGTGCTCGATGGTCGGGGTGTGCTCGGTCGCCTCGTCGGTCAGCGCCTTCATCGGGGCGGGCGCGCCGCGCCGGTACTGGCCGTCGGAGGTGATCAGCAGCCGCGCCTCGGCGTCCTCGATCCGCGACCGCAGGGCGGTGGGGGAGAAGCCGCCGAAGACGACGGAGTGCACCAGGCCGAGCCGCGCGCAGGCCAGCATCGAGAAGATGGCCTCGGGGATCATCGGCATCTGGATAGCCACGCGGTCGCCCGCGTTCAGGCCGAGCGAGGCCAGCGCGTTGGCCGCCCGCGAGACCTGCTTCTGCAGTTCCGCGTAGGTGATGGTGACCGAGTCACCCGGCTCGCCCACCCAGTTGATCGCGACCCGGTCGCCCAGACCCGCCGCGACGTGCCGGTCGACGCAGTTGTGCGCGACGTTCAGCTTGCCGCCGACGAACCACTTCGCGAACGGCGCGCCTGTCCAGTCCAGCACCTGGGACCACTTTGTGTCCCAGTCCAGCCGCTCGGCCTGCTTGGCCCAGAACGCCTCGCGGTCGGCGTCGGCTTCGGCGTACCACTCCGCCGACGCGTTCGCCTGCGCCGTGAACGCCTCGGACGGCGGGAACACGCGGGTCTCCGTCGACAAGTTGTCCAGCGCTGGGCTCTGACCCGACTGCTCGGTCATGGGACCTGACCTCCTTGGTGCGATTTCCGTTCCCCGTGAAATCTAGACCGATCCAGGCCGCCAGGACAGCCCTGCCGCCTAAAGGTTTAGACCAATTATGGCAAGTCGGATGCGTGTTTCCCAACCGGTAGGGTCGCCGTGTGACCGATCCGCTGGCCCAGTTGCTCGAACTCCCCGGTGTCGACGAGGCCGTGCGCGCCGCGCGGGACTCGGTCGACGAAGTCCACCGGCACCCGGCGAACCGGCGGGGCTGGCCCGCGACGGCGGCCGAGGCCTCGGTGCGCGCGGCCCGCGCGTCGGCCGTGCTCGACGGCGGCGACCCGGAGATCCCAGAGCAGGGCGACGTGACCGACCCGGTCCTGGCCGGTTCGCTGCGGGTCGCGGAGTCGCTCGGCCCGCTGCTGCCGACCTGGGAGCGCGCGCCGCTGCAGGCGCTGGCCCGGCTGCACCTGCTGGCCGCCGCGGATCTCACCGACGACGAGTCCCTTGGCAGGCCGCGATCGGCACCCGGTGTCGGCGGTCGGCTGAGTCTGCTGGCCGGGCTGGTCGCGGGCGGGACGAAGGTGCCGGGCCCGGTGCTTGTCGCTGTCGTGCACGGTGAACTGCTGACCCTTGCGCCATTCGGCAGCGCCGACGGTGTCGTCGCGCGCGCGGCCGCTCGGCTGGCGTCCATCGGCAGCGGGCTGGACCCCAAGGGCCTGGCGGTGCCGGAGGTGTCGTTCATGCGCCGCGCCGACGCCTATCGAGCCGCGGCCGAGGGTTTCGCGTCTGGTGAGCCCGATGGGGTCGCCAAATGGATCGTGTTCTGCTGCGAGGCCGTCGTCGCGGGGGCCCGCGAAGCGACGAGCATCGCGGACGCCGCCATCGCCGAGTAGTGGCTCTCCTCACATCGTGATCACCCGACCAGGGTATTGCTGAGCCTTGCTCACGGACGTCCGTAACGCTGCGGGGAATTCGCCGAGTCAGTGGGCATGCGCATCACCCGTTTGGCCCTGGTCCTCGCGGTAGGGGTCGTAGCGACCCCGCTTGTCTTCGACACACCGGACGACCACCACGGGGTGATCCCGCACCCGCACATCGTGGCGAACGCCGACGCGATGATCGCGGTCGCGCCGACCCTGAGCCGGACCGGTTGGACCGTCGCCGCGACCAGTGAGGAGACCGCTGCGTCCAACGGACGCGCGGCCAACGTCCTCGACGGCGACCCGGCGACCATCTGGCACAGCCGCTACAGCACGGCGACCGCGCTGCCGCAGTCGATCACCGTGGACATGCGGCGCACGCAGCGCGTATCGGGGCTGGCCTACACCCCGCGCCCGGGCGGCGGGAACGGGACGATCGGGCGCTACGAGATCCGCCTTAGTGTTGACGGCACCACGTGGGGTGACCCGGTCAGCGCGGGTACCGCGGCCGACGACGCGACGGTAAAGACTATGAGCTTCGCGGTAAGCGGCGCGCGATTCGTCCGGCTGACCGCGCTCACCGAGGCGGGCGGCCGAGGCCCCTGGGCGAGTGGCGGAGAGATCAACCTCCTGGGTGACCCGGGCGCACCCGTGCCGTCGGCCCGGCTGGCTCGTACCGGCTGGACCGCGACGGCGAGCGACCAGGAGACGTTGCGGGAGAACGGCCGCGCGTCGAACGTGCTCGACGGCAACGCGAGCACGATCTGGCACAGCCGCTACGCGGTGGCCACCCAGCTGCCGCACAGCATCACCGTCGACCTCAAGGCGCCGACCGTCCTGAATGGACTCGTCTACCGGCCGAGGTCCACCTACAGCGCCAACGGGCGGATCGGTGAGTACCGCGTCTCGGTGTCCGCAGACGGCACTAACTTCGGCGCGCCAGTGTCCTCGGGTGTCTGGGCTGACGACGCCCTGATCAAGGACGCGGGTTTCGCCGGACCGGTCACCGCGCGCTATGTGCGGCTGACAGCACTAACGGAAGCGGGCAACCGCGGCCCTTGGTCGTCCGCCGCCGAGCTCGACCTGCTTGGCCCGATCTCCGCCGACCCCGCGCTGTCGCGGATCGGCTGGACGGCGACCGCGTCGGACGAGCAGGCCACCTTCGGGGCGTCCAACCTGCTCGACGGCAAGCCGGACACGCTGTGGCACAGCCGATACGACGCCGCGCTGCCGCACTCGGTCACTGTCGACCTGCGGCGAGAGCAGGCTGTGTCCGCGATCGTCGTGACCCCTCGCTCCACGGGAGTCAACGGCCGGATCGGCCAGTACTCCGTCACCGTCAGCACTAACGGCTCTACCTTCTCCGCGCCAGTCGCCACAGGCACGTGGGCCGATGACGGAACATCGAAAGCCGCACTGCTCAACGGTTCCCCGACCGCGCGGTATGTCCGGATCACCGCGTCGACCGAGGCGGGCGCCCGTGGCCCGTGGTCGAGCGCGGCCGAGTTCCACGCCTACGGCAAGCCCGCCCCGATCAGCACGGCTCCGCTCAACCGCGACGGCTGGACCGCCACCGCGTCGGACTTCGAGGCCACCGGCGAGAGCGGCGTTCCCGCGAACGTCCTGGATGGCAGCACTGGCACCATCTGGCATTCCAAGTGGACCGCGCCCGCCGCGCCGCTGCCGCACTGGATCACCCTCGACATGAAGTCGTCGCGTTCGGTGGCGGGCCTGTCGGTCACCCCTCGTGGCGACTCCGGCAACGGGCGCGTGGGGCGCTACGAGATCGCGGTGAGCGACGACGGCACGACCTTCGGCGCCCCGGTCGCCACGGGCACGTGGGCGGACACGTCCGCCGTGCAGACGGCTCTGATCACTCCCGTCGACGCGCGCTATGTGCGGCTGACAGCGCTTACAGAGGCGGGCAATCGCGGTCCGTGGACGTCCGCCGCGGAGATCAACGTGCTCACGCCCGCCGCGCCGCCGAACGCGGCCGAGGTCGGGATCTGGGGCGCGGTCAAGGGATTCCCGTTGGTCCCCGTCGCCACGGCGATGCTGCCGAACAACAAGCTGCTGGCCTGGTCGGCCTACTCGGCGGACACCTTCGGCGGCAGCCACGGCTACACCCAAACCGCGATCCTCGACTTGGCCACCGGCGAGGTCACCCAGCGCCGCGTCGACAACACCGGGCACGACATGTTCTGCCCGGGCGCGTCGATCCTGTCCGACGGCCGCGTGCTGGTGACCGGCGGCAGCGATGCCAAGAAGGCCAGCATCTACGACCCGTTCACCGACACCTGGTCCGCCGCGGCCGAGTTGAACATCGCACGCGGCTATCAGGGACAGACCACGCTGTCGACGGGCGAGGCGTTCACTGTCGGCGGCTCGTGGAGCGGCGGTGAGGGCGGCAAGAACGGCGAGGTCTACTCACCCGCCACCAACACCTGGCGCACGCTCACCGGTGTCCAACCTGGACCGTTCATGACCGGGGACCCGCGCGGCGCCTACCGCGCGGACAACCACGGCTGGTTCTTCGCGGTCGCGGGCGGCCGCGTGTTCCACGCCGGTCCCAGCCGCCGGATGAACTGGGTCGACACGACCGGCGCTGGTTCGGTGACCGACGCGGGCCCGCGCGGCGACAGCCAGGACGCGATGAACGGCAACGCGGTGATGTACGACATCGGCAAGATCCTCACCGTCGGCGGCGCGACCGCGTACCAGGACGTCGACGCGACGACCCGCGCGTACGCGATCGACATCACCACCGGCACCGCGGTCGTCACCCGTGTGGGCGATATGTCGAGTGCCCGCGCGTTCGCCAACAGCGTCGTGCTGCCCGACGGCAAGGTGCTTGTGATCGGCGGCCAGTCCCGTCCGGTTCCGTTCAGCGACCAGACCGCTGTGCTGACCCCCGAGCTGTGGGATCCGGCCACCGGCCAGTTCACCCGCCTGGCGCCGATGGCCGTGCCCAGGACCTATCACTCGGTGGCCAACCTGCTGCCAGACGGAACCGTGTTCACCGGGGGCGGCGGACTCTGCGGCGGCTGCGCCACCAACCACCACGACGGACAGGTCTTCACCCCGCCCTACCTGCTCAATCCCGACGGCACGGCCAAGGTCCGACCGGTGATCACGACCGCCCCGAGCACCGCGGCCAACGGCGCCGCGATCACCGTCGACACCGACGTCGAGGTGAGTGGTTTCGCCTTGGTCCGGATGAGTTCGGTGACGCACTCGGTCGACAACGACCAGCGCCGGATCCCGCTCACGACGGTGCCGGGAACGACCCACAGCCTGACCGTTCCGGCTGACCCCGGCATCGCCCTCCCGGGCTACTACCTGCTCTTCGCCCTCGACGCCGCGGGCGTGCCCAGCGTCGCCAAGACGATCAGGATCGGCTGACTTTCCCCAGGCGCGGCCCAGGACGCGTGGCTAGGCTGACCGCAGCCGAGGCCCGGTGTTGGGCCGCGCCCCGAGGAGGACCGAAGACCTGATGAGCGCGATCGACGACATCATTGCCCAGATCCCCCTCTCCCAGCTGGCAGGCCAGTTGGGTGTCGACGAGCAGACCGCCGAGCAGGCCACCCGCGCCGCGCTGCCCGCGCTGCTGGGCGGCATGCAGGCCAACGCCCAGGACCCGGGCGGCGCCCAGTCCCTGTTCGAGGCGCTCGGCCAGCACTCGACCGGCCTGGTCGACGGCGGCGTCGACCTCGACAAGGTCGACACCGACGACGGCTCGAAGATCGTCAACCACGTGTTCGGCGACCAGAAGACCGAGGTCGTCAACACCCTGGGCGGCCTGGGCTCGGTCGGCAAGGGCCTGATCGCCAAGCTCCTGCCGCTGCTCGCCCCGATCGTGATGTCCTACCTCGCCAAGAAGCTGGGCGCCAAGCTCGGCGGCGGTTCCGAAGAGCCCCAGCAGCAGCCCCAGGCCCAGGGCGGCGGTGGCCTCGGCGACCTGCTCGGCGGTCTCCTGGGCGGCTCCGGCGGCGGCCTCGGCAACCTCGGTGACCTGCTGGGCGGCCTCCTCGGCGGCGGTCGCAAGTAGACAGTCAGTCCCACCACATGATGGTGGCCTGCCCGCGTTGCGCGGCTTGCTCGTAGAAGTCGCGCAACGCGGTCAAGTGCGGAGCCAGGTAGTCGGTCGGGTGGTTGTCGAAATCCAACGGATTCGGTCCGAGGGCCGCCTTCGCGAGTTCGGCATCGGCCGGCAGCACCGCGAAGATCGTCTCGACGTCGAGTTCGCGCAAGCAGCCCGCGATCTCGGCGACCCGAGCAGGTGTCAGCTCGGTGACCGGGTGCTCTGCGATGTCGCCGTACTCGGCGTACTCGGGATTGACCTCGGCGTCACCCGCCATCGCATCCCGCACCGCGTCCCGAAGCCGCCCGTCCGTCCTGGCCAGGTCGCAGACCCGGCGCAAGTCTCGGGGTGCCCAATCCAGGTCGAGGTGGTCGACACCAGCGGCCTTGAACGAGCAGAGGCGATCCAGCACCTCCACCGACAGCCTGCACTCAGCCAACAGCTCAGCGGGAAGTCGGGCGATCTGCTGCGTCACGGCCATGGCACCACTTTGCCCGCGGCGGCCGCGGTGGGCTAGATCGCGTGCGCGTCGAGAAGGCCCATGGCGAGGCGGACGTGGCCGGAGGTCTCGGCCAGGGCGCGGCGGGCGCGGGAGGTGTCCACACCGGACAGCAGGTGCACCAGGGCGACCTTCAGGTCCCCATGCGACTCCGTCAGCGCCGCCGAGCACTCCGGCATGCTCAGCCCGGTGGCCTCCCGCAGGATCCGCAGCGTCCGGCCGCGGAGCTTGGCGTTGCTCGCCCGCATGCTCACCATCAGGTTCGAGTACGTGCGCCCCATCTTCACCATGACCGCCGTGGAGAACGCGGTCAGCACTAGCTTCTGCGCCGACCCGGCCTTCATCCGCGTGGACCCGGAGATCGCCTCCGGGCCGGTGTCGACCACGATCACCAGGTCGATCCCGAACCCGCGCTGGGTGTTGGGGTTGTTCGTCACCAGCGCCGTGGTCGCGCCGAGTTCGGCGGCCGCGCCGAGCGCACCCAGGACGTACGGTGTACGGCCCGAGGCGGTGAGGCCCAGCACGAAGTCGCCTGCCTGCACGTCTCGGGCCATCTCCTCGGCGCCTGCCATGTCGTCGTCCTCGGCGCCCTCGGCCGCCGTCCGGACCGCCGACACGCCGCCCGCGTGGTGCACGCGGAACCAATCGCTCGGGGTGTTGAACGTGGGCGCGAGTTCGGCCGCGTCGAGAGTGGCCAGCCTGCCGGAGGTGCCCGCGCCGACGTAGTGCACGCGGTTGCCGCCGCGCAGCGCGTCGGTCGCGAGGTCGACGGCCATGGCCAACTCGGGCAGCGCGACCGCGACGGCGTCCGGCACTCGCCGGTCCTCGTCGTTGATCTTGCGCAGGATGTCCAACGTGGACATCTGATCGATGTCGGCGGTGCGCGGGTTGCGCCGCTCGGTGGGGGAGTCGACGTGCACCGTCTGCCGAGGCACCGTCATGTCAATCCCTTCCCGCGGCGCCGACCCGCGCACCACTGATCATTTCCCGGTGTCCCGGGGCTTGCGCCTTCCGTCGTGCCGTGTCTCCAGCCGGTGCGGACCGACCGCGTCGCGGGTCGAGTCCAGCGCCTTGATCGTCCGGTCCAGATGACGCTGGGCGACCCCGATGAACAGGCAGTCGACGATCGTCAGCTGGGCGATGCGGCTGGCCGTCGCCCCCGACCGGAACGTGGTCTCCCTGGCGGCTGTGGTCAGCACCCAGTCGGCCACGTCGGCGATCGGCGACGTCGGATAGTTGGTCAGCGCGATCGTCGTGGCCCCGTGCTCGCGGGCCACCCGCAGCGCCTCGACGGTGTCGGTGGTGGCACCGGTATGCGAGATACCGACCGCGACATCGCCTGGGCTCAGCACCGCCGCGGAGGTGAGCATGATGTGCGTGTCGTTCCACGCGAAGCTCACCCGACCGATCCGGTGCAGTTTCTGCTGCAGGTCCGCCGCCACGAACGCGCTGGCCCCGACGCCGTAGACGTCGACCCTCCCCGCGTTCGCGACGGCGGTGACCACTTGGGCGAGCACCTCGATGTCGAGCTGGTCCGCGGTCTCCTCGACCGCGCGCGAGTCGGCGAAGGTGACCTTGCCGACCACGGTTTTCAGATCGTCATCGGGGTTGATGTCGCCCCCGAGATCGCGGTCTGCCCGCATCTCGGAGCGTGCGGTGTCGGCGGCAAGGGCGATGCGCAGCTCGGGGTAGCCCCCGACGCCGATCGCCTTGCAGAACCGGGTCACAGTGGTCTCGCTGGTCCCCGCCGCTTCGGCGACCTCGGTGATACTGCGCCGCGCGACGGTGGACGGGTTCTCGAGCACAACCTTGGCCACTCGCTGCTCGGCTCGGGCCAGGCCCGGGAGCAGAGAGCGGATGCGGACCAACGGACTTAACTCGCTGTGTTCTGCTGTCATTTGACTCGCACTCACGTGGGAAACTTACTAACAGTGATGGGGGAGAGCAAGGTGGTGCGTCACATTTGTTGGTAACGCTACCCAAATGTGTCAGTTGTGGCTGCGGGCCTGGGTGGGGCTTGCTGACGGAATCGCTGGTCGAACGCGGATTGTTAGCGTCAAATCGTCAACAAGTTTGGAGCCGCCACCCGACTGGGTGCATCAGGTGGGGTTCTTTCTCACCGTTGAGGAGCGTACGACTACCTTCGGTGACCAAGATCCGATCTAGATGGACTCCTCGGCCCAAGTAGCGACCATCTGTAGTCAGTCGCCAGCGGAGGGTGAAACTGTCCGCCATCGGCACCAGGGCGTTGATCGTCCACCAATTGCGGTGGCCCGAACCGGTCAAGCCGGGCACTTCGCCGCTGGGCGCACCCGGGCCGCTCGCCAGAACGGGAATGGTCTGCCAGGACTGACCGTCCTTGCTCCATTCGAGTGTCAGGACGTCGCTCGACTCGGTATCCACGAACGTGTCGAACACGATCCGCACCGGTCCGGTGGCGCTGAGCGTCGGACTGGCCAGTGTGGACGTTGTCGCGCTGGCCGACCCCGCGTACCAGGTGTCGGGGCCGTGCCTGGGCCGCACGGCCATCGCGCGCGCCAGCCCGGTCGCCGAGGTCTCCCTGGCCACGTTGATCGATCCCCAGGTCCGGGCCGGGTGCACGCGGTTGGTCAGCAGGATCGCGATCGACCGGGACGCCGGATCGATCACCAGGGACGTGCCGGTGAACCCCGTGTGCCCCGCCGTGCGCGGCGACGCCAGCGCCCCCATGTACCAACGCTGGTCGAGCTCGAACCCCAGCCCGTGGTCGTTGCCGGGGAACTCGGCGGTGTGGTTGGTCAACATCTCCTTGACGGTGTCTTCCCGCAGCACCCGCCTGCCCGCGTAGGTCCCGCCGTTCAAGATGGCCTGCGCGAGGACCGCCAGGTCATCGGCGGTCGAGAAGATCCCCGCGTGCCCCGCCACCCCGCCCAGCGACCACGCGTTCTCGTCGTGCACCTGGCCGCGGACCATCCCGCGCGCCGGGGACGACTGGAACTCGGTGGCGGCGACGCGGTCGAACTTCGCCGCGGGCGGGTTGTAGCCGGTGTCCCGCAGGCCCAGCGGGTCGGTGATCCGGTCGGCGACGACCTGGTCCAGCGACCGGCCCGACAGCCGCTCGACGAGCACGCCGAGGGTGATCAGGTTGAGGTCGGAGTAGACGAAGGCCGAGCCAGGCGGCTTCGTCGGCGCGCGCTCGAGCACCGCGCGGATCCGCGACGGGTTGTCCGGCCAGTCCCGCCACAGCGGGATGAACGGCTCCAGGCCCGAGGTGTGGGTGAGCAGCTGCTCGACCCGCACCGCGTCCTTGCCGTTGGCCGCGAACTCGGGGAGATAGGCGGCGACCCGCTCGTCAAGGTCGATGAGCCCGTCCTCGACCAGGCACAGCACGGCGATCGAGGTGAACAGCTTGCTGACCGACGCCACGTCGAAGATCGTGTCCGGGCGCATCGCGACCTGCTCGTCGGCGGGCAGCTCGGTGCCGACCGCGTCGGCGTAGCGGACGGCCTGACCGGCGGCGGTGCGCGAGACGACGACGCCGTGGTGGACCGCGAGCGTCACCGCGCCCGCGAACAGCGGCCGTCCCGTCGTCGGATCGGCCTGGGTCCAGCCCGCGATCGCCCGCTCGGCGGCGGCGAGCGGCGCCGGGTCGAGGCCGACCGAGGCCGGGGCGTCGACTCGCAGGACCGTGCCCGCCGGGGCGAACCCGTGCTGCGGCCGGTCGAACCGGCCCGCCGAGTTCTCCGCCGTCGCCACCGAACCGCCCGTCGTCACGACCACCGCGGCCAACGCCGCCACCAGCCGAGCTGCCCGTGCCATCGCCCCCACCTCACCGGTATAGCAAATAGGACTCCCTTACCTGCCGGAATTCGGCCAGCTCGGCCGCCCACGCGCCGGTGACGTCCGCGACGCCCGCACCCGCGTCGACCATCCGGCGGAGGCGGTCAGACCCGGTCAGCTTGTCGATGAAGTTGTCCGGACGCCACGAGAACGCCTCCCGCCTGGCGGTCACGATCATCGCGACGGCGGTGTCGATCGCCTCGAATCGCCGCTCGTCGGTGACATGGACCTGGACCCCGCCGCACGCGGACCCGGCGAACTTGCCGAAGGTCGGGACGAAGTAGTGCTCGCGGAACCGGACCCCCGGCAGCCCTAGCGCGTTGAGCGCGTCGGCCCAGCGCCAGTCGACACCGGGCGCGCCGATGATCTCGAACGGGCGGGTCGTGCCCCGGCCCTCGGAGAACGTGGTCCCCTCGAACAGGCAGGTGCCCGGATAGACCAAGGCCGTCTGCGGGGTCGGCATATTCGGGCTCGGCGGCACCCAGGACAGGTCGGTGTCGGTGAACAGCTGGTCGCGCCGCCATCCGGTCACCCGCTCGACGGTCGGCTCGGGTGTCTTCAGGAACTCGCCCGCGAACAGCCGGGCCAGTTCCCCGACCGTCATCCCGTGCTGCTGCGCGATCGGTTCCCGCCCGACGCCGGACGCGTACGCCCGGTCCAGCCGCGGGCCCCGCACCGCCCCGCCGATCGGGTTCGGCCGGTCGAGCACGACGAAGTCCAAGCCCGCCGCGGCGCTCATCGCGGTGTGCATCGTCCAGATGTAGGTGTAGAACCGCGCCCCGACGTCGGCGATGTCGAAGACCACCGTGTCGACCCCCGCCTTGCGGAACTGCGCGGCCACGGTCGCCGCGCTCGCGCCGTAGGTGTCGTAGACCGGCAGCTGGGTGCGCGGATCCAGATAGTCGCCTTCCGACCCGCCCGCCTGCGCTGTGCCACGGAACCCGTGCTCCGGTCCGAAGACGGCGACCGGCCGCACCCCGGCCGCGACCATGGAGTCGACCACGTGCGTGCCGTCCCGCAGCACGCCCGTCGGATTCGACACGACCCCGACCCGTCGACCGGCCAGGCTCCGCCAGCCCTGCGCGGCCAACCGGTCGGCGGCGGGCGTCGTGGGCCCACGCGCCTGCTCGGCCGCCGGGGTGTCGACCGCGGCGGCCGGGATGGCGGCCGAGGCCGTGAGCAGGGGCGTGGCCAGGGCGGACGCGGCGAGGAACTGTCGACGGTCCATGGTCACCAGGTGATTCCGTGGTCGAACGGGTATCTGATCGTGGTCGGTTCGGCGCCGTCCGGCACGTCGACGGGCAGCTTGCCCCGCGGCGGGACCTCGCCGGTGATGACCTTCGTCAACGACCGTAAGGACACATCGCGCCACGAGTAGGTGGCCAGCCACGTCGGCGCCCGGACGAAGCCCGCGTCGTAGGGCACCAGCGAGGCCACGGCGATCACCGGCCGCCCGGCCTCCAGCAGCCTGGTCAGCAGCGCGCGTTGGGCGAGATTCGCCGACAGGTTGTTCGTCAGCACGACGACGACTCCGACCCCCTGCGCCGCGGCCACGGCCTCGGCGATCTTGGTGTCGGCGGGCCGGGTGCCGGTGGGCAACGCGGTCGCGGACCAGCCGCTCTCGGTCAGATGCGCGGCCAGCTGGGTCGGCGACTTCGCCGGGTTGACCGTGTCACCGACGCCCACGACCAGGGCGGTAGTCGGCGTGGCCACTGGGAGCACGGCGTCGTCATTGCTGAGGACGGTCACCGTGCGGTCGGTCAGCCGCTGGACCGCGGCCAGGTGTTCCTGGGTCCCGACCAGCGCCGGGACCCGGTCGACGTTCACCAGTGGGCGGGCCAGGATCCCGCGCTTCCACTTCAACTCCACGACCCGCCGGACGCTCTCGTCGATCCGCTCCTCGGACAGCCTGCCCGACCGGACGGCGGCGAGCACCGAGTCGATCGCCAGGGGCAGGTCAGGCGGCATGAGCAGCTGGTCGACGCCCGCCTCCAGCGCGAGCACCGGGATCTCCGCGTCGCCGAACATCTCGCGGACGCCCTGCATCCCGAGCGAGTCCGTGACGATGACGCCCTGGTAGCCCATCTCGGTGCGCAGCAGGTCGGTCATGATCGGCCGGGACACCGTCGCGGGCACGCCCGTCGGGTCGAGGCTGGGGAACTGGATGTGCGCGGTCATGATCGAGTCGATGCCCGCGGCGATCGCGGCGCGGAACGGCGGCAGGTCGACCGCCCGCCACTGCGCCGCCGTGCGGGTGATGGCGGGCAGACCCGAATGGCTGTCCGTCGCGGCGTCGCCGTGGCCAGGGAAGTGCTTGGCCGATGAGGACACGGTGCCGGTCGCCTTGCCGCTGGCCTGGTAGCCGCGGACCTCGGCGGCCACCAACTCGGCGGCCAGGTCCGCGTGCGCGGAGAACGACCGGGCGCCGATGACCGGGTTGAGCGGGTTGGAGTTGACATCCGCGACCGGCGCGAAGTTCTGGTTGACCCCCATCGCGCGCAGCTCGTGACCATTGATCGAGGCCAGCGTCCGCGCATCGGCGGCGCTGCGGCCCGCACCGACCGCCATATTGCCGGGGAACTCGGTCGCGGGCGCCTCGACCCGGGTGACGTTGCCGCCCTCCTGATCGATGGCCACCACCAGCGGCAGCCGGGGGCCGGAGTCGAGCGCGGCGCGCTGCAGGCCATTGGAGAACGACGCGAGCTGCGTCGGATCATCGATATTGTCGGTGCCGCTGTTGTTGAAGTAGATGACGCCGCCGACCTGGTAGCGCTGGACGACCTGGGCCGGGGTGTCGACGCCGTAGGTGGCCCGGTTCATCGAGTGGACCCCGTCGGCCGACTTGCCCCACACCGAGACGACGAAGAGCTGGCCCACCTTCTGTTCCAGGGTCATCCGGCCCAGCAGCGCGTCGGTCCACGTCCGGACCGCGGTGGCGCGGCTCTCGTCCTGGGTCGGCCTGGCCGGTGGGATCGCACCCGCGGCCACACTGACCGTCGCCACGGTGGCGAGGCTGGCGAGCAGCGCCGTGAGCGTGCGTCGGACCGGTCGAGTGGGCACCCGATGCCTCCTGGTCGACTCCCATCGCGGAATTTGTTCACTAGGAACAAGGTCTACCTTGGAAGTTACCCACGTCACGATCGTCGGGTCAACGGGGCGCCGTGCGCCTGTGGACAACGCGACCCGGACATAAATTGAGCGGTTCCGCTCCGAGGAGCGGAACCGCCCAAACGATCTGCGCGAACACTCGGGTTACCAAGCGTGCAACTTTGTCGTATCAACATGGCCTCGGCGTCCGGCGTCCCGGTACGCAGTCCCTTGACGACATGCCTCCCGCGGCGTGCTGCGCGTGGGTGCTCGGTGCTCGCGCACGGAGTTCGCTCGGGGTGGATTGAGGCTTCTCTTCGCTTCATCCCTGGCCGACTCGAAGTCCGCATCTCCTTTGTACCCAGTGAGGAAGGTCACTTCAAGGGCACTTTCGGGTGCACCGGTCAAGGTTCCGGAAAGCATCGACCAGTACGCTTCGTGAGCGTAAGCTAGACGCTCTGCGCGCTCGTTAGGCGAGCTGGACGAGCACTCATACCGCCAGTCGGGTGTAGTCGGATCCCCTTGTGCGGTACCGAAACCCACTCAGCGCCGACGACGGCGGTGCAAGCCGTACCAGGCCGCGCCCGCCGTGGCGACCGCGCCGAGCCCGATCGCGGTCACCGCGACCGCGGTGCCGGACGGGGCGTGGAACCGCGACCGCAGCGACACCGGCTTGGAGAACGTGAGCACGGGCCAGCCGCGGTCGGTCGCGACCTTGCGCAGACCCCGGTCCGGGTTCACCACCGACGGATGGCCGACCGCCTCGAGCATCGGCAGGTCGGTGCTGGAGTCGGAGTACGCGTGGCTCGCCGCGAGGTCGTAGCCGTGCTCGGCGGCGAGTTCACGCATCGCCGCGGCCTTGTTGTCGCCATAGCAGTAGAAATCGATCTCGCCGGTGTACCGACCGTCGGACGCGACCATCCGGGTGGCCACACTGCGGGTCGCGCCGATCATCTCCGCGATCGGGGCGACGATCTCGGCGCCGGACGCGGAGACCACCACGACGTCGTGCCCGTTGGCCTTGTGCTCGGCGACAAGCTCGGCCGCCTCGGCGTAGACCAGCGGATCCACGATGTCGTGCAGGGTCTCCTCCACGATCGAGCGAACCTGCTCGACGTCCCAGCCCGTGCACAGCGCGGTCAGATGGGCCCGCATCCGCTCGACCTGGTCGGCGTCGGCGCCCGACGCGGCGAAGACGAACTGCGCGTAGGCGCTCTTGAGCACACCGCGCCGGTTGATGAGGCCACCCTCGAAAAACGGCCTGCTGAAGGCCAGCGTGCTGGACTTCGCGATAACCGTCTTGTCCAGGTCGAAGAACGCCGCGATCCGGCCGGGTGCGGGCGGATCCGCTTGGCTGCCGGGTTCGGTCACGTCGCCAGCATAGGAGCGGGGTCGGGACGCCTGCCGCTGGGCCGCCAAGGGTGAACTCAGCCGCCGTCTTCAGCCGTTCTGTAGCCAAGACACGGGGTCGAGGGGATACAGTATTCCTGACCGGCCTAGTGCCGGGACGGTTCAGCCCCGGGGGGTCGGACTGAAC
>DATLIA010000201.1:0-33257 GCA_035540215.1 Actinokineospora sp. | reverse complement strand
ACAGCCTGCTGAACCGCTGCAGCTGCCGCAGGTCGGACAGCAGCGCCTCGTCGGCGCCGGGGTATTGGACCTTGACCGCGACCGTGCGGCCGTCGTGCCACACGGCTTTGTGCACCTGGCCGATGCTCGCGGCGGCGGCGGGGGTGTCGTCGAACTCGGCGAACCGGTCGGCCCAGCTGCGCCCGAGCTGCAGCGCGAGCTGGCGGTGCGTGGCCTGCGTGGTCATCGGCGGGGCGGCCGACTGGAGTTTGGTCAGTGCCTCGCGGTAGGGCTCGGCCAGTTCGTCCGGCACGGCGGCCTCGAACACCGAGAGCGCCTGGCCGAACTTCATCGCGCCGCCCTTGAGCTGCCCGAGCACCGCGAAGACCTGCTCGGCGGTGCGGGCGGACAGTTCGGCGCTGACCTCGTCCGCGCTCTGCCCGGCCAGTCGTTTCCCCCAGCCGCCGACAGCCCGTCCGGCCACCCCCAGGGGGATGCTGGCCAGCCGTGCCGTGCGCGCGACGGTCTTGCGAGGCATCTCGGTCACGTCACGATTGTCCCTTGCCCCGCTCCGGTGGCGCAGCCGATTGCGGTATGTGCGCGCTCACTGGCCCGGCAGCCGCACCAGGGGTGTGGCGACCAGGGCCGGTGGCGCAGGGTGCCCGCGGCCGGATCGATCTCCAGGGTGCGGTTCCAGGTCGGCGGGTCGGTCCGGCTGAGCGCTTCGAGCGCCTGGGTGGCGGCCAGGGCGGCGGTCGCGTGCACGGTCGGCAGATCGGCGATCTGCGCGCGCCCGACCAGCTGCGCCGCGATGCCCGGCCACCCGGGATCGCGGTCGACCCGGTGGTGATCGACGCAGGTCAGGCAGGCTGTGGTGCCGGGGACGACCAGCGGTCCGACCAGGCCGACGCCGCCCCGGATCCGCACCGGGAGGTGCCGGACGCGCCGATCCATGAGGGCGGTGAGAGCCGCCGGATCGGGGACGACGGCGTCGGTGAGCAACACGAGATCCGGCCTGCGGCGGGTGAACCTCGCGGTGTGGACCGAGTCGTTAGCCCTAAGCAGCGCCCGATGAGCGGCGTCGGCCCGTGGCCCGCCTATGTCGTCGCTGGTGAGACCCGTGCCGACATCGTCCGCGCTGACCAGGCCGGTCGTCTCGACCCGCAGATGCCCGACACCCGCGGCGGCGAGCTGGACCGCCACCGCCACCGCGATCCGGCCGTCGCCCCGGACCTCGACGGCCGCGCCCGCCCGGCCGAGTGGCGCGGCCTCGGCGGCCAGCCCGCGCGGAGTCCCGGTGTGCTTGTCGGTGGCGTCGTCGAGCAGACCGGCGTCCGCGAGGTGGCGCAGAAGACCGCTCAGCGCGGCGCGGTCGTGTGATTCGACCTTGGCGAGGAGCTCGGCGGTGGTGATGCCGCCCGCGAGGCTGCCCGCGACGTCCGCGAGCCCGACCGGAAGGTCGGCGACCACTATCGCCCGACCGGGTTGCAGCCCGAATTGGATCTCCCCGGGGCCTCTGCGCACCAGCACGACCCCCGGCCGCAACCGGGGTCGGCGGGGGAGCAGGGCCGTGGCCTGCGCATGTCGTCGGCGGGGGTCGATCGCGGTGATCGTCTCGGGCATGTGGCCATGGTGCCCGATTGCGCCGAATGCCGGGTTTGGTTGTCCACAGGGGAAAACGTCACACCCGGAAGGTCCTCCCGGGATGTCGGTCCCGCCGATTACGGTGGTGCCGTGGCCGAACCCAGTGTCGAGGTGCGCCGGAGCAAACGTCGAACCCGCACCGTCACCGCCTACCGCGAAGGTGACACCTTGATCGTGCAGATCCCCGCCCGCCTCTCCAAGAAGGAAGAGGCGCACTGGGTGGCGGAGATGCAGCGAAGACTCCTGCGCAGCGAGACCCGCAGACGCTCGCCCGCCCGCACCTCCGACGCCGCCCTGCTCGAAAGGTGCGGCGAACTCTCCGACCTGTACTTCGACGGCCGCTGCGAGCCCGCGAGCGTGCGCTGGGTCCCGCCGATGCGCACCCGGTGGGCGTCCTGCACCCCGGTCGACCGGACGATCCGGGTGAGTGAGCGGCTGCGGGAGGTGCCCGCGTGGGTGTTGGACTACGTGCTGGTGCACGAGCTGGCGCACCTGATCGAACCGGACCACGGGCCGGAGTTCTGGGAACTGGTCCGCGCCTATCCGCGGACCGACCGGGCGATCGGGTTCCTGGAGGGCATGTCCGCCGCGGCCGGGTGGGGGATCGCGACGGCGGATTAGGTGTTCACGTTGGTCGGTCGAGCCGCTGAGGAGACGCGGCAGGTCGCCCGCGGACGAGCGGGTTGAAGCGCGGCTGCCCGGACGGCGAGTGACGCGTCGTGGCCGGTCGCGGGAGTGCCAGGATCGGCCCGCGGTCGGCGGCGGGCACTGGGGCCGGCGGCCAGGACCGGGGGCGATCACCGACGGCGAATCAGATCCGCCTGCCTCACGGCTGGCGGTCGAGGTGGCCGATCGACCCGCACTTTCTCGAAGCGCGGGTGGTCGATCGGCTCGCCCGGCTATTCCTCGTTGTTCTCCAGTTTGGCGATCGCCTCGTCGACCTCGGACTTGCGGCCGAGGCGGTCGGAGAACTCCATCGGGTCGTCGAGATCCTCGGCGGTCGGCATCAGGTCCGGGTGGGCCCACAGGCCGTCGCGGATGTCCATGCCGTGCTGGTCGGTGACCAGGCGCCACAGGGCGGCGGCGGCGCGCAGTTTGCGGGGGCGCAGCTCCAGGCCGACGAGGGTCGCGAAGGTCTGCTCGGCGGGGCCGCCGGACGCGCGTCGCCTGCGGAGGGTTTCGCGGAGGGCGTCCGCGCCGGGCAGGCGCTCGGCGACCGCGTCGCCGACCACTACGTCCACCCAGCCCTCTACCAGGGCCAACAGCGCCTCAAGGCGGTTCAGCGCGGCCTTCTGCTCCGGGGTGGCCTGGGGTTCGAGCATGCCCGACTGCATGGCCTTCTCGATCGACTCCGGGTTGGCCGGGTCGACCTGGGAGGCCAGTTCCTGCAGCGCGGCCGTGTCGACCTTGATGCCGTTGGCGAACTCCTCGACCGCCCCGAGCAGGCCGGGGCGCAGCCACGGCACGTGCGCGAACAGCCGCTGGTGAGCCGCCTCGCGCGCGGCCAGGAAGACCATGACCTCGCTCGCGGGCCGCTCCAGGCCCTTGGTGAACTCCTCGATGTTGGCGGGCACCAGCGCCGCCGTGGTCGGGGGGCCGAGCGGAAGGCCGATGTCTGTGGAGGTCAGCACCTCGGAGGCGAGCTGCGCCAGCGCGTTGCCGAGCTGCGAGCCGAAAGCCATGCCGCCCATCTGGCCGACCATGGCCAGCAGCGGCCCGGCCTGCTCACGCGCCTCCTCCGGCAGGGCGTCGACCCAGGCGCCGGACATGCGGCGGGCCACCGGGTCGCACAGGCGCTGCCAGGTGGGCAGGGTGTGCTCGACCCAGTCGCGGGTGCTCCACGCCCTGGTCACCGTCGCGCCCGCGGGCAGCGTGGTGGCCGGGTCGAGCCACATCTCGGCCAGGTGCACGGCGTCCTCGACGGCCGTGGACGGCTCGGCGGCGCCGAAGCCGATCTGGCCGCCGAGCTTCTGCACGGCGATCTGCTTGGCCAGGTCGTAGTTGACCGGGCCGGTCGACGATCCCGACTGGCTCAGCATCGCGCCGAGCTGGCTGAGCATCTGGCCGAGCTGGCCGAAGGCGTCGAACGGGTTTTCCTGGCCGCCGCCCTGGGCGCCCTGGTCCTTGTTCTTGTCCCGGTCGTCCGGGTCGGGCATGCCGAAGCCGAACTTGAAGTCGCTCAACTGGCCACCCCGCAAACCCACTCGCTCATGTGTCCACGGTACGCGGATAGGCCGTCCGTGTGATGTCCGGTGATCCGCCCTGGGTGAACGCACGTACCCTGTCGCTTCGTGAGCACGCCACCGGATGCCCCCGTCGCCCCGCCGCAGGCCCCCATCTGGCAGCTGACCCGGCGCGGGTGGACTCTGCTGTCCAGCGCGGTGCTGGTCACGGCCCTGATGCTGGTCGGACTGTTCGTGCCGGTGCCGTATGTGTCCGTCGGGCCGGGGCCGACCTACGACACGCTCGGGTCGGTCGACGGGACCGCGATCATCAAGATCGACGGCACCGAGACGTTTCCGACCAACGGTCAGCTGCGGATGACCACGGTCAACGTGGACGACGACGTGACGATGTTCGGGGCGGTCTCCCTCTGGGTGAGCGGGCGCTACGCGATGATCCCCCGCGAGGAGTACTTCCGGCCGGGCGTCACCGAGGAAGAGGTCCAGGAGCAGAACACGAAGCTGTTCCAGGACTCCCAGACCAACGCCGAGATCGCGGCGCTGCGTCACCTCAAGTACCCGGTCAAGGTCATCGCCCAGCGGATCACCTCCGGCGCGCCGGCGGACAAGGTGCTCGCCCCGGGTGACCTGCTGCTGGAGGTCAACGGCAAGAAGATCGTCAACGCCGAGGACGTGCGGGCCGCGCTGGCGGGCACCGGGCCGGGCACGTCGATCCCGGTCACGTTCAAACGCGAGGGCGTGGAGAAGACGGGGACGATCGTCCTTGGCAAGGCCACCGACTTCGGCGCCGAGGACCGGCCGGAGGGCTTCATGGGGCTGGAGTCGGGCGAGCGTCCGGACGTGCCGTTCAAGACGACGATCAACCTGGCTGACGTGGGCGGGCCGTCGGCCGGGCTGATGTTCGCGCTGGCGATCGTGGACCGGCTGACTGAGGGCGACCTCAGCGGTGGGGAGATCATCGCCGGAACGGGTGAGATCTCGCCGCAGGGCACGGTGGGGTCGATCGGCGGGATCCCGTTCAAGATGGTGTCGGCCAAGGAGGCCGGGGCGACGACGTTCCTGGTTCCCGCGGACAACTGCGCCGAGGCCAAGGACAACGCGCCGGACGGGTTGCGGCTGGTCAAGGTCGAGAACCTCGACGGCGCGGTCCAGGCGCTCGACGACCTGAAGGCCCACCGAGACGTCCCCGCCTGCTGACCGCGCCCGGCCTTGCTGACCGCGGGACGAATGCCCGGCCCGTCAGCGCCTTGATCCAGCGACAGCTCTGATTCCGCCGCAAGAGGAATGATCAATCAAGGGCTACATCCATGATCAACAGGGGTCGCCGATCAGCCCCCGATGGTTAAAACTCAAGCTAGTCGCGCAGGGTGTCGAGCAGAGCGCTGGTCAGGTTGGGGGCCAGTTCCGGGTGCTCGATGATCTCGTCGGTCTGGCCGTCCGCGCTGCGGATACGCATGACGCAGGCGACCGTCCCGTCCCGGAGCGCGGCCGTCACCAGTCGCGCCTCGCGGGCCTGCGGATGTGACGCGGCGATCCGGCCCATGGGGTCGGCCTCATCGGAGGGCAGGTCAGCCTCCGCCTCCGGCGGGAGCATGACGATCTCCTGTGCCAGCGCACATCCCGACACGACATCCGGCCACATGATCCCGGCCAGCGCGGCCCCCAGGTCGTCGTCGGTCAGGGGTTCCTGGGCGATCGGGGTGAGCGGCGCGTCCGGGTCGATCTGGCCGACCAGGTCGGGCTGTTCGCGCAGCAGGTGAGCGGTCGGGACCAGCGCGAACAGCTGCGGCGGCTGGTCCCAGCCGACCGCGGCGACGAACTCCTCGACCTCGCGGGTGATGGCGGACAGGGCGGCGGGTGCGGGGGTGCTCACGCCGCACATGGTCGCATCCCGTTCACCCGATCCGGCACCCGCCGCGTGGCATCCACGCAATTCGGACACCTTCACGGGAACCTGAGGCGCCCCTAATAGAGTTGAACAATCAGGACGGGCCTAGTCGTCTGTCCACAAGTTCTCAGCAAGCGACTCTGGAGCGTGCCCAGTGGCCACTCGGCCCCCGATCGGCCTGCCGAAGCTGTCCCGCCGAAGCCGGATCCTGCTCATCATCGCCGCGATCTTCCTCGGCCTGCTGCTCGTCGGGTCACGGCTGCTCAGCACCTACGTGAACTGGCTGTGGTTCGGCGAGGTCGGATTCCGGTCGGTGTTCACCACCGTCATCTGGACGAGAATCAGCCTGTTCTTCTCCGTGGGAGCACTGGTCGGCGGGCTGCTGGCGTTGAGCCTGTGGATCGCCTACCGGTCGCGGCCGGTGTTCGTCCCGGTGTCCAGCGCCGACGACCCGCTCGCCAGGTACCGCTCCACCATCGTGCAGCGGGTGCGCCTGTTCGGGATCGGGATCCCGCTGCTCATCGGCCTGATCTCCGGCTCGGCCGCGCAGAACGACTGGCAGCTCGTCCAGCTCATGTTCAACGCGACGGAGTTCGGTGTCACCGACCCGCAGTTCAACATCGACCTGGGCTTCTACGCCTTCCAGCTGCCGTTCATCGGCTGGGTCATCAGCTGGCTGTTCGTCTCCGTCGCCATCGCGTTCTTCGGCGCGCTGATCACCCACTACATCTTCGGCGGCATCCGCCTTGCCGGTAAGGGCGGCCAGCTCGCCGCCCCCGCGCGCATGCAGCTGTCGATCATCGCGGGCCTCTTCGTGCTGATCTACGCCGTCGACTACTTCTTCGAGCGCTACGAGCTGCTCTTCTCGACGCGGAACACGCTCTTCAGCGGCGCGACCTACACCGACCTCAACGCGGTGCTGCCCGCCAAGCTCATCCTGATGTTCATCGCGGGCTTCTGCGCCGTGGCGTTCTTCGCGGGCGCGTTCCTGCGCAACCTGCAGCTGCCCGCCATCGCCACCGCGCTGCTGATCCTGTCGGGTCTGCTCGTCGGTGTCGGCTGGCCCGCGATCATCCAGCAGTTCTCGGTCCGGCCCAACGAGAACGCGAAGGAAGCCCTGTCGATCCAGCGCAACATCGACGCCACCCGGGCGGCATACGGGGTCAGTCCGGAGAAGGTCACGATCCAGGACTACCCAGGCCGCACCGACGCGTCGGGCGCGGCCATCCGCGCCGACCAGAGCAGCACCAACACGCTGTCCAACGTCCGGCTCCTCGACCCGAACATCCTGGCGCCGACGTTCACCCAGCGCGAGGGCCGGGAGAACTTCTACGGCTTCCCGGAGAAGCTCGACATCGACCGCTACACCATCGACGGCAAGACGCAGGACTACATCGTCGCCGCGCGTGAGATCAAGACGACCGGGCTCACCGAGACCCAGGGCGGCTGGATCAACCGGCACATGGTCTTCACCCACGGCAACGGATTCGTCGCCGCGCCCGCGAACACGGTCAACTCGGCGCTGCAGGACTCCAGCGACCAGGGTGGCTTCCCGATCTTCAAGGTGAGCGACCTGGCCACCCAGGGCCCGATCAAGGTCGACCAGCCGCGGGTCTACTACGGCGAACTCGCCACCGACTACGCGATCGTCGGCGGCAAGAACGGCGACAAGCCGATGGAGTACGACACCTCGTCGAGCACGGTCTCCTACCAGGGCACCGGCGGTGTGCCGATCGACAACCTGTTCAACAAGCTCCTCTTCACGCTGCACCACGCGGAGCGCAACATCCTGTTCTCGTCGCAGATCGGCGAGGGCGCGAAGATCATGTACAACCGCAACCCGCGCGACCGCGTCAGCCAGGTCGCCCCGTGGCTGACCCTCGATGGCGACCCGTACCCGGCGGTGGTCAACGGCAAGATCCTCTGGATCGTCGACGGCTACACCACGCTGGAGAACTACCCGTACGCCCAGCGCACCTCCCTTGGCGACGTCACCACCGACTCCCTCGGCGGCGTCGTGCGCCAGGAGAACCGGACGATCAGCTACATCCGCAACTCCGTCAAGGCCACAGTGGACGCTTACGACGGATCGGTTTCGCTGTACTCGATCGACGACCAGGACCCGGTGCTCAAGGCGTGGCAGAAGGTGTTCCCCGGCACGGTGAAGGCCAAGTCGGAGATCCCCGCGGGCCTCAGCGACCACTTCCGCTACCCGGAGGACCTGTTCAAGGTCCAGCGTGAGCTGCTGTCGAAGTACCACGTGGCCGACGCGGGCGAGTTCTTCTCGCAGAAGACCTTCTGGAACGTCCCGGCCGACCCGACCGAGGACGGCGGCTCCAACACCACCGGCAACGGCGCGAACCAGCCGCCGTACTACGTGCTGGCGCAGGCGCCTGGGCAGACCAAGGCGACATTCCAGATCACCAGCGCCCTGACCCTGCTCAACCGCGCGTTCCTCGCGTCGTGGGTGTCGGTCTCGTCCGACCCGCAGGACTACGGGAAGATCCGGATCCTGCGGCTGCCGACATCGGGCAGCGTGCAGATCGACGGCCCCGGCCAGGTGCAGAACCGGTTCCTGACGACACCTGAGGTCGCCGAGAACCGAACACTCATCCAGAACCCGACCGTCAACGTCAGATTCGGCAACCTGCTGACACTTCCGGTCGCGGACGGACTGCTGTTCGTCGAACCGATCTACATCCAGCGCAAGGACGCCAACGCCTTCCCTCAGCTGGCCCGCGTCCTGGTGTCGTTCGGGAACAAGGTCGGTTTCGCGCCCACCATCGACGAGGCCCTCAACGAGGTCTTCGGCGCCGGAACGGGCGACACGGCCACCAAGCCCGGTGAGAACGGTACGAACCCGTCCACGAGCACTTCAGCGCCCACTACGACGGCACCGCCGCCGAGCGGTGGGACGTCGGCCACGCCGGAGATGGACCAGGCGGTGCAGGCACTCAACGCCGCCATCGCCCACCTCCGCGAGGCACAGCGCTCCGGCGACTTCACCGAACAGGGCAAGGCACTGGCCGAACTCGACGCCGCGGCGAAGAAGTACGACGAAGCGAAAGCCAAGGCGGGCCAACCTTCCAGCAACCCGTCCACCCCAGGCGCCTCGCCGTCGCCGACCCCGCCGCCGACCGGCGGCGGGTGACCCCCGACACCATCTGACCAGCCGATTTGCACATGCTCGTAACCTCCGCGTAGGGTTGCACTTACCGACGCGGGGTGGAGCAGCTCGGTAGCTCGCTGGGCTCATAACCCAGAGGTCGCAGGTTCAAATCCTGTCCCCGCTACAGAGTCCGGAGAGGCCCTGCTCGCAAGCTGTCGCTTGCTCGCAGGGCCTCTTTCGCATTTCCCAGTGGGGGCCGAGCCCCCACACCCCCACGGTGCGGTACGGAAAGTTCCAGCCATACCCCGGATCCGTAGGCGCGTGGCTCGCTCGCTGCGCTCGCATTGGGTGGGTCAGGTGGCGTTCTTGGTGAGCCAGGGGAGTGCGGCGGCGGCTAGTTGGTCCTGGTTCTCGATGTGGGGGAAGTGGGCGGCTCCCTCCAGGAGGGCGTAGTCGGCGTTGGGGATGGTGTCGACGAGGGTGTGGGACCAGTCGGCGGGGATTGGGTCCAGGTCGCCGTGGACGATCAGGGTTGGGCACTGGATTTGGGCGAGGACGGCCATTGGGTTGAGTTGGCCGAGTGAGCCGATCATGCGTTGGGGGGCGGCCTGGACGTTGGCGGCGGTGATCTTGGTGAAGCCGAGGGACATCGAGTCGCGGGTGGCGCGGTCGCGGAAGAACGGCGTGAAAGTGTTGAGCTGGTGGCGTTCCATGGCCTGCGGGTCGCCCGCCCGATAGCGCGATGACTCCTCGATGGCCAGCCTGGCCGCGTCGTCCTCGGGGGTGCGGCGGGCGGCCATCTCCCGCTGGAACGACTGGAACAGAGCGGGAATCAAGGGCGGGCCCGCGTTGAGCAACACCGCCGACGCGGTCGGCTCCGGGTAGGTGCCCGCGTACATGGCGGCGAGCAGGGCCCCGGCGGAGTGGCCGACCAGGTTGACCCGGTCGATGCCGAGCGCGGCGCGCAGTTCGTCCAGATCGGCCATGGCCCCGGTGAAGGACACTCGCGCCTGGTCGCCGATCGGGGTGGCGCCGCTGCCGCGCTGGTCGTAGTGGACGAGCTGGAAGTCCCCTGCCCAGGCGTCCAGCGGACGCATGTACGTCGAGCCCAGTCCGATCGCGCCGTGCAGGACGATCAGCGGGGTGCCGTCGCCGACAACGGTGCACGCGAGGGGAATGTCGTGGACCTGGATGGTTGTGGCTGTCGCCGTCATGGCTGCCTCCTTGGTTGACAAAGGAAGGCTGCGCTCGTGGCGGCCGCGAAGGATCGGGGAATTCCCCTATTCGCCGCCCGTCATCCTGGGCAATGCGGCGGCGGCCTCCGTTCGGGTCTTCACGCCGAGCTTGCGGAGAATCGCGCCGACGTGGTGTTCCACGGTCTTCGCGCTCAGGAACAGCCTGCCGCCGATCTCGCGGTTGGTGAGCCCGCGCGCGAGCAGCCGCAGGACCTCCTGTTCGCGCTCGGTCAGCAGGCCCGCGTCCTTGCGGCCCGTGCGTCCCCGCACTCCAAGCTCCCGCAGCAGCGCGTCGGCCCGGTCGGCGTCATGGCGGGCGCCGAGCCGCTCGAACGTTCTGAACGCTGCCTGAGCCTCTACCGCGGCCAGGGCCCCACCGCGCAGCGCGCTCGCCAGTTCGAGCTGGGTTCTGGCCTGCTCGTAGGGCATCCGTGACCGGCCGAACAGTTCCACGCCGTGACGCAGCAGCTCAGCCGCGTCCGAGGTCGCTGTGGCGAGCGCGACCCGGCCCGCCGCTGCCGTCGCCACGGCACTGACCCTGGTGTTCCCGGTTCGGCTCGCCAGCCCGGCCAGTTCGGCGGCGGTCGCCGCGGCGCCGTCGGGGTCGCCCGCGGCCAGCCGGGCCTCGACGAGTTGGGCCAGCAGCGGCACGGCGAGCAGCCCGGACCGGTTGAGCACCGACAGTTGCCGCTCCAGCAGCGCGACCGCGGCTTCGGCGTCGCCGCGCGCTAGCCGGATGGCGGCGTCCGCGCGGACCGCGGCGGGCGACCCGCCGTATCCGACGAGGGTTTCCTCCGCCTCCTCGATCCGGCCTTGCCGGATCCGCAGCTGGGACAGCCGCACGGCGGGATCGACGCAGCGGGAGCGGGTGCCCGAGTTCGCCAGCGACGCCAGCGCGTGCACGAGTTCGGCCTCGGCCTCGCCGTCGCCCAGCATGTCCGCGTCGCAGGTCGGGCAGAAGGTGAGCAGGGGCAGTTCGTCGTGGCGGTGAACATAGCCCGCCACGACCTTGCCCCACTGCCGTACCCGGTCGGCGTCGCCCGCGATGTCACAGGCCAGCACGAGGCTGCAGCAGGTCCGCGCGACGGCCTCGTAGGTGGCCGCGTCCTCGCCGGTCGCCGCGGCCATGGCCTGGTCGAGGTAGCGCAGGCCCTTGTCGACCTGGCCGAGGGTGATGTTCGCCAGCCCGGCCCTGGACAGCGCGGCCAGTTCGAGGTCCGGATCGGCCAGGCGCCTGGCCAGTGCCAGCGCGGACTCGGCGTGCTCGGCCGCGACGGCTGGGTCGAGGCACCGCTCGGCAACGGCCAGGTCGAGGTAGCCCAGTTCCGCGATGTCGGCCTGGTCGGCCAGCAGGTGTTCGGCCCTGGCCAGCCAGCCCTCCGCGGCGGGCTCGTTGCCGTGCACGGCGGAGTATTCGTGGGCCAGCCACAGGGCGATCCGCACCGCGCTCGGCAGGTCCGTCGCGCGTCGGAACAACGCGTAGGCCCTGATCCGAGCGTCGATGGCCTCGGCGGGACGGTCCAGCCACCACAGCGCCCTGGCCAGCCCGTCGAGGGCGGCGGCGGTGGTCTCGGTCGCCAGCGCGGCCTCGAATCGGCCGCGGGCGAGGTCCCATGCCCCCTCCGACATGGCCCGCTCACCCGCGGCGACCAGGTCCGGCACCGCCGGGTCGACCCCGCGCATGCCGTGATGGTGGCACGGCGCCACGGCAGGCGACAGGGTCTTGGGGAACCAACCCGGCACCGGCGGCGGGGCGGGTTGGGGGACCCGGTGAAAAGGCGTTTTCGGGTGTGTGTAGAGTTCTAATTACCGACGCGGGGTGGAGCAGCTCGGTAGCTCGCTGGGCTCATAACCCAGAGGTCGCAGGTTCAAATCCTGTCCCCGCTACAAAGGTTGAGGGCCAGTCCATTGGGACTGGCCCTTTGCTTTATGTCCATGTTGGACTGTGTGGCATGATCCCGTGGGTCGGCACCTTGCGATACCTACCTACGTAGGTAATCGGATAACGGGTCATAACGCTTTTCCCAGTATGGGGGACATCTAAGCGTGATCTGCGGCACATTTGCGACAAGATTGGCGCCCTGCCCCGATTACAGTTGATCGCCGAAGCTGCGCCGAATGGGTATTGGCGTTAACAGCGAGGCCACTCATTTGGGTTAGCGGAACAGGTCAGTCCTGTTGAGACTGTCGCCGCTTGGGCCGGACGGGGCCGCTGACTTGGGCTGTTCGGTCGCGTCCGATGGTGGACATCGATTTAGTTTAATGATCAGCCATTGTGGACTCACCGACCAGGCCACTGTGGACAGCGGGCCGTTGGCGTGGGACCGTGGTGGGGTGTCTGAATTGAATGCAACCGCCGCCGCGCTTCTCGGTCTGCTGCACGAAGGTGCGCAGACCGGTGGCCAGCTCGTGTCCGCCGCCCGCGAACGCTTCGGCTCGTTTTTCAGTGTCACGCGCAGCCAGGTCTATCGGGAGCTGCCCGCGCTCGCCGACAGCGGACTCGTCCGCCTCGGCAAGCAGGGGCCGCGCTCGAGCCAGCAGTACGTGATCACCGCAGCGGGCAAGAAGGCGTTCAAGGCGTGGCTGGGCGGCGAGCCCGGCCCTGACCACCTGCGCAGTCCACTGATCCTGCGCCTGGTGCACGCCAGCACGCTGACATCCAAGCAGCGGGTCGCGCTGATCGACTCGGCCAAGGTTGTCTACAACGGTGAGCACGAGTCGCTCAAGCTGGTCGCCAAGACCGCTGAGGACCCCTACGAGAAGGCGATCGCCGAGTTCGGCGTGGCGCGGGCCAAGGCCGTGCTGAAGCTGCTGGACTCGATCCCCAAGGCCTGACCGGCGCAGCGGCGGCGTTCGCGTCCGCGTAATCTTTCTCGACGTGAACCTGGACGTCGCCGCTGACCTGAAGGACCTCTCCGCCACGCTCGGCAGTGTCGAGGCGGTGATGGACCTCGAAGGGCTGCGTGCGCAGATCGCCGACCTGGAAGAACAGGCCGCGCGTCCGGACCTCTGGGACGACCCGGAGTCCGCCCAGAAGGTCACCAGCCAGCTCTCGCACCGGCAGTCCGAACTGCGCAAGGTGGAGGAGCTGCGCTCCCGCCTCGACGACCTGCCCGTCATGTACGAGCTGGCCGATGAGGACGGCGGCGACGCCGACGCGACCGCGGAGGCCGACGCCGAGCGGGAACGCCTGCGCGGGGACATCTCCTCCCTTGAGGTGCGCACGCTGCTGTCCGGTGAGTACGACGAGCGCGACGCGCTCATCACCATCCGGTCCGAGGCCGGTGGCGTCGACGCCGCCGACTTCGCCGAGATGCTGATGCGCATGTACCTGCGCTGGGCCGAGCGCCACGGCTACCCGACCGACGTCTACGACACGTCCTACGCCGAAGAGGCGGGCATCAAGTCGACGACGTTCAAGGTCACCGCGCCCTACGCCTACGGCACCCTGAGTGTCGAGCAGGGCACCCACCGGCTGGTGCGCATCTCGCCGTTCGACAACCAGGGTCGCAGGCAGACGTCGTTCGCCGCGGTCGAGGTCGTGCCCCAGGTGGAGACGACCGACCACGTCGAGATCGAGGAAAAAGACCTGCGCGTCGACGTGTACCGCGCGTCCGGTCCGGGTGGACAGGGCGTCAACACCACCGACTCGGCGGTCCGACTGACCCACATCCCCACCGGCATCGTGGTGTCCTGCCAGAACGAGCGCTCGCAGCTGCAGAACAAGGCGTCGGCCATGGTCGTGCTGCAGGCGAAGCTGCTCGAACGCCGCAGGCAGGAGGACCAGGCCAAGATGGACGCCCTCAAGGACTCCTCCAGCGGGTCGTGGGGCAACCAGATGCGGTCCTATGTGCTGCACCCGTACCAGATGGTCAAGGACCTGCGCACGGAGTTCGAGGTCGGCAACCCGTCGGGGGTGCTCGACGGTGATATCGACGGTTTCCTCGAGGCCGGGATCCGCTGGCGCCGTACCCAGTAGTAGCGGACCGTGCACGCACCGTCACCTGCGGAAATGATTACGCGAGGCGAAGCAACAGGTGCATAACGAGCGCGGGTAGACTCGCGCACCGTGATCCGCCTCGAACAGGTTTCCAAGGTCTACAAGACCTCCACGCGCCCCGCCCTGGAGAACGTGTCGGTCGAGATCGACAAGGGCGAGTTCGTCTTCCTCATCGGCCCGTCGGGGTCGGGGAAGTCGACGTTCCTGCGCCTGTTGCTGCGCGAGGAGGTCCCCAGCAAGGGCCGGGTCTACGTGGCCAACTTCGACGTCGCGCGGATGGCGCGGCGCCGGGTGCCGCGGCTGCGGCAGTCCATCGGCTGTGTCTTCCAGGACTTCCGGCTGCTGCAGAACAAGACCGTCGCGGAGAACGTCGCGTTCGCGCTGGAGGTCATCGGCAAGCCTCGGCACACCATCAAGAAGGTCGTGCCCGAGGTGCTGGAGCTGGTCGGCCTCGAGGGCAAGGCCGAGCGCATGCCGTCGGAGCTGTCCGGCGGTGAGCAGCAGCGTGTCGCGATCGCGCGGGCCTTCGTCAACCGGCCGCTGATGCTGCTGGCCGACGAGCCGACCGGAAACCTGGACCCGGACACGAGCCAGGACATCATGCTTCTGCTGGAGCGCATCAACCGCACCGGCACCACCGTCCTCATGGCCACGCACGACCACTCCATCGTGGACTCGATGCGCCGCCGCGTCGTCGAACTCGACCTCGGCCGCGTCCTGCGCGACGACGCCCGCGGCGTCTACGGCGTCGGCCGCTGATCCCGAGCCACCTGCCCCCAACGACGAGGAACACCACCCCCGATGCGTGCCAGCTTCGTGTTCAGCGAGGTCCTCACCGGCCTTCGCCGGAATATCACGATGACCATCGCCATGATCATCACGACCGCCATCTCGCTGTTCCTGCTCGGCGGTGGCCTGCTGATCGTGCGCATGATCGACAACACCCAGGAGCTCTACCAGGACAAGGTCGAGGTCAGCGTCTACCTGACCAACGACGTGTCCGCGACCGACAAGACCTGCACGGCTGACCCGTGCAAGGGCCTGCGGTCCGCCCTGGAGAGCGACCCCGCGGTCGACGCGGTCCAGTTCGAGAACCGTGAGCAGGCCTTCGAGCGCTTCAAGCGCATCTTCGAGGCCCAGCCGGAACTGGTGAAGCTGGCCCGCCCGGAGGCGCTGCCCGCCTCCTTCCGGGTCAAGCTCAAGGACCCGGACCGCCCCGAGGTGATCACCCAGGCCTACAGCGGCCGCGCGGGCATCGACACCATCGCCGACCAGAACGAATTCCTGGAACGCTTCTTCAGCGCTCTCAACGGAGTCCGCACCGGCGTGTTCTTCGTGGCGGGCATCATGGCCATCGCGGCACTGCTGCTGATCTCGAACACGGTGCAGCTGTCGGCGTTCACCCGCAAGACAGAGGTCGGCATCATGCGACTGGTGGGTGCGACCCGGTGGTACACCCAGCTCCCCTTCCTCCTGGAAGCAGTGGTCACCGGCCTGGTCGGTGCGATCGTCGCCATCGGACTCCTCGTCGTCGGCAAGATGGCCTTCGCCGACGACGTCCTGCGGGATCCGATCGAGGCAGGCGTCGTCAGCTCGATCGGTGCGTCCGACATCGCCTTCGTGACCCCGATCCTGATGCTGATCGCCATCGTGATCTCGGCCATCACCGGCTATGTCACCCTGCGCCTGTACGTGCGGACGTAATGGCGAGGGAACGCGGCCAGAAAGTGATCGTGTCCAACCGCAAGGCACGGCACGACTACGCGATCGTCGACACCTACGAGGCAGGCATGGTCCTGTTGGGGACCGAGGTCAAGAGCCTGCGTGAAGGCCGGGCCTCGCTGGTCGACGCCTTCGCGACGGTCGACGACGGTGAGATCTGGCTGCGCAATGTCCACATCCCTGAGTACTTGCAGGGAACGTGGACCAACCACGAGCCCCGGCGGTCGCGCAAACTGCTGCTGCACAAGGCCGAGATCCTGCGCCTGATCGGCAAGATCAAGGAAAGCGGTCTGAGCCTGGTGCCGCTATCGATGTACTTCAAGGACGGCAAGGTCAAGGTCGAACTGGCGTTGGCGAAGGGCAAGAAGTCCTACGACAAGCGCCAGGACCTGGCCAAACGAGACGCGAACCGCGAGATGACGAAGGCGCTCGGCCGCGCGCTGAAAGGCCGAGGCTAGACTTTCCCCAGGTCAATCACGCCTGCGCGATCGGGGCCGCAGCGGCGTCTGGGGAACTGGGGTTTGTCATGCGCTTGGCTTCTCGGCTGCGTGCCGTGGTGTCAGTAGTGGCGTTGGCGGGTGCGGTGGTCGTGGCGGCCGCGGTGCCCGCGTCGGCGGCGACGACGGTGTTGAAGGACTTGGCGTGGAGCGCGCCGGAGGTCGACGCGACCGGCGGCGCCGCGAGCAACACGTTGACCTTCACAGTGAACTACCTGCCGTCGTTGCGGTACGTGAAGGTCGGATTGGTGAGCCCCACCGGGGCCATGTTCGAACCGCAGTACTCCATCGGGTTCGACAGGGATTCGATTGGCTCACCGATGTGGGCCAGGCTGATCTCCAGTGACGGGGTGTCGGCGAAGTATCAGGCCGACTTCCCGGTTCCGAAGTTCGCTCCGGGCGACACCGCCCAGTGGAAAGTGACCGCCGTCGGCGACGCCGAACTGCCGCCCTCGATCACCTATGGGTTCACGGCGAAGTCCGTCCCGGACACGACTGCGCCCGGCCTGGATTCCATCACCGCGGCTGACAGCGCCTACCTCACCAACGACGGTCCACAGACCGCGTCCTACACGCTCAAGCTCACCGAATCCGGAGCCGGAGTCAAGCGGATCGCGATCACCGCGACGGGCCCTGGCGGTGTGATCGCCAAGCGGGTCATAGGGCCGCCTCCTCCGTCCAAGCCGTTGCCGTCGCCAATCCGGCTGTCGCTGCCGATCCCGTCGGGGATGGTGGGTACGTGGACAATCACCAAGGTCGAGCTGGTCGACATGCTGGACAACGTGCGGGTTCTGGACGCGTTGTCCGAGGCGCCGGTCGCCTTCACCGACAACGCCGACATCGCGATCTCCGAGGCCGGGTTCACACCGAACCCGGTCGACAACTGGCGCAGCGACCAGCACGTCGCCTTCACCGCCAAGCTCGCGTCAGCCTCGCCGATCACCAAGGTCGTGCCGACCGTCAGCGCGCCGTGTGTCGCGGCCGAGCCGGTGCTGGCGGGCAGTGGTGTCACCATCGACGTCACGATCCCGAAGGGCGTGTACAGCTGCGACATGTCCGGTCTCGCCGTGTACGACCAGGCTGGTCACGTCAGCGTCGGCGGCCCGCGCCACCACGCGACGCCGTTCGCCGTGCTGTCCCGGATGGCCGGTTCCGGTCCCGAACTGCGCGGGGTCACTGTGAACGCGACCACCGTGAACTGGCGCGCGTGGAACACCATCCATGTCACGCTCGACGTGCACTCGTGGGGTCCCGGGGTGACCGGCGCGAAGGTCGGCATCGGCGGCACCGAGAAGACCGTCGCGGTGGAGAGCCTGCTGGACGGCAAGGTTGTCGTACCGGTTGACGTCCAGGTCACCGACATCGGGCGCACCGAACTCCAGGTGTCCGCCCGGATCTGGGACGCGGCGGGCATCGAGGCATCGCCGTCCGCGCCGATCCCGTCGATCAAGGTCGACTATCCGGAGGGCCTTGGCGCATTCGTGCCGACCGGGCCAGGCAGGCTGTGGGACAGCCGGGTCTCGTGGCCCAGGGCGCTCGGCCCTGGCCAGTCGATCAAGCTCAGCCCCGTGGGCCCGTCCGAGATGACGGCCGCGGTTCTCAACGTGACCGTCGTCAACCCCAGCGCGAGCAGCTTCCTCACGGTGTGGCCCGCGGGACTGCCCCGGCCGACGGCGTCGAGCCTGAACTACACGGCGGGCCAGACCGTGTCGAACCTGGTCACCGTCCCAGTCGGACCGGACCGGCGGGTCGAGTTCTACAACCACGCGGGCGACACCGACATCGCGGTAGACGTGGTCGGCTACTACGTGAATGGCACGTACTCGTCGTGGGAGCGGCCCGCGCTTCAGTTCGGCGTCTGGCCGCAGACCAGGGCGTGGGACTCACGGAACTCCGGCGGTCCGCTGCCACACGGGACTGAGCGGGTCGTGGACCTCGGCGACGTCGGCCGGACCTCGCCGAAGGCGGTCGTGCTGAACCTGACCGTCACGGGCACCACCGCTCCTGGATATGTCACGGTATGGGGCGAGGGCAGCAGGCCTGCCACGTCGAACATCAACTTCCCGGCCGGCTGGACGGGGTCCAACCAGGTGATCGTCCCGGTCGGGCCGGACGGGAAGGTTCGGGTCTACAACCACGGCGGTTCGGCTGACGTGGTCATCGATGTCGTTGGCTTCTACCGGTCGATCCCGGGCGAGGTGACTGAGGGCCTGCTCAAGCCGGTGACCCCGCGCAGGCTGATGGACACCCGCGCCGACTTCCCGCTGCGCACCCAATACACCCGACTGCTCAGCGTCTCCGACCTGCCGTCCAACGCCTTCGCCCTCGTGCTCAACGTGACAGCCACTGGTTCGACCGACGCGAGTTACCTGACGGTGTGGCCCAACGGGTCGTACCGGCCAGGAACGTCGAGTTTGAACTTCCCGGCGGGCCGGACGGTGCCCAACCACGTGACCGTGCCGGTGGTGAACGGCGAGGCGCTGATCTACAACCACTGGGGTGACACCCACGTGATCGTGGATCTGCTCGGCTACTACGTGCGGTAGCCCCCGCTCGCTCAGGGCGAACACGTTTCGGAAACAAAGGCACACTCCCAGAGGTTGAGCTAGTCAGACTCAACTTTGGGAGTGTGATCGGAAATGTCCGAGGCCCTGACGCTGCCGGTGCTGCCACTGGACGACACCGTCCTGCTGCCCGGCATGGTCGTCCCCATCCACCTGACCGGCTCCGACAACGCCGCCGAGGCGCGGGCCGCTGTCGAAGCCGCACAAGCCGGGACCGAGCCCGCCAGGGTCGTTCTCGTTCCACGTCTGGATGGCAAGTATGCCTCCGTCGGCACCCTGGCCGTCGTCGAGCAGGTTGGGCGGCTGCCTGGGGGTGACCTGGCCGCTGTGGTCCGGGGCACTGGCCGGGTCCGGATCGGGGCGGGCACGACTGGCCCCGGGGCCGCGCTCTGGGTGCAGGTCGAGACCGCTGACGAGGCGGTCACCGACGAAGCCAGGGAACTCGCCCGCGACTACAAGGGGCTGGTCACCAACATCCTGCAGCAGCGGGGTGCGTGGCAGGTGGTCGACACCGTCAACCAGATCGATGACCCGGCCACGCTTGCCGACATGGCCGGGTACGCGCCGTACCTGACCGACGAGCGCAAGGTCTGGCTGCTGGAGACGACCGACGTGGCCGCCCGGCTCCAGAAGCTCCTGGAGTGGGGCAAGGAGCACTTGGCCGAACTCGACGTCGCCGAGACGATTCGCAAGGACGTCAAGGAGGGGATGGAGAAGCAGCAGCGGGAGTTCCTGTTGCGGCAGCAGCTTTCCGCCATCCGCAAGGAACTCGCCGAGCTTGACGGCAAACCGGCGTCCGAGGAGCAGGACTATCGGGCGCGGGTCGGGCAGGCCGATCTTCCTGAGAAGGTCCGCGACGCTGCTCTGTCCGAAGTGGACAAGTTGGAGCGGACATCCGAGCAGTCTCCCGAGGTGGGCTGGATCCGGACCTGGCTCGACACCGTCCTTGAACTGCCGTGGAACGACCGGACCGAGGACGCCTACGACATCCCAGGCGCGCGGGCGATTCTCGACGCCGACCATGCTGGGCTTGATGACGTGAAGGACCGCATCATCGAGTACTTGGCCGTGCGCAAACGGCGCGACGAGCGTGGGTTGGGCATCGTCGGTGGGCGACGCAGTGGGGCCGTTCTCGCGCTCGCCGGACCGCCCGGGGTCGGCAAGACCTCGCTCGGTGAATCAGTCGCGCGGGCCATGGGGCGGAAGTTCGTCCGGGTCGCGCTCGGTGGTGTGCGGGACGAGGCCGAGATCCGCGGTCACCGGCGCACCTATGTCGGCGCGCTGCCCGGTCGGATCGTGCGGGCGATCGCCGAGGCCGGGTCGATGAACCCGGTGGTGCTGCTCGACGAGATCGACAAGGTCGGCTCCGACTACCGGGGCGACCCGACGGCCGCGCTGCTGGAGGTGCTCGACCCGGCGCAGAACCACACGTTCCGGGACCACTATCTGGAGGTCGAGCTCGATCTGTCCGATGTGGTCTTCCTGGCCACGGCGAACGTCATCGAGTCGATCCCGGCGCCGCTGCTCGACCGGATGGAACTCGTCCGGCTCGACGGCTACACCGAGGACGAGAAGGTCACCATCGCCGCCGACCACCTGCTGCCCCGACAGCTGGAGCGGGCCGGGCTGACGGCGGAGGAGGTCGCGGTCGACGAGTCGGCGCTGCGGCTGCTGGCCGGGGAGTACACCCGTGAAGCCGGGGTGCGTCAGCTGGAGCGGTCCATCGCGCGCATCCTGCGGAAAGTCACCGCGAAACTGGCGCTCGGCGAGTCCGTCCTGCCCCTGAAAGTCACCGCGGACGACCTGCGGGCCTACCTCGGCAGCCCGAAACACACGCCGGAGTCAGCCGAGCGCACCTCGGTCCCCGGGGTGTCGACCGGGCTGGCGGTGACCGGCGCGGGCGGTGACGTCCTGTTCGTGGAGGCCTCGCTGGCCGACAAGGACACCGGGTCGGCCGGGGTCACGCTGACCGGGCAACTGGGCGACGTGATGAAGGAGTCCGCCCAGATCGCGCTGTCCTACCTGCGGTCACACGGCCCTGAGCTGGGACTTCCGGTCGCCGAACTGGCCGAGCGCGGCGTGCACGTGCACGTCCCGGCGGGCGCGGTGCCCAAGGACGGGCCGAGCGCGGGCGTCACCATGACCACGGCCCTGGCCTCCCTGCTGTCGGGTAGGCCGGTGCGGTCGGACGTGGCGATGACCGGCGAGGTCTCGCTGACCGGGCGGGTGCTGCCCATCGGCGGGGTCAAGCAGAAACTGCTGGCCGCGCACCGGGCCGGAATCACCACGGTCCTGCTTCCCAAGCGAAATGAACCGGACCTGGACGACGTGCCGGAGTCCGTTCGCGAGGCGCTTACCGTCCATTTGGTCGGCGACGTTCGGGAAGCACTGGCCCTGGCGTTGGAGCCCGCTGTCGCGCAAACGCTTGTCGCGTGAACTAGCTGGCACTATGCGTAGAGGCTATAGTTGTCTCTAATTCTGGCAATGCCGCTCGGAATAGCGGGACTTCCTGGTTCGCTCAGTTCATAGAATCCCGCTGAATGGTCGTTCCTCACAGGTAACTGCTAGCGGTACCCGGCGTTCGCGTGATTATTCTTCGAATACGTTCGCGCGAACGTCGAATACCCCTGCTTCTCCGCCGGTCGCCCACAACCGCGACCGGCGGAGACCCCTGCACTGAGGGAGACCTTCGATGGCACAGGTTCGCGCGAGCCGGGCTCTGCTCGGCTTGATCGCAGCGACAGCGATGGCGGTGGGCTTCTCGTCGCCCGCCGTCGCCGCGGAAGGCACCGTGCTCGGCGCCGATCGCGCCGACGCGGTGAAAGACAGCTACATCGTGGTGGTCAAGGACAGCGCGGCGCCGAGATCGGCGTCGGCCAGAACCGCCTCCACCCTGACCGCCAAGTACGGCGGGACGGTGACGGTCGCCTGGCAGCACGCGGTCAATGGGTTCGCCGCCAGGATGACCCCGGGCCAGGCGCGCAGGCTCGCCGCCGACCCGGCGGTCGCGCTCGTCGAGCAGGACGCCCAGGTCAAGATCGCCGAGGACCAGGTCAACCCGCCGTCGTGGGGCCTGGACCGCGTCGACCAGCGCAACCTCCCGCTGGACAGCAAGTACAGCTTCGGCACCCGCGCGGCCAACGTGACCGCGTACATCATCGACACCGGTGTCCGCACCACGCACGCCACCTTCGGCGGCCGCGCGACCTGGGGCACCAACACCGTCGACACCAACAACACCGACTGCCACGGCCACGGCACCCACGTCGGGGGCACCGTCGGCGGCGCCGAGTACGGCGTGGCCAAGGGCGTGAAGGTCGTCGCGGTCAAGGTGCTCAACTGCGCGGGCTCCGGTACCAACACCGGGGTGATCAGCGGCGTGGAGTGGGTGACCAGGAACGCCGTCAAACCCGCCGTGGCCAACATGAGTCTCGGCGGCGGCGCGTCGACCACCGTCGACACCGCGGTGCGCAACTCGATCGCCGCGGGCATCACCTACGCGCTGGCATCCGGCAACGACAACGCCACCGGCTGCAACTCCTCGCCCGCCAGGGTGACCGAGGGCATCACCGTCAACGCGACCGATCGCAACGACGCGCGCGCCAGCTTCTCCAACTACGGCACCTGCACCGACATCTTCGCCCCTGGCGTCGGCATCACGTCGTCCTGGATGACCAACGACACCGCGACGAACTCGATCAGCGGCACGTCGATGGCCACCCCGCACGTGGCGGGCGCGGCGGCGGTGTGGCTGGCCAACCGGCCGAGTGACACCCCGGCGCAGGTCCAGGCGGGCCTCATCGCCGCGGCGACGCCCAACAAGGTCACCAATCCCGGCACGGGCTCGCCCAACCGCCTGCTCTACATCGACCCAGGCACCCAGACGACCCCGGTCGCGCTGCCCAGCCCCGGCGACCAGACCGGCAAGGTCGGTGTGTCGACCAGCGTGAAGCTGAACGCGACCGGTGGCACTGGCCCGTACACGTGGACCGCGTCCGGTCTGCCCGCTGGCGTCACCCTCGGGTCGAGCAGCACCAACGCGGTCGCCGCCGAGGGCACCCCGACCGCCGCGGGCGCGGCGTCGGTCTCGGTGACGGTCAAGGACAGCGCGGGCACCTCGGCGACGGCCAGTTTCAAGTGGACGATCGAGGGCGCTGCCCAGCTCACGCTGCCCAACCCGGGCGACCAGACCGGCAAAGTCGGCAGCGACACCGGTCTGAAGCTCGTGGTCTCCGGCGGTACCGGCCCCTACACCTGGACCGCCACGGGTTTGCCCGCCGGGATCTCGCTGGAGCCCGGCACCTCTGACGTCGCCCTGATCGGCGGCACGCCGACGGCAGGCGGGACCAACACGGTCACCGTCTCCGTCAAGGACAGCGCGGGCACCTCGGCCACGGTCAGTTTCAAGTGGACGATCGAGGGCGGCGGGGGGGAGCTGACGCTGCCCAACCCGGGCGACCAGACGGGCACTGTCGGCACTGAGACTGGTGTGAAGCTCGTTGTCTCGGGCGGCACCGGTCCGTTCACGTGGACGGCCACCGGCCTGCCTGCGGGGATCTCGCTGGAGCCCGGCACCACTGACGTCGCGCTGATCGGCGGCACGCCGACGGCGGGTGGGACCCACGCGGTCACCGTGACGGTCAAGGACAGCGCGGGCGCGACGGGTTCGGCATCGTTCACCTGGACCATCCAGGGCGGTGGCGGAGAGCTGACGCTGCCCAACCCGGGTAGCCAGACCGGCGACGTCGGGATCGAGACCGGCGTGAAGCTGGTCGTCACCGGCGGCACCGGCCCGTACACGTGGTCGGCGACCGGCCTCCCCGCGGGCGTCTCCGTCCAGCCGGGCACCACCGATGTCGTGGTCATCTCCGGCACACCCACGGCGGCGGGCGTCAACAACGTGACCGTGACCGTCCGGGACAGCCAGGGCGCCACCGGATCCACGTCGTTCACCTGGACGATCAAGGGCGGCGGCGGTGACCCGACGATCACCAACCCGGGTGACCAAAACGGCAAGGTCGGCGTCGATGTCAGCCTGCAGCTCGCCGCGAGCGGCGGGACCGCGCCGTACACGTGGTCGGCGTCCGCGCTGCCCACCGGTCTGTCGGTCAGCAACGACGGCCTGGTCACCGGCAAGCCCACGACCGCGGGCACCTATCAGACCAGCGTGGTCGTCACCGACTCCGCGGGCAAGGCGGCCAAGGCGGGCTTCGTCTGGACCATCACCGACGGCGGCAGCTGCACGCCGGGCCAGAAGCTGACCAACCCCGGCTTCGAGTCCGGCGCGACCGGCTGGACGGCGTCGGTGAACGTCATCGGGCAGCACGCGAACTCGGGCAAGCCCGCGCACGCGGGGACCTACAGCGCCTGGCTGGGTGGCTGGGGTTCGGTGAGCAACGAGTACGTGAGCCAGAGCGTCACCGTCCCGGCCGGATGCGGCACCTATCGGCTGTCGTTCTGGCTCTACGCGGACACCGACGAGTGGGAGGACGTCGCCTACGACAAGCTGACCGTCACCGCGGGCAACACGATGCTCGGCTCCTTCTCCAACCTCGACGCGGGCGGATACCGGCAGGTCAGCTATGACCTCGCCCAGTTCGCGGGCCAGACCGTGTCGGTCCGGTTCGCCAGCTCCGAGGACAGCAACCTGCAGACCTCGTTCCTGGTGGACGACGTCACGCTCGACGCGAGCTGACCGAGGCGGGGCGGCGGGCCACGGCCCGCCGCCCCGTGTCAGGACCGTTCGAGGAAGGTCAGCACCGCGCGGACGCGGCGGTGTTCCTCGCTGCTGGGCTCCAGGCCCAGCTTGGAGAAGATGTTGCCCACGTGCTTCTCCACCGCGCCGTCAGAGACGGTCAGCGTCTTGGCGATGGCCACATTGGACAGTCCCTGGGCCATCAGGCCGAGCACCTCGCGCTCGCGGGGTGTCAGCAGATCGATGGGATTGCGTCGCCCTCGTGCCATGAGCTGAGCGATCACCTCCTGGTCGATGCACGTGCCGCCCCCGGCGACCCGGCGCACCGCGTCGACGAACTCCGCGACGTCGGCCACGCGCTCCTTGAGCAGGTAGCCGACCCCGCCCGCGCCGCCCGCGAGCAGCTCCACCGCGTAGCGCTCCTCGACATACTGGGAGAGCACCAGCACAGGCAGGCCCGGCAGCTCGGCCCGCGCCCGCAGCGCGGCGCGCAGGCCCTCGTCGGTGAAGCTCGGCGGCATCCGCACGTCCACGATCGCCAGGTCAGGGCGGTGTTCGGTGACGGCGGTGAGGAGGCTGTCGCCGTCATCGACCGCCGCCACGGTCTCGATTCCCTCGTCGGCGAGCAGGCGGGTCACGCCCACTCGCAACAGCACGGAGTCCTCGGCGATCACCACACGCACGGCAGATCGGCCCTGATCACTGTCGGCCCGCCGAGCGGGCTCACCACGGTCATCACACCGTCAATCGTGGCAGCGCGGTCAGCCAGGCCGGACAGCCCACCCCCGGGGCGCACGTCCGCGCCGCCCACGCCGTTGTCGGTGATCTCGACGACGACCTCGTCGCCCATCGACCGCGTCTCCCGCCAGACCCGGACCGTGGCCGACTCGGCCTGGGCGTGCTTGGCGATGTTGGTGAGCGTCTCGCCGACGATGAAGTACGCCGTGCTCTCCACCGCCGCGGGCGGACGCGGCTCGACGTCCACCGTCACCTCGACCGGCACCGGGCACTTCGCGGCCAGGGAGGAGAGGGCCGCGTCGAGCCCGCGGTCGCCCAGGACCGCCGGATAGATGCCGCGGGCCAGGTCGCGCAGCTCGGCCACGGCCAGCTTCGCGTCGGCGTGCGCCTCGTTGATCAGCGCGCGCGCCAGTTCCGGGTCGGCGTCGAGCTTGCCCTTGGCCCGGCCCAGGCCCATGGCCACGGCGACCAGCCGCTGCTGCGCCCCGTCGTGCAGGTCACGCTCGATCCGGCGCCGCTCGGCCTCGGCCGCGTCGACACCCCGGGCCCGGGACGCCTGCAGGCGTTCGGCCTTGGCGGTCAGGTCGGCCGTGCGGTCCGGCCCGAGCATCGCCACCGCCAACTGCGAGTGCAGCCAGGCGTAGCGCGGGGCGACCCAGAGGGCCAGCGGGACCAGCGGGATGCTGGCGAGGCCGAGGGCGAAGCCGATGATCGACAGCGGGAACTCGAGCATCAGGTAGGTGAAGTCCCGCCAAGTCCGGCGGTCGGTGAGCAGGGTCCGCCACTGGCGCAGGAACGGCTCGTCGGGGTTGCTGAGCACCGGCTCCGGGGGCAGGTCGGCCCCGGTCAGCGTCCGCGTCCAGAAGCGGTGGGCGTTGCCGAACGCCCTGGCCATGGCGGCCGCGGCGACCAGCAGGAACACGCCGACCCAGATCACCACGGTGCCGACGCCGACGCACATGAAGACGACGGTGGTGAGGAAGGTGACCAGGCTCAGCGGGAACGCGCCCAGCAGGTAGGCCACCGCCGCCGCCGGATGCGGATACTGCCGCTCGCTCACATCACACCCCCTGCCACCAGTGTCCGCTCACCATCGACCGACCGCGGCGACGGGCCCAGCATCATCCGGGCGAACCGAGCGTGCGCCGCCCCCATGCCCTTGGTCAACACCAGCGTCCCCGCCAGCAGCGCCAGCCCCACCAGCGCGAACGGCAGCGCCTCGAACGTCGAGTCCACCACGATCCACGGGTGGTTCCAGTCCCACATGCGGTACTCCCCGCCCGGCAGGTACCGGAAGTACACCGGAAGCGCGAACAGCCCCAGCGACGTCGACCACGCGGCCACCATGACCGAGAACTCGGCGATCCCGATCGGCAGCAAAAGCACGAAGTACGTCAGCGACTTCCAGGTCGCCGGGTCCTTGACCCTGGCCTGCCACCGCTTGGTCGCGGGCAGCGGCTCATGCGGCATCGCGATATAGGTGTCGAGCAGCGCGTAGACCCTGGCCCGCTCCACCTGCCCGCCGACCCGGCACAGGATGATCGCCAAGGCCAGCAGCGGCAGGCCCACCCACACCACCGCGGTCCCGATCCCGACGCTGAACAGCACCGCGAACGTGACGAACGCCCCGATCCCCACCACCAGATTCATCACCAGGTACACCAGCGAACCCACCACCGGCGGCCGCGGCCGCGTCCCGTCGACGTTGATCGTGGTTGTCATGTCCTCCCCCTCCATCGGCATGTGAACAGCCTGGCTTTCCGGCGGGGTGTGGACCATGGGGGACGCCACCGGGCCGGGGGTAGGGCTAGCCCCACCAAACCCGCTCGACGGACGGGCTAAGCTAGGTGGGTAACAGTCCACAACCAGGGGGTGAACGGTTTCGACTCTGGACGTTGATTCAGGGGAAGCGTGCCGGTGCAGGCGAGATGGCCACCGTAAGCGTCGCTCGCAAACCAATAAGCGCCGAAACTAACGTTCGCGCTGACTACGAACTCGCTGCCTAAGTAGCGGTTCGGGTCTGTCGGTTCAGGGATGCCTCCGCCCTGGGTCCCGGCATCAGCTAGGAGGACTACCGCCGGTCTCGGCTACGGGGATCGGTTGGGAAGCAAACAGTGGCTGGGCCCGTCACACCGGCTTGTTCGCGTGACCGGTGGGGTCAAGTAGAGACAGTGCGGACTGCGCACGGAGAAGCCCTGATGAAGCGACAGAGGACCCGGGTTCGATTCCCGGCACCTCCACAAATGCGTTACCGCTCGAACCACTGGGGTCGGGACCGATACATCGGTCTCGGCCCCTTGGTCGACGTGTGTCTGCCGAAGGCCCAGACCACGTCGGCCATCGTTATCTTCTGGGGCGCTGGCGCCGCGTGTTGCGATGCAGCGTGACCCATGGTCCGAGAGGGACCGCAGGGTTCTTAACCGAGCGCGTCTCGGGCTGTTGCGACTTTGATCACCAGCCTGCGGGGATTGTCCTTCACGGGCTGGAAGCCATACTTCTGGTAGAACGACGCGGCCGTGTCATCGATCGCATCAACCACGATCAGACGACCAGACGCAACATCGGCCGCCTCGATCAGCCTGCTCAGAGCATCGTGGAGCAGGTCGCCGCCTAGGCCCTGACCATGCAAGGTCTGATCTAGGGCGAGCTTGGCCAGCAAGTAACCGGGTATGACGGCGAGACCGGACGCAAGACTGCTGGACACCTCGTCTCGCCTCACCGTGTGGGGGGTGATCGCGTAGTAGGCCACCACACGATCACTTCCCATACCAGTCCACACATAGGTTCGAGCTGTCCCGCGCTTGGAAGCGTTCAAGGCATGGCCCGACAGCCAGTCGTTCAGGTCGGGTACGCCGCAGTCGAACTCGTGGAGAACATGCTGTTCGTGCAGTGATGCAGATGTCCACTCGGTCACTTGCGCACGTACCTCCGGTCACGCTGACCGAGTCGTGTCAAGGCGGGTGCAGAGTCGGCGGTGTCGAGTGCTGCCAGCAGCATGTCGAACTGCTCGGCCGGCATGATGGTGACGTCGGCGCGCGCCAAGATGTCGTCGGCCGCCATGGCGGCCGCTTGTACGACGAACGTGCTGACGGACTCGCTGGTCAGCTTGGCGGCTCGCTCGATGCGGGCCTTGACCTCAGGGTCCAGCCTGAAGTCGAGGCGTGCTTCCTTGGTCGACATGTCACTACCTCCCTCGTCTCTCGTTGCTTCGCCATCTCCTGCTGCCACTGTACGGTGTTTGTACGGAAATGAACAGCAATGGCTATGAATCCGCTGGTCAGCATGGCTGCGAGCTAAGTTCACGCCCTAGCACGATGGGCGACTGGGTGGACGATGATCTCAGCGCCATGCACCCGAACCTGGCGGTTCGGGTGCATTGACGTTAGGTCCACCGAGAATTCGGTTTGCCGTATGACCTGCAGTTTTGTACGCAGCGTAGCCCTCTCGCCCACTACCTCAGCGAGAGGGTTTTCGCTGGTCAGGGGCTCTTTTGGGTTGTAATTCCTTAAGGTGTCTTGCCTGTGGGTGGCGTTTAGGTCAGAGGTTGCGGCCTCCCCAGGGCTCGCACGGTCGTCTCCCTCTTGGATCTAGCGATGGCTGTTGTGTGCCTACTCGCGGGGGAGCATGGTGAGCCATAGCTGGGTCACGGTGACGACGGCTGCGACGTACGGCGGGATTTCTATGCCGTCGCTGGCAGCAAGTCGCTGGTAGCGGTCCGGCCACGACTCTGGCAGTTGCGGGAGGTCGTTCGGCGGTTCGGTGTTGTTTCGTTCCAGCCACACGGATCGGACCGCGGCTGCCATTCGCGGGTTCGAGCAGGTCGTGTTCGAGCATGATGGTGAGGTCGACGAGGTCGCGGACCCGCGAGTTCTCGCGTTCCCCGAAGTCCCGGAGCATGCCGTGGAACTTCTCCGCCGCATGTCGGTGGATGTCGACCGCTTCGACCTCAACTGTTGGGATCCCGGCGAACGCCAATGAGCTGGGTATGGCGAGCCTGTCGGTGGCGTGAAGCTCATGAGTCCTGGGGGACACGTCGAGCTGAATGCCTCCGAAAGGCTTGTCGGCCAGTTGCGCGCTGACTTTGGCCCGCCAGGTGGGGACTCCGCCGCTGTCGTCGCGTAGCCGTTCCGGCGGGCCGACAGTGAAGGTGAAGTAGTCATGGTCGAGGTCGACGGCGAGGATGTCGATGAGTCGCTCGTGGAGGTCTGGTGCGCTGTTGACGTCATCGCGCAGGCCGAGATCGACGTCCTTGGTCAGGCGGGCGTCGTCACGTAGACGAACCTCAAGTGCCATACCACCTTTGAGTACCCAGTGCCCCGGTTCTGCCGCTTGTATACGGGCGATGATGCGTTCGAACATCACCCGCCGGCGTAGTCGGTCCAGGCTGACTCCGGTCTCGGCGGATCGTGCCGACAGCCGGCGCTCCAATGCGGTGCGGAGCGCAGGCGCCGATTGGTAGGTCATGGTGTCTCCGCTTGCTGGATCGCGCGTTCGATGTAGAGCGCGGCGCGGGAGTCAAGGGTCTCGGCGTGGGAGCGGAGACGGCGAGTGGTGACGAGGCCGGCTCGCCGCGCGTCGCCGATGGCGCGGGCGAGTTGATCCTCATCGGCCGCGTTCGCGGCGATATCGATGAGCGTGCGCAGTGGAGTGGTCACCTGGTATCCCGAGCGCGCGACGACGTCATCGGCGGGAAGCTCGGCGTAGTGAAGCGCTACAGCCTCGTCGCGCATGGTGAACCCGCGCGGAACCGTCAGATGGACATACCGCGATTCAAACTCGCCGATGTCATACACGGCCATGGCCGACTCGTGTGACACGATCGCTCGTCCTCGTGACCACAGGGTCCAGCGAGCGAGTTCATCGTGTACGCCCGGAACCCACTCAACTAGGTGGAACAGGCCGCGATCAACGCGCCACCAGTTACCGGCTCCAACGTGATGGGCCTGCGCCTGGTGGGAATAGCCAAGCGACTTTGCCTGCGCGGCCGTGAAATAGCCGCCCTGCTGGGCGGCGAGCTCGAAGAGTTGCCGACGGAGGTCACGCCGATCGGTGGGCATCAGCTTATACTACAGTAAAACTATAGTTCCAGCCTCACTCGGTCGATGGAAGTAAAGTTAATTTTGAGTATCGGCGGCTGCTGGGGTTATGAGCTGCCGACGGTCTGCTCAACGTGTTGCTGCTCGGCGGGGGTCGGGGAAGCTGAGGCTGACATAGCCGGGCGGGCGTTTGGCCAGCGACGAAGCCAGGACGCCGGTGTTGATGTCGTGGTAGTCGTGGACTTCGACGGTGACCTTGCCGCCGCTGACGCGCTGGACCGGTGGCGGGCTGGCTTCACTCGCGATCAATGGAGTTGGTGGGATGGCGAGTCTTCATGTGGGTTGCGCGATGTGGACCCACAAGGCGTGGCCAGGGCGATTCGTGCCGCGGTCACTGCCCCCGGGGGAGCGTCTGCGGGCCTATGCCGGTTGGTGCAACGCGGTCGAGGGCAACACCACCTTCTACGCGACCCCGGCGCGGGACACCGTCGCGACGTGGGCGCGGCAGACCGGTCCTGGTTTCCGGTTCCTGGTCAAACTGCCCAAGATCGTCACGCACGAGCGCCGGTTGACCGGTGTCGAGGCCGAGATGCGGGCCTTCCTGGACGCGGTCGAGCCCCTCGGCGAGCGGGCGGTGCTGTGGACCCAGCTGCCAGGCTCGTTCGGCCCCTCGGACATCGACGCCCTCGGGCGCTTCCTGCGCAGGCTTCCCACCGACCGCGAGCGTGCCGTGGAGGTGCGCCACCCCGGCTTCTTCACCGACCCCGGCTCGACATCGCAGCTGGAGCGGGCACTCGCGGGCGCGGACACCGAGTGGGTGCCGTTCGACACCACAGTCTTCTTCCAGAGCCCCCCGACCAGCGAGGCCGCCCAGGAGGCCTGGGCGCGAAAACCGCGGCTGCCGCGGCGGACGCGGGCGCTGACCGACCGGCCGATCGTCCGCTACCTGGGCCGGGACTCGGTCGAGGAGACGGTCGAGGGGTGGCGGCCGTGGACCGCTGTGGTCGCCGACTGGCTGCGCGAGGGCCGATCGCCGACGGTGTTCCTGCACACCCCCGACAACGACGACGCGCCCGCCCTGGCCCGCCGCTTCCACGACGACGTGCGAGCACTCGTCCCTGACCTCGACGCACTGCCCGAACCCGAGCCAATCGAGCCAGCGACCTTGTTCTAGCGATACCCGGCGGGCGGGTAGTGAGCAGCTTGCGCGGGCCTTGGTCAATACCCGAGCTACGCTGCGTGCCCGAGTGACGAAGAAACGCTGACGACTCAGCACGCGAAGTTCAGACCATGGGTAAAGAGAACAGAGACGTCTTGGTCTTGCAGTCACGAGCCGCGTTGATCATGGCTGCGATGCGGCGGTCGATCGTCACCTATAAGGAGTTGGGGCACGCGATCGGCCTGAGGGATATCGAGCTACGCAACGAGATGCCCCGAGTCCTGGAACAGTTGGCCCGCGATTGCGCCCGCGCAGACGAGCCACCGTTGACTGCCTTGGTGGTGAACTCGCAGTCTGGGGCACCCGGCTCCGGATGGCACGGTGACGGTGAACCCTGGCACACGGACGTTCAACGGGTCTTCCGCCATTGGGCCACCCGTACCTGATCTACACGCAGAGTCCCGCCACCGACGACGGTCGACCGGCAGAGCGCGCGACCAGCGGGCAGATGCGGACGTCGGCGGTGGTGGCCGTGGTCAGCCCTTGCGAATCACCTGGTAGATCGTCTCGGACTTCGGTGCTGGGCGCGGCTCGTTGTTCCAGCCGATTTCCTCGGCTCGTCGGGCGATTGCGGCCTTCACCATCGCCGGATCCGTCTCGTCCTCGAAGAAGGCTATCGACAGACCGTTGCCGGTGACCAGGTCGAGCAGGTGGTAGGCGTCGAGGACGCCGGGAACGGTCTTCGCCGCGTCGATCACCCACTGACGGTCGTCATCTGGCATTGGTTCCCATACCGCGATACGTGCGATCACGAGCGACCACCTCCCACTTCTCGGTTCGGATGGATCGGCGAGTGACTACTTCTCCGCCTGTCGGCGGACCATTTCGGTGATCCAGATCGGGGCGAACGGCGACGTGCAGTTTGGCGGCGTCGGGTAGTCCTTGAGCACCTGCAGGCGCTCGCCGATGGCGATCGCGCGGGTGCGGTGTTGGGGGTGTTCGATGCCGATCTGGGCCAGGCAGTGGTTCATCGCCCATTGCAGGCGGTCCGGGGCGTCGCGCATCTGGGCCTCGATGATGTCGAGTAGGCCTGCTAGGTCCAGGCCTTCGGGGCTCTTGGCGACGCGTTCGGTGGTGAGGGCCCAGCCTGCGCTCGCGACCACTGGGTCTGGGTCGGTGAACCAGGTCGCGCGTAGGTCTTCGGTGTGGGGGTTCTTCTTCACGACGTAGTTCACGAGCCAGTCGTGGACCTTGGGGACGCGTGCCTCGCGCAGCATGGTGTCGAGTTCGGAGCGGTCGAACGCTTTCGGGCGGCAGATCAGCAGCGCCAGCAGTCTTGCCGCGGTGTCAGCCGTATCCCACAGTTTGCGCGACAGTTCCTGCTGCGTCTTCAGTCGCTTGGCGACCGCGCGCAACTTGGTGAGGTTCACGCCGTGGTCGTCGCCGTGTTTCTCGTTTACCGCGCGTGCCCTTGGGTCCTCCAGCGCGGCCAGTTCGGCCATCACCTCGGCCACCGTCGTCTCAGTCACCCCGGCCTCCTGCCCATCACCAGTGGACTCAGCTTACGAGGTGACCTATTCGCAGCCGATGCCGTCGTGGTCGGCGTCGAGGCCGTAGATGTCTCTGCCGATGACGGTGACCGGGCCGCGGACGTAGGCCGGGCCGTTGCCGCTGCCGCCCATGCAGTCGACGTCGCTGGAGATGGGGACGCAGCCGGTGTAGTTGGGGTCGCACTTGCTTTGCGTCGTGGTGGGCTTGGGGGCCGCCGTTGTCGTGCGTTTTGTCGTGGTGGTGGGGCGGGGCTTCGT